>CALNCC010000100.1 GCA_937875275.1 uncultured Dysgonomonas sp. | reverse complement strand
GATGGGAGCGTTGAAAGTGGCAAAGACAAAGGGTATCTTCGAAGCCGAACTCAAGAAAATAGAACGATGCCCGCTGCTTATCCTTGATGATCTCTTCCATGTACCTCTTGACGCTAAAGAACGTCCGATACTGCTTTGTCTTGCTGTGGCTATGTTGGTTGTACTCATGCGGACTAATTATTGATTATGGTTTTCAAGGTAGTTCTTGCCTTGAAAACCATATTATCAACATATGATCATCCAACTTATGAGGTTGGAATATTATAAAATGAAACTCGAATTTAAATGAAAACATCAAACTTCATAATAAAAGCAAAAAATAATGATGCTACAGTGTTGTTGTACCATACACTTAAAACTTTTTGATTTTGAGGTGCTGCTTCAGCCATTTGAAAAAGAATTCTACTTGCCATCGATTCTTGTAAAGTTCAGCTACTTGAAGAGCGGAAATATGCATTGCATTGGTAATGAACACGAACTCTCTCTTTTGTTCCTCATCCCAGTTTTTACAAGGCGAAACTGCTCCGGATAATATTGTTTGGGATAAAAACCGATCAATTCTATTGTCACATCTGAAAGCACATTCTTAGGAAGTCTACGTTTCCATTTAGTGGATTTGTATTGCAGATTTTTCTTTGCCCGAACAACGAAGTATGCTTCAATTTGGTGAATCTTATACAACATTTTAAAATTGTTGTAAGCACGATCAAATATGTAATAAGCCCCTGATTCATAGAAAAATGCTCTGGTCTAACTAAGTTAGGATTGCTTTGGATACGTTCAATAGTAGCTAATCTATATTCTGGCTTCTATAGAGCGACTCTAATCATCGCTATTGTGATATAAAACGAACAAATGCCATATCTACAGAAGTATTTCGTTTAAATCGCTTCCAAAAGGTATCAGTCCAAAGAGGATCAATTTTTAAAAAAAAGTCTCAACAAGATTAGTCTGATTTTCCCATCTATTATCAGTTATTTTTTTTAAAAAACTTGCTTTGAAGTTTTCAAAAGAAGAAAGAAGTTTTCCTCTTGCATTCATCTTTATATACAAATCATCAGTCAATCCTATATTTTCTAGTTCAACATAATTGAAACTTATAAGATTTTCTTTTTCTGTAAGTATATCCCATAAGTTATCTATTGATTTAAAATATTTATGAATATCATCTATTGTTCTGAGCATCGCTGAAATTGTTGGATCACTTTTCCAAACTAGAAAGAACCACGAGGCATCTATAATTTTTGAACTTAAATTCTCATCTTCAATCGAAACCTCAAAAGGATTTTGAATAAGAGCTCTACAAAAGTCTCGAGAAGAAACTCTTGTCTCATAAGTAAATTTGCCTAAAACACTAAAAACTCCTTTTTGTTTCGAGTGATCTAGTTTCAGGGCGGCATACCAGTGCAAAATAAATAAAGTAGTAAGTCTTTGCTGTCCATCTAAAGGCTGGAGAGAATCTTGAACTTTACTTCCATATATAAAGTCAAGTTTTATTGGAGTTCCTATTTTTTAGATTATGGGTAATAGCTATCGGAGCAAATCTCCATCTATCTTAATTTGCGTATTATCAGCCTAACAATACATTTATACATTCATCGACAGAAACAAGTTTTTGTTCTCCCGAGTCCATATTTTTAAGCATCAGTTTTCCTTCTTTCATCTCATTTTCGCCAACGATAGCCACATAAGGGATTTTGTTGACGTCAGCATACGACATTTGCTTTTTCATTTTCGCGGCTTCGGGATATATCTCCGTGCAAATTCCTGCTTTACGCATTTTCGCTATAATGGGAAGAATGTATACCTCTTCTGTCTCTCCGAAATTGACAAATAACACCTGCGTTCCCTTTATCGAATCTTTCGGATAAAGATCTAATTGATTGAGAACATCGAAGATACGATCTGCTCCAAACGAGATGCCGACACCCGACACATCGGGTAACCCGAATATTCCCGTCAGGTTGTCGTAACGCCCTCCCCCGGTAATACTACCTATCTGCACATCGAGTGCTTTCACTTCTATTATCGCCCCTGTGTAGTAGCTCAAACCGCGAGCAAGGGTAAGATCGAGCTCCAACTCGTTGTCCAACGAACTCAACTCTAACTTGTTCAATATAAATTCGATTTCTTCTACACCCTTTATTCCTGTTTCAGATTTCTCCAAAACAGTTTTCAGCGTTTGCAATTTTTCTCCATTCGTTCCCTGCAACAAGATGATGGGTTGCAATTGACTGATAGCCTGCTGGTCTATCCCCTTCGATGCAAGTTCTTCGTTCACTTTCTCCAAGCCTATTTTGTCTAACTTGTCGATGGCGACAGTGATATCCGTAATCTTGTCGGGCTGACCGATAACCTCGGCAATACCCGAAAGTATTTTGCGGTTGTTCAGCTTTACACACACACGAATACCAAAACGACAGAACACCTCGTCGATAATCTGAATCAGCTCTACCTCGTTTATCAACGAATCGGAACCAACGATATCGGCATCGCACTGAAAAAATTCGCGATAACGTCCTTTTTGCGGACGGTCGGCACGCCATACGGGTTGTATCTGGAATCGTTTGAAAGGAAATGTGATTTCGTTGCGGTGCATTACCACATAGCGGGCAAAAGGCACGGTGAGGTCGTAACGCAATCCTTTTTCACAGGCTTTTCCTGCAAACTTAAGAGAGTTTTTCTCGGTCAGTTCTTCCTCAGAAAAATGAGAAAGTACATCTCCCGAATTCAATATTTTAAAGAGAAGTTTATCGCCTTCTTCGCCATATTTGCCCATCAGTGTCGACAGGTTTTCCATAGCAGGCGTCTCTATCTGACGGAAACCATAGAGTCTGTAAACCTCTTTGATTGTGTCGAATATATAATTTCGCTTCGCCATTTCTTCGGGCGAAAAATCTCTTGTTCCTTTCGGTATCGATGGTTTTTGCATAACAGTATCCTCAATATCTTAATTTTAAGGATGCAAAGTTACTATTTTTACTTGCAGATAAAAATCATTCTACAAAAAACGTTGGCACCAATCATCGAATTTATCGACAGAAGATTGCCCGAATTTACTAAGACCTTTCCTCACATCGTCAACACTCTTCTCCTCTCCTATACGGGTTTTAGAAAAAAAACAATCGGCAAAACAAATGATCTGCTCTTCGATGCTTATCGGCAACATATCGCGGTGTGGCAACGGCAGATTCTGTTTCAGTATTTCGTTCAACGCTATTCCCGTCCCCGTATGCCTCTCGCAAACAAGACCGTGCTCGGGCAAGCCGTTAAACTCCAATATCTCGCGACCAAGATAACCATGACAAACGTAGTCGAATATGCCGTTACAGCCTATCAGAGGGGCATCGGTAAGGAATATACCTATATCGTGCAACATTGCAGCCTCTTCGAGAAACTCAATGTTCGCCTTCAACTCGGGATGCCTTGTTGCTATTTCCACCGATTTGCGAGCAACGTCGCTGCTGTGCGAAATCAACAGATTATACAAGTCCGAATCTTTTTTGTAATATTTTGATATGATTGCTGTCGAATCTACCATAATGCGACCTCCTTTCGAATAAAAATCTTTATGTTTGTAGTAATAAAACACTCAAATCGATGAAAAGGTTTCTATTTTTTGCGCAACTCATTTTTCTCGCTCTTTATACAAACACTTTGAACGCTCAGAATCTACAACTTGGCGCCGACAGGTTGGATATTTTATTGCCTTTGATCGAAAATCAAAAGGTGGCGATGGTTATAAACCAAACATCGATACTCGGCAACAAAACACCCTTGATAGACACTCTGATATCGAGAGGAATAGACGTGAAGGTTATTTTTGCTCCCGAACACGGATTCAGAGGCACTGCTGATGCCGGCGAGCAAATAGTGGATGGTAAAGACGCAAAAACGGGAATCAACGTAATTTCTCTCTATGGGAAAAATTACAAGCCATCGGCAGAGCAGTTGAAAGAGATTGATATTGTCATCTTCGACATACAAGACGTGGGAGCACGGTTCTACACATACATCAGCACTATGCACTATGTAATAGAGGCTTGTGCCGAAAACGACAAGACATGCTTCATATTAGATCGCCCCAATCCTCACGACTATGTAGACGGTCCGGTTTTGGAAATTAAACATAAGTCCTTTGTGGGGATGCACCCTATCCCTATTCTGCACGGGCTCACTCTCGGCGAACTTGGCAATATGGTAAATGAAGAAGGATGGCTTGCCAACGATATGAAATGTAAATTGCGAGTTATCCCGATGAAAAACTGGAAGCATGGGCAGCCATACTCCTTGCCGGTAAAACCCTCGCCCAATCTGCCGAACGATCAAGCTATAAAGCTATATACATCCCTTTGTTTCTTCGAAGCCACAAACATCAGTGTAGGCAGAGGCACGGAATATCCGTTCCAGATGGTTGGAGGCGATTCGCCCCGTTATGGAGAATTCACGTTCACGCCACAGAGCACCGAAGGCGCACGCCATCCGCTGCTGAAGGGAACTAAATGTTATGGCTACGATCTGCGTAGCTACGACTTTGAGGGTGGATTGACATTGAGGTTTATTATCGAGTTTTATAAAAAATCGCAAGAGAATGGCCCTTTGAAGTTCTATTCATCCACACAGTTTATGGATATGCTTACCGGGACGAAACGGCTTCGAGAACAAATAGCTAAAGGGTTATCGGAAAGCGAAATAAGAGAAAGTTGGCAAGAAGATTTGGAAAAGTACAAAACCTTAAGAGATAAATATTTGTTATACGAGAAATAAGATGTGAACAGAGAATATCTCTTGTTGACTGACACAGGAAAAGGAA
The DNA here is from genome assembly GCA_937875275.1 of uncultured Dysgonomonas sp. Taxonomy (GTDB): domain Bacteria; phylum Bacteroidota; class Bacteroidia; order Bacteroidales; family Dysgonomonadaceae; genus Dysgonomonas. The sequence goes on along the minus strand of CALNCC010000100.1, from coordinate 68,960 downwards.
AGACCATGAGTGATGATTTGTGTCCACTATGCGGTAAGAAAAAAGATGAAAAAGCAGAGTTCTGCTCTGATTGTATTGACATTGCCCAATATCAATACATAGAAGATCTCCCCGCCCAAACAAATCAGGAGATAGAGGGGAAAGAACCTCACAAAAAAGCAAATAGCTCCAACGAAACAAAAGTCTATCAGGTAGAAAAGCGTACCCACCCTCCTCATAAAAAGACGTCAAAGACTCCGATAGTTTTCATTACAGCCCTATTCTTATTTCTGGCGGTAGGCATAGGAAGTGCATATTATTATAATTACCTGAAAAGGACAGACGGAGACTTGCAATGCTGGACTGACGCGACAAACGATGGTTCGTCGTTAGCGTATTCTAAATACCTGCTCAAATATCCCGAAGGTCGTTTCAGCGTTGAGGCTAAAGAGAAATTATCTACATCCCATCAGTCGGAAGAAGTAGTGAAAGAGCAAGCACAACCAGCGCAAACGGAAAAGGAAACAGCGGCCGCCCCTGCGCCACAGCCACCCATAGCGAAAGAGCAATCAGCTGCAACCACTGCAAAATCAGATATCGTTTCCGCTGATGAGTTGAACAAATTGAAGGCTAAACTGAAAACATTAGCTTATCTATTTTCTTTGCAAAGATATACCGAGCTTAAGACCAAACACATATCGCCAACCCTGAGCAACTATCTTGGAAAAAAGGACAAAGCATTCAACGCCATTATCAACGAACTGATTGCCGACCGTAACAATAAGCGAATCAAAGAAATAACCTATACACTCAAACCAGCTTCGGTGAAGGCTGACAGAAAGGGCGAAAAAGGTTACTCCGTTTCGGGTGATTATGAATATATGATCGTATATAAGGACAAGAAAAAAAACCGCGTCGTAAAAACCGCCTCATTCCGATTAGATATAAACAACCAAGGATTGGTGGAGGCAATTATGTAACCGGAGCCGGAATAAACTTGTATCTTATATAGACACGCAATTGGAGAAGGATATGAGCCAATACTTTTTACTGCATCAAAAGTTTTTCTTTGTTAATCTTAAATAAGAGGATAGCAATGAATAATCTTTTTATTTATCTTTCGACTTTCAAATGAAAAAGAACAATTATAGATTATGAAAATCAAGGCTATATTATTCTGTGCAATGGCAATATTATTCTTCGGCGCAACGATAGAGGCAGGCGCGCAGGAGAAAAAAGAGAAAGAAAAAAAAGGAATCATCAATATAACATCCAAGACCTTTGCGGAAGCAACAAAAGAGGGGATTGTGATCGTCGATTTTTGGGCTCCTTGGTGTGGTCCTTGCCGCAAGATGGGTCCTATACTCGAAGAACTTGCTGAGGAATATGAAGGAAAAGTAACCTTTGCCAAACTGAATGTTGATAACGACAAAGACTTTGCCATAGCAAAAAAAGTAGATGGAATACCGCTTCTGATAGCGCACGTAGACGGGAAAGAAGTGGGGCGTATTGTGGGACTTCTGACTAAAGAGAATCTGGACGAAGCTATAAAAGCCCTATTGGAAGAGTCGGAGTCGGAGGGTGCAAAAGAAACAAAAGAATAACATATACTATAAGGTGGAATGAAACAGCTCGTTCTTGTTTTCATATTAATTACATTGATTGTCTCCTCATGCAAGGTGCAGCAGACAGAAAGATTTATTGTCGCTTCGGCTCAGGGCGATTGCGTGGGTGTAGTTCCGCAAAAATGCCTGATGATAAAATCAGAGGGAAAATCAGATTGGAATTATTTTTATAGTGCGATAGAAGGATTTATCTACGAACCGGGATATGAATACGAGCTCGATGTGAAAAAAGAAGAGATAAAAGATACTCCCGCCGACCGCTCGGCATTCAGATATGTGTTGGTAAAACAGGTGTCGAAAGTAGAAAAAGAATCAGAAAACCTTCCTCAATAAGTTTATTTATAAGACATGCGAGACGCCAAGCCGGCAGCACTTTGAAACAGACGAATGAGTGTTGTCTTTGTATCCTTTATTTCTTTTTTCCACCACATTCATTCCAATTTATCTTCTGAATGCGTTTATTATTAAATATTTATACTATATTTGACATCCTAAGTCTTTTTTTAACAAATAGGGAATCTTTATATAATAAATATTTAATAATGAGTGTTATGAGAAAAGTTTTATTGATGGCTTTTGTTGCATGTCTTTGTGCATGTACAGGAAAAAAAGAACAAGCTGATACTTGTTGTGCCGAAGGAATGAAGTTGCTCGATGCAGCTGCATTTACCAAACAAGTTGATGGAAAAGACGTGTCGTTGTATACGTTGAAATCGGAAGGTGGTCTTACCGTGCAGATTACAAACTACGGAGCACGTATAGTAACGCTATTCGCTGCCGACAAAGAGGGTAAATATGCCGATGTGAATCTGGGATATGAGAATATCGACAGATATGTGGACAATGACGGCGAACGCTATATCGGCTGCATCGTAGGTCGTTATGCAAACCGTATCGCTAAGGGTCAATTTGAAATTGATGGACAAAAATACCAATTGAATCTGAACAACAACGGGAATGCGTTGCATGCCGGAGGCTTAAAAGGGTTTGATAAAGTTGTTTGGACTGTTGACAATGTAACAGACAATAAGATCGAATTGTCTTATGTTTCTCCTGACGGAGAAGACTTCTTCCCCGGAACAGTTACTACTAAAGTAACATACACTTTAACTCCGGAGAATGCGATTGAAATTGACTATAATGCAACAACAGACAAACCAACAGTTTTGAATCTTACTAACCATGCATTCTTCAACTTGAAGGGAGAAAGTAATGGAACGATCACCGATCATATCCTTTATCTGAACGCAAGCCAAACAACTGCCATTGACAGTTTGTTGATCCCAACAGGAGAATTTGCGTCAGTAGACGGAACTCCGTTCGACTTTAGAACACCAACAGTTATCGGAGAGCGTATTGATGCCGACAACGAACAAATCAAATTCGGAAGCGGATATGACCACAACTGGGTTATAGACCGTAAGACAGAAAGAGAAGTAGAATTGGCAGGATCTTTATATGAGCCGGTAAGCGGACGTTTGATGGAAATATATACCGATCAACCAGGAATCCAATTTTATAGCGGAAACTTCTTCAAAGGAATCAACAAGGATAAAAACGGGAAAACGATCAATTATAGAGAGGCTTTGGCTTTGGAAACCCAAAAATATCCGGATAGCCCGAACCAACCTAATTTCCCGACAACACGTGTGAATCCGGGAGAAACGTACACTCAGAAAACAATTTACAAGTTCTCTGTAAAATAAATATACACTGATAGATAAGGGAGGGAAGCAATATGTTTCCCTTTTTTTATGTGTCGGCACCTAAACAAAGAAAACCATCTTCGGATTAGGAAGATGGCTCTCAAAATTACAAACTACTGTATTTATAAAACGTACAATGAGCTGATAGATTCATTGCTGCATACACGACGAATAGCATCGGCGAATACATCAGCAATGGAAAGGATGGTTACCTTTTCGCATTTTTTTGAATATGGAATACTGTCAGTAAATACCATTTCTGCCAATCCGGACTGATCGATACGGGTCGATGCCGGATCAGACATTACAGCGTGGCTGGCAATGGCGCGAACCGAACGTGCTCCGTTCTCCATCATTATATCGGCAGCCTTAGTGATTGTGCCGGCTGTATCTACAATATCGTCAACCAACAGAACGTCCATATCTGTAACGTCTCCGATGATTTGCATTTCAGATATTTCGTTCGCTTTTTTTCTCAACTTATAACAGATCACCATCGGTGTGCCAAGATATTTTGCATACGAACTTGCTCTTTTTGTTCCACCCACGTCAGGAGTTGCGATAACAAGGTTCTTCAAGTCCATGTTGTCCTTCACATATTCTGCAAATATGGCTGAAGCATATAGGTGGTCTACCGGAACATCAAAAAATCCTTGTATCTGATCGGCATGCAGATCCATTGTTATCAGTCGGTTGATGCCGGCTGCGCTCAGCATGTCAGCAATCAGTTTTGCTCCGATCGACACACGAGGTTTGTCTTTTCTGTCTTGACGTGCCCATCCAAAATAAGGAATTACAGCAACAATAGAACGAGCCGAAGCTCTTTTGGCAGCGTCTACCATGAGCAAAAGCTCCATCAGGTTGTCTGATGTAGGGAATGTTGACTGCACCAAGAATACTTGTGATCCACGGATTGACTCTTCGTATGATACAGAAAATTCACCATCAGCAAATTTTTCTACATTCATGTTGCCAAGAGGGCACCCCAAACTGGCACAAATCTTTTCGGCTAAATAGCGGGAGTTAGTTCCTGAGAAGATTTTATAGGACGATCCTTCCATTGTTTTAATTCTTTTTTTTGAATGGATTAATAAAATTTGACGAGACAAAAGTACAAAAACTATTAATTATAAGCCCAAACTATCAGATAGAAAATCTTATAATCTTTCCACTGTTTGCCGGAATCTTCAAACAGACAGAGTTCTCCCTGATTATCAATGCCGTTTGCTTATTTGCCAGCAGATCGGTTACATGTTTTATCTGAGTAGGTCTCATATTGATATACCCAAAAGCCTCCTGCGGTATATTTACCGATATATCGACATCTTTGTTGTCGAAGTTGGAGACAATCAGCAATGCTTCTTTTTTGTATGCTCGGAGGAAGGCATATTGACGTGTTGGGTCGAAGTGCGGATTCTCATAATTGGCATACATCAGATCGAAAAACGAACCGTCGGTTATCGTTTTTTCGTCGCGACACAGATTGATCAGCGTGGTATAAAATTTACGCAGTTTTATTTCCTCTTTAGTCAGGCGTGAGTTGCCAAACTTGCCATCATTTCTCCATCGGCGGATTGTGTCTACCGACCAATAATCGAAGATCGTAGTGCGTCCGTCAGTACCGCTGAACCCTTCTTTGTCCATCCCCGACTCGCCCAGCTCTTGCCCAAAGTATACCATGACCGGATTAGTATTCATCGTAGCAGCCACTATCATTCCCGGTACACCTTTCACCGGATCTTTGGCGAAGAAGTCGGATGCAATGCGCTGTTCGTCATGATTCTCTATGAAATTGAGCATCCTATCTTCCAATCCGTTGAGCCTTTGCCAACTGAAAGTGATGTCGGATGTTGGCTGATATCCGCATATCACATTTCGCAGAGTGTCGTATAGTCCTACTTTGTCGTACAGATAATCGAAAAGTCCGCCATGAATATAATTGTGATACTCTTCTGTTTTGTATATTTCGGCTATGAATATCAGTGATTTGTATTTCGATTTTAACTGAATGGTTACCCAATTCCAAAACTCTACCGGAACCATCTCTGCCATGTCACACCTGAATCCGTCGATTTTCTTTGATGCCCAAAATGCAAGTATCTCATACATCTTGATCCATGTATCGGGTATGGGGGTGAAATATTTGTTGCCGCCCCCAGAGTAGTCGACTCCATAGTTGAGTTTGACGGTTTCGTACCAATCGTTTATTGACGGATTGTTGCCGAAGAAATCGTTGCCGGTAACTCTTGCAGGGGATTCATGATATGCCCCTTCGCCCTCTATCTTCGATTTCAGCAATTCGAGTTGTTGCCCCGGTATATAATAGAAATTGTTGTCGGGCACAAATGATTGCGATGTATCATCATTTGCCCCTAAGTCAACTATCTTTCGGGGTTTGGCGTCCGACTTGTACTGTCGGGCAACATGATTGGGCACAAAGTCCATGATGATTTTCAATCCCGCCTTGTGTGTACGCTCTATCAGAGCTTCAAACTCAGCCATACGACTGTCTACATCGTCTGCCAAATCGGGGGTAACATCATAGTAGTCTTTTATGGCATAGGGCGACCCTGCATTTCCCTTCACCACGTCGGCATGGTCTGTGGGGATGCCTGATGCCGAGTAATCGGTCTTTGTTGCATGTTCGATGACTCCGGTATACCAAATATGGGTATATCCCATTTTCGCAATTTCTTTGAGAGCTTTGTTGTCGAATGCGGAAAATTTACCTACACCATTTTCTTCAATAGTTCCGTTTTCTTTGTTCGTGTCTTTGTCATTGCCGAACAGACGGGGTAGAACCTGATATATCAATATTTTACTCATACGCTTGTGTGTGTTTGATTTATATAGAGATGCCAACGAGGGCTTAACTGCAACTGTTTTCTATGTTTCGTTAGATCGAGATTCTTCGGATGCAATCTTCTCCGTCGAATTTATAAATTCTTTGTAATACGACAGCAGGAGTGTAGTCAAGGGTATTGCGACAATCATCCCTACAAATCCTAATAGCGATCCCCAGATGGATAATGACAGCAAGATGATCGCCGGATTCAGTCCCATGGCTTTTCCCATGACACGGGGCACAAGAAAGCCGTCCATTATGATCTGTATGATAATATACACCAGCAAGGTAAGTCCTATCATCGCCCAAAAACTGTCATCGGTTTGCGAAGCCCGCAACCAGCACAAGAGAATGGCGGGCGGGAATGTTACTATCTGAAGATAGGGTACCATGTGCACAAAGCCTACAATGATGCCAAACATGATGGCAAGCGGTAATCCGATAATCTGAAATCCGATGGCATAAAGGCCTGCGAGAATGAGACAGATAAAGGCTTGGTTGCGGAAATATTTATTCATGCCCACTTCGATGTCGAGAACTACTCTGTTTACCGTTGGTCTGTATTTGGGCGGGATCAGGTGTCGCCAAAGATCGTTTATTTTATCATAATCTATCAGGATGAATATGAGATAGAGTAAGGTGATGAAAGCAATCGTCAGTCCAAACAGAATAGAGATTGTGCCCGTGAATATCTGCTGTATCGCCGGACTGATATATTGAACAACCTCTAATATTGTGTTCTTTGTTAGCCCGCTCTGCAATTCTTTGAAATCGATGTATTGATTGATGACTACGGCAAAATGGGCTAACACCCCTTCTTCGCTACCTAAGGACGACAGGTCGTAATTGGTTATCAGGCTGTTTATCTGCCATATTTCAGTCTCGATGAGTGGTTTGAGCAAGATAAACAGTAAGACGATGATACCTAATGCCGATAGTAATGTTGCTAATACGGCGAGGCTGTGTTTCATCTTCATCCTTCGTTGAAAAAATCGAACTATCGGATTCAAAAGATAAGCGAACAGCCATGCTATAAGGAACGGGAGGAGTACGTCGCGAAGGATGTACAGGAAATAGATAATGACTCCAAATGTTACGGCAGAGATCAGAAGGCGTATTACGCGATCAAATGTAAATGGCTGTGGAGCACTGCGTTCCATATTCAGTAAGATTATATTGTTAAAGATCCGGTTTTAATCTTCGTCTTTTATTTCTTCATAATTGACATATCGCCCTTCGTCTTTCGAGAATTTCTTTTCCTGTTTGGGTGGCTGATATGTATTGGTCTGTCTTTGCGATTGATTATAATCCTTCTTTCTGTTATTCTGCCCGGCTCCGGAGAAAAACCCTAAGATTTTAAAGATGACCCAGAAGACACTGAAAGAAAGAAAAAGTAATAGTATAAATTTAAACATATTGCTATTGTTTGTTTTTGCTATGACTAACAAACTCAGATAGAGTATAATTCTATATTAGCAAAGATACATAGAATTAATGATTCTTCAAGGGGCTGACGAACGAATGTTGGACGGGAGATAAAAAGAGATCAGCCGAACAGATTTCTCGGCTCGGCTGATTTATATCTTCCTTTCCAGTGAGCGGCTATTTAACCTCTTCGCCCGGAATTATTTTCAGGAGTTTGATGTTATACCACACTGTTGTGTATGGAGTAACTCCATATCCGTTATAGGATTCTCTGTAACCGAAGAACCCGAGTTCGTATGGAAGGCACACTTCATATTCATCTCCAACCTTCATATACTGAAGCATATCTGCCAATCCGGTGAGGTAGCGGTTGACTTGCTTGCCCACGCCTAATTGCATATTGTTCGTCCCTTCAGTAGAGTCAAATACGACTTTCTCCATGTCGTAGTTGTAGAACCAGCCTTTGTAACGGCAAACAACACTGTCTGTTGCATGCGGCGTACCATCGGGGTATAGTTTCAATGTAGTTTCCTCTTCTCCCGATTTGCTTTTTTCTTCTTCATCTATCAACACATTCGATGGTTTATAGTACAAGAAGCCATCTCCTGACAGAGAGGTCAACTTTTTGTATCCCGATTTGCCGGCCATACCGTCAAATATCTCTTCGTTAAAGTTTTTCCACTTCTCGTCTATATCATTATCGAATCCCTCTCCACAAGAGGAGAACAAGCCTAAAGAGACGATCAGAAGTGCAGCTAATATTTTCAGATTATTCTTCATCAACTTTATGTATAAGTTAAAGTTTAGTATTATCAATATTTTTAAGCAGAGCTTTCATGCTCACTTTTTCCGAGATTTCTCCCAACAATTTGTCTATCGAGATTCTTTCCTGCAACATCGAATCGCGGTGTCTGATAGTAACAGTTCCGTCTTCTAATGTCTGATGGTCTACCGTAACACAGTACGGTGTTCCTATGGCATCTTGCCTGCGATAACGCTTGCCGATGCTGTCTTTTTCGTCATACTGACATTTGAAGTCGAACTTCAGACTGTCGATAATCTCTCTTGCTTTCTCGGGCAGTCCGTCTTTCTTCAACAACGGCAATACCGCCAATTTGATCGGAGCCAAAGCTGCCGGCAATCGCAACACAACGCGTGAGTCTCCACCCTCAAGTCCTTCTTCGCAATATGCTGCCGACAATGTAGACAAGAACATGCGGTCTACCCCGATAGATGTCTCTATAACGTAAGGAGTATATGATTTATTGAGTTCGGGATCGAAATACTGTAATTTTTTACCCGAGAACTTTTCGTGGCTGCTGAGGTCAAAATCGGTACGGGAATGAATACCCTCCACTTCTTTAAATCCGAAAGGCATTTCATATTCGATGTCTGTCGCCGCATTTGCATAGTGCGCCAGCTTGTCGTGATCGTGGAAACGATATTTTGCATCGCCGAATCCGAGTGATTTGTGCCACTGCATACGAACGGCTTTCCATTTGGCAAACCAATCAAGCTCCTCGCCCGGACGAACGAAGAATTGCATCTCCATTTGTTCAAATTCTCTCATGCGGAAGATGAATTGGCGTGCAACGATCTCGTTACGGAATGCTTTCCCTATTTGCGCTATACCGAATGGTATCTTCATACGTCCTGTCTTTTGCACATTCAGGTAGTTTACGAATATACCTTGTGCCGTTTCGGGACGAAGATATACTTTCGTTGCTCCGTCGGCTGTCGACCCCATTTCGGTGGCAAACATCAGGTTGAACTGACGAACTTCTGTCCAGTTGCGCGTGCCGCTTATCGGGCATACAATCTCACAATCGAGAATGATTTGTCTCAACTCTTCCAGATTATTGTCGTTAAGGGCTTTTGCAAAGCGGGAGTGTACTTCATCACGTTTTTGCTGATTTTCGAGCACGCGAGGGTTTGTTTGGCGAAACATTGCTTCGTCGAATGTTTCTCCGAAACGTTTTGCAGCTTTCTCTACTTCCTTGTTTACCTTATCGTCTATCTTCGCCATGTAGTCTTCGATCAAGACATCGGCACGATAGCGCTTTTTGCTGTCTTTGTTATCGATAAGAGGGTCGTTGAACGCATCCACATGCCCCGACGCCTTCCAGATGGTAGGGTGCATGAATATAGCAGAGTCGATGCCGACAACATTCTCGTGCAACAGCACCATGCTGTCCCACCAATATTTTTTGATGTTGTTCTTTAGTTCTACCCCCATCTGTCCATAATCATAAACGGCACCAAGACCGTCATATATTTCGCTGGATGGGAATACGAAGCCATACTCTTTGCTATGCGATACAATTTTCTTAAAGATATCCTCTGACATAATGTGATGATTATATATAATTCTGTTTACTATCCGGTTTTTATTGACAAAAAAAGATTGAGGACACAAAGTAAATACTTTTTCATTAAAAAAGGTCTCTCGTCTCCATTAATAACTTCTTTTTTTATACTCTGTTAAGGCTTTTGATCAATCCTTTCGCGGGGAAGGTATTAAGCAAAAATACAGTAAGCCTGTAAGCCGGGTTCTGTTCTCCGTTGTTACACGAAGTGTCTGTCATTTATCTCGACTTGCTGTCGCCAACAAGCTCTAGCGACCTACCCCCCGACATCGGGCGAGCAGCCCTACATGCGCCGGTATACATGGTCTTACAACACGCAAGTGGTACGGCTCTCTACATCGCCATAGAGACCGGTGGGCTCTTACCCCACCTTTTCACCCTTACTCCGGCAAGCCGAAGCGGTCGTTTTCTGTTACCTTAACTCTACCCTCACAGATAGCTTCCCGTTAGGAAGTACGTTGCCCTGTGTTGCCCGGACTTTCCTCCTGCCTCTCTCGAAAGAGATGCAAGCGACAAACCGGCCTACTGTATCAGCCTGCAAAGGTAATGCTTTGAGTTGGTTATGGCAACGGCTCGAGAGAAATAACTTTTATAGGATATGCGAGTATTGGTAATGACATCGAATATCCGGCTTATACGATAGCTTTGCGTACTCTCGCTATTGGTGTGTTGAAAATAGTTGTCCCGAATCTGATGTTTCAACTCGTTGACTGATAACTATAACCGAATGCCGGGAAAGGGTAGCACTCTAATTATTTATACCGAAATAGAATCGCTCTATTGGAACTTAATACTTTAAAGTGTATCTTCATAACGTGTTATCCTGAAATACAAAACCTCATTATCAGCAGAAGCGGTCGCGTTTTGGTCTTGTGTATTGTAATGTATAAGAAAAAAACCGATGTTGACAGATAAGCAAGCAGTCTATTATGAGACACACATTATGCGTAATATTATTTACTCTCAGCATTCTGTTCATGCCCACGTTACATGGGCAGACCAAAGTAAATGTGTCCGGATATCTGTTCGACATAGAAACACTCGACCCTATATCTTACGGCGCAGTACGCATCCTCAATGTCAGCGATAGTTCGTTTATACATGGCGCTGCATCAGACACAACGGGCTTTTTCAAGATCCCACTTGCCCCCGACAAGTATGTGATGCAAATAACCTCGATCGGGTATAAGTCATATTTTAAGGGCATAGTAGTGAAGACCGACAAAATGAGCATAGATTCTATATTTATGCAACCCGATGTATTGTCTTTAGACGAGACGGTTATTGAAGCCAAGATGCCGGATATTTCTGTCAATGGAGACACTGTTGTTTATAATGCAAAGGCATTCACTGTTGAGGAGAGCGAACGATTGCAGGACGTTATCAAACGGATTCCCGGAGCAGAGATCGGAGATAACGGCAGTATTAAGATTAACGGAAAGCCTGTGACGAAGATACTTGTCAACAAAAAAGAGTTTTTCGGTAACGATATACAAAAAGCTTTAACAAGCCTCCCTGCCAATGTGATCAAGAATCTGCAACTATACAACGAAGAATCTGATCAGGCAAAAGCGACCGGCATGAAAGATGCCGACCCACCGCAGGTGTTGAACCTGAATGTCAAAAAAGAATTTATGAAGAGTATGTTCGGAGATGCTGCCGCCGGCTATGGAGGAGACAACAGATATAAAGGATCGATGAACGTCAACAAACTGCACGAGGATAATAACTTTTCTTTAGTTGGCGATATGGGAAGCAACAACCAAAGCGGAGGCAGCGGCGATTCGCGTTCACGCGATGTCGGATTCTCTATGAACCTGAACCCCTCGAAAAAAGCAGAGGTCAATGGAAACAGCAGCTATGCCGACGGGCGCATGGAAGATAACTCTTATTCCCAATCGTATCAGAATCTGTTGGATCGTTATTCAAGCAATACTCATTCTCACAAAAATTCGAATAATGGAGTAAACATAGGAGCATATATACAATGGAGACCCGACTCTCTGACTTCGATATCATTTCGCACCGACGGAAGGGCATCTCACAACGAATCATTGTCTTATTCTACCGACACCTCGTATGTTTCGAACGAAAACAGTACCATCGGATACTCGATATCGAACAACAACTATGACAACAAGAACATAAACTCATCTGTAATGATTTCGCGCCGACTGAATGAGAAAGGGCGAAACATAGGTGTTAATGTCATAGGTTCGCTGAGTAATCAGGACGGACGGGGATCTAACTTCTCTCACACTGAGTATCCCGATGGAACTGCGCCCTTGATCATCGATCAGCAATCGGCGACAAACAGCGACTCACACAGCTATGGTATATCTTTGTTCTTTGTCGAACCATTAACAAAAGAGCAAAGGATACAAATTGGATATTCTATCAATTCGAGTCAAGCCGACAGGGACAATGACGTGCGCAAGAAAGATCTGTTAACCGGAGAATATTCCGTTGTGGATTCGGCATACTCACGATTGACAAAGTCTTCTTATTTATCAAATAATGTCAATGTCAACTATCAGTTGTCGAAAGAAAAATATAACTTTAATATCGGTTTCAGAGTCGAGTCAAGCAACTCGAACAATAAAGTGTTGCTGGGAGATTCGACGATTGAGGTTCTAAAACAGAAAGTGATAAATTATTCTCCAAATCTTCATTTCAACTACCGACCGGCGAAAAACGCCAATATTAACGCCAATTACAGTGGGTATTCGCGTCAACCCGACTCGCGTCAGTTGTCCGCAGATACGGTTATCAACAGCGCATTGTCGAAGTCGGTGGGTAATCCCGATCTGAAGCCTGAATTGTCAAATAATTTCAATATCTATTTTTCTAAATCTAATCCCGAAACAGGGCGATATTTCAACCTTAGCTCATCATATTCCTTTACCGTCAATCGTATAGCTAACTATACCGTAACCGACAAGAAAGGAAACACATTCAATACCTACCGCAATGTCAACGGCAACATGAACGCCAATCTCTATGGGAGCTATAATACGCCGCTCCGGAACAAGAAATTATCTCTGTCGATGGGCACAAGTCTGGGCTATTCGCGTGGCGTGGATTATCGTAACGAGCAAAAATCGCTGAGGGACAATCTTTATCTTTCGCCAAATGCGAGCATTAGATTTAACAGCGAAAAGTTTGAAACTCGCGCTTATTTATCCTACAACATCAATTATTCATGGAATAATCTGTCCGACCCAAGGAAGTCGGAAACATCTTCTATATATGTCGGCAACGAGTCTTCGCTCAGGTTGCCGTATGATATCAAAGTGGGTAACTTTTTCGCCGTTTCGTATCGGTCGGGGATGACAGGCAATTATCGGAAAACAGAATTTCTGTGGAGAGCCTCAGTCTCCAAATCGGTGCTGAAAGGTAAAAAAGGAATGATCAGCCTCGAATGTGCAGACATTCTCAACAATCGTAATCCGGAATCTTATTTTCAATCGGGGCAAGACTGGAATTATAGCCGGAGAAATATTACGGGGCGTTTTGTAATGTTTTCGTTCAGATATCAATTCAATTTCATGTCGAAAGAAAAAGATGGGAATCCTCCTGCATCCTACCGCCAAATATCGCCAAGAGGATTCTCGTCCTCGCGATTCTAAACGGTTTTCTTAAAATAGTCTTAGCGTGAGCTAAGCATTCTGTAATTGCAAGCACTCAAGCGTTTTGAGACCAATCATACTTTTTCTGCTCTTTGCATGGTTAACCTGAGTCGACAGACAACTTACTGTAAACTTAAAATTTGCAGTATTAAAAAAATATTTGTTCCTTTGCTAAACAATCTGAAACATACAACGAGGATTAATGCGGTTTCTTACTCAAAACGACACAATTTTCACACAGAAATTCTTTGCTGAAAATATGATGGCTACGTTGTTCTTATCTAAAGAAACAGCTATTCGACATACAATCTTATTTTAAAAAAAAACACAAACACAATTAAAACGGGTGAGGTAAGATCATAACTCTATTGCAGAAACAAAACATGCGTTTTTATCAATAGCAACACAACCTGCAAAAAGAACCTTAGGAAAATGATAACTCCTGCCGTTTTTTTACAAAAGAAGAACAATTTATAAAACGAATCTAAAACAACAATTATGCAAACTATCAGAATCTTGCTACTGATTGCGGTAGTCATTACTTGTGGCATACAAACGAACGCCCAAGTTACAATAGGACGAGATGAATCGTCTGTCCAAGGAGCTTTGTTGCAGTTAAAAACCAAAAAAGACAACTCGTCGACGGGGGAAGAAAACGCATATCAGGGATTAGGTCTACCACGAGTGATGCTCAATTCATCTACGGTTATTGCCAGCGACAACAACGACCTTAAAGCTACGATTGATAATACATCCGGAGCCAAGTGGGAGAAAGAAATTCACGTTGGGCTGATGGTGTACAATCTGTCAGAGAAGACAGGACGCGATGGGGCTGATTTATGCCCTGGAGTGTATGTCTGGAATGGCACAAAATGGGCAAGAATACCCAAAGCATGTGCCGCTTCCTATAAGTGTGGCGATAACGACCTTACTGTAGAACAATGGGCAGAGCGTATTGGATTCTCTCCGGCCGAGATAGCCAATGTAACCAATGCAGAGGCTGGCTCGTCTATCGAAAGAACTGGATATCAACTCCACCGGGATCAAGGTACCGATGGCAAAGGTGCAAATGGCAAGTTATTCATATCTTCCGACTTTGGTACAGCCGGACGTTGGATGATAACCAATCTTGCTGCTCGCAGCTTTGCTGACGCAGCAGGACGCAAAAGTTACGATAAAACAATTGTACAGTCTTTACCTGCAACTCCAACTTCGAGTACCGCCATTCAGCATGTAAATGCACTCTGGGCATATCCAAAAACGATGACAGACCCAACAACTTACAACAGCTATCCACGTCAAGGTTTAGTCTACAATTGGATTGCTGCGACTAACAGTAAAGGACATAAAAATAGTAGCGGAACAGCAAGCGCCAATGGCTTAGGCTCTTGGAACGACGGAGAGCACCAAGCCAACGCAAGAACTTACGAATTTCAAGGCATTTGCCCTAATGGCTGGCACCTACCGAGTGATGCCGAATATGCAGACCTTGAACAGGTGATGTGCGACAATACGACCCAATATGCAGCAACCCTACCTAAGGATGGATCAACGATTGCTCCAAACGCTTTTGTGCGTGGTGCTATTATCGGTACAGCAATGAAAGATCCTTGCCCTACGCCCGGACAAACATCGCCCATCAAAGATAGTAATGGAGCCTCTAACATGATGTCTTCCGGGGTGAAAAGTGGCTTCAATGTCATTCTTACTGGCATCTACAACTATGGATCTTCGGCCAACATGTGGACAGCAAGCAGCAGTCAGTTTAATATGGGATGGAATCGAGTCTTTGGCAGTGCTATGGAGCCAGTATCTCGTGCATCCGATCCTCGAAGCAGTTTCGCCTCGGTGCGTTGCAAGAAAAACTAAGCAGATAACTTAAAATAGCAACCTTCCCCACCAATATGATCTATTGAGTGGGGTTGTTGTTTATATACATTCCGCAAAGAATAAAGTGGAAGGATGGGTTAGTCGTAGTGATTGCTTTTTTTAGAAAGTAATTTTAAGGAATAAAAGGGACTGTCTTTGAGGCCAAATTGCCAAACAGTAACTTAAATGAATATCAAATTCTCACGTAAAAAAAATTAAGTATATTTGGCGAAAAGAAATACAATATATTTACAAAAAAACGACACTATGAGAAAGTTGAAAAAAGGCGTTATATACGCTTACCTGTTGTTTGCGATCGGGCTTGCGCCATCGTGTAAAGACGATGATGAGGATAACAACAAACAGGATGATGAGGACAGCAAAAAGCCCAATGTGCTGCTCGTTGTTGTCGACGATTTTGGGTGGGGACATTTAGCATTGAACAAAGATCAGTACACCGAGGCTGAATGCAACAGCGATCTGATTGCTAATGCGACATCTCATCAATATACGTTTCAGCAGGCACTCGCATTAGCCGAGAAGGCAACCCCTACCTTAAACTCTCTTGCTAAAAATGGGGTACGTTTTGTAGATGCCTATGCCTCTTCCAATGTCAGTTCGCCATCGCGTGCCGGATTAATCACGGCTGCATATCAGGAGCGTTTCGGGTTTTACAACCTTGCTGATGGAAATAAAGGCTTGGACGAGAGTGTTACGCTAATGCCCAAGGTGATGAAAGATAACGGGTATGCGACCGGCAGCTTCGGCAAAGTGCATTATCTGCCCGAATCGGCCCCGGGAAATATGGATTTTGGAATATCGCCCCTTAAAGCAGGATTCGATTATTATTTCGGATTCAACTACAACTCTTGTCCTTACTATTATACTCCGGCATTAGACATCTTATACAGAAACGACCAGAAGGTAGGTGCTACGGACAAGTATCTGACTGATCAGATAACCGAAGAAACCATTCGATTTATCGATCTGTATAAGGATAAACCCAAAATGATGTACGTTGCCTACAATGCCGTACACGAACCTTTGACCCAGAAGGCACCGGAGGAATATGCTAAACTCTTCGAAGGAGAACCTGAGAACTTAGCAGTTTTCTATTCTTATGTATATGCTTTCGATCAGGGTATACGCAAGATAATGGATAAACTGGAAACCATAGGAGAACTGGAAAATACGATCATTATATTTATGTCGGACAATGGTGCTGCTGCGCCATACGAAGAGGAGGGTATGCTGCTGCGGAGCAACAGCCCGCTACCAAACAATGGGCCTCTGAGAGGATTTAAAGGCGAATCGTTCAATGGGGGTTTTAAGGTTCCGATGATTATCTCGTGGGGAGAGAAGATACAAGGGGAAAAGGTGTGCCGTTCGATGGTGTCGACAATGGATATCTTCCCTACGGTATTCGATGCTGCCCAAATCAGCATGCCGCGCTTTCAGGCGGTGGACGGTGTCAGCCTGATGCCGATAATAGGTGGAGACTTGGCATATAAGCCTCACGAGGAATTGGTGTGGATGATACAGCAAGGAGATTTCTTTACATTAAATCCTCCGGTTTCAACAACCGTGCAGGAGATGCAACCGTCAGATGCATACGGCTCTTTTGTTGTTAGGCGAAATAATTGGGCATTGAGATATACCCACGAGTATGAGACGGATAATCCCGTACCAATGGAAAAATATGAACTTTACGATCTGAGTACCGACAAGGGTCAAAAGGCAGATCTGTCGGGCAAAAACAAAGAGCTTGTTGAATCTATGACTAAAAGTTTCACACAGTGGTATAAAGACAAGAAAGATCCGAGTGGATGGAAGGAAGAGTTTTGGGGATGGATAAAAGAAACATTTAAATAGCGAACAACACCCTGCTGTCGTTGTGATAGAGGTATCCTTTCAACAAAGAGATGCCTCTATTTGGTTTAAGTGATTTTACGGACAGAGATATACACAGTCTATTTTCCCAAACATAATGCCATCTTTTAAGAGAAAGTTGCCCACCTTCCGTGCTATTTCCGACTATTTTCCAGCGAGACAAGTTCATATAAAAAAGAGGCTATCCAATAATCGGACAGCCACTCTTCATAAGTCTTAGCATATTTAAATTTTAGCCAACGAAGTGTTTCATGTTTTACTCATCAAATGAATGCAATGTTGTATGCCTCGTTGCTTCTGTCATCGTTTAATCATAATCTTTTTTGCAACGAACCGAATAGTAGAAAGAGCGCGGTTCAAGCCTACGCATGACTCCGCCATTATTAAACGAAAAGGCTCGTGTCATCGCGGAGTTACCTTGTTCAAACATGCCGCTGCTTGTCCAGAAAACGGCACGAGCACTATACCCACTTGTAATCATTTTGCCTGCACCAGTTTGCGTTGCCTGTCCCGCCAATGGAACAAAGAAACCTCCGAGATTAGAATCAGAACCTTTTGCAAGAGGACTAAAGGACCTGCCATTTGTAGACAGGGGGATAGCCTCCTTCAGAAGGCATGGGTCAATCATTGCAAGACCATGTTTTGTTCCACGTGCTGCCAACTCATCGCTCACTCCAACCCCATTGTTAGGACTATTTCGTCGGATTTCCCCGTTAATATCGTAGCTATAGTAAGCATATTTAGTCGTATTTTTGTTTATTTCCTCTTCCAATTTCGTCCACTCCCAATCACTTGGCAGATGCCAACCACGAGGACAAATACCTTGCACTTTTTTCATAAGCGAAGCCTCACTACTGCCCGTCTCCAAGGTATCATATGGATCAGTTCCTTTCGCCCCTCCATACTTCCTCGTGGCGGCGGCCCAATTGTATAGAAGCCCTATGCGAGGCAATAGATCGAATAATCTAGAGGTGCTGGTTGTCGCTTCATATGCGTTAGGATACCCCCACCTTGGGTTAGGATAGTCTTGATCGTAGTTGTTGCCAGCTACGATTGTGGGATTATCGCTTGGGTCGGTACCGTCTGAGCGTACAGCATCATATTTTGTAGCTCGCAGGTTTTGTATCATCCAACGTCCTGCTCCTCCTATTTCATCTGAATCCTTATCATATTCGCCAAATAGGCTGGAAATAAATAAATTGCCATCTTGATCGCGATGCAATTGATAGCCATTTATTTCTTTAGAAGGCGAATCTATATTTGTTCCAGTAATATCACTTGGTTCAAACCCAATACGGTTCATCGCCCATTCTTCAGTACTCTCTGGTCGGTTTGTCTCAACACAGTCGTGTATTATGACGTCAATGTCGTCGAATCGGGGTATGGGAGCGGTGTCTTTGAATGTAACTTTAGCAACAAAATATTTTTCCGATGTCAAAGTTGTGTATTCAAATTTAGGCTCTACCGCAGTACCGTTGTCTCTCTCTTCCCCTCCCGGATCTCCAATCACAGGATCCGTAGTACCGGTCAATACTTTTTTGGGGTTATACAACTGGCTTGTCCATACGGCATTGCCTTTTACGTTAAAGTTTGCAGGTCCCGGGGAGTTGTAGACAATAAAATCATTTATCCTGAGGGCGTAGTTGGTTTGGTTGATAGTAACCTGATCAGGTCCTCCACAGGCGTGATTTAATCCGGAAAATTTCAGAATGTTTTCTTTGCTTATCCATGGATCGTCTTCTGTGATTTCGTTCGGGTCCACAGGGTCTGCCAATAGAGTAATATCGAATGGCGATGCGCCTATCGATGCCGGTGCCGATATGCCCGGCACAGCGGGTAACGACCGAGAAGATTCCTTCGTAGCCGTAGGGGCAACTGCTCCACTCCAATTCACTGTCAAGGTCTGTGGTACAACGGTTCCTCGTTTATCAAGCCCGCTTGGAAACTCTATCTTAGATTTACTCAAAGCGGTGGTTCCTCCACTACTATATGCATTCAGTGGTTCCCAATGTGTACCTGTCCATACATACAATCCTTTTCCCGAGAGGGTACAGGCATCTGTATGGTAAACTATTAGTCCTATATGTTTTTTATATTGGTCTCCGCCACTATCGCCATCTTTTATTTCCACAGAACTCATTATTAATTTATTGACGTCTGTCAATTCTACGCGTGGCATCATTACTCCTTTTTTGGATGTAATATTCTCTCCGTCAGGGTCTTGCTGCTTCAAGTCTAATAATGCACCTGCATTAGACTCTATGTTACTCCCAATGGTTACTTGGGCTTGTATACCCATACTCGCCAATAGTATACACGAAATTAATAATTTGTATTTTAATCTCATCTCAGTTGTGTTTTAGGTTACTATTAATTTGTTTTTATGTTTGTTTTGTGAGTTGTATGCATGCTGTCGTTTGTATCTATTTGTATTACAGTGCGTTTTGCCTACATATACCCGCACCCCCACAGGAAAGCGTCCTCATTTTCGAGACTCTGCCACAACCCGAGTGATGAGAATGCAGTATAAATAGGTTACAAAGATAACAACTTTTCCTGAAAAAGAAACATTCTTCTTTTATAAGATTATTTGTAGAATACTTATTTAGTGGACATAAGCGCATAACGAGAATTTTATTTCTCATGTTGTGCTGATTGTTATCGCTCTATCGGGAGAATGATTTCATCGCTATAATACAAATAAAAGGGTCCCGACTCAGATGAGTCAGAACCCTTATTATTCCGGAAGGAGTTTTAGAATCGGCCTCGGCCTCCTCCTCCAAAACCACCCGAAGGAGACCCTCCTCCGCCTCTGAATTCTCCCCTTCCTTCTCCACCGCCCGAACCACCAGGACGGTTTCCTTGTCCACCAAATGTGTTGAATCTGTAGATAAGATTCACCATAAAGTAGCTGTTAATAGTATTTGTTGTAGTGTAACGTATATTATCTGAATTGGTAGAACGACTTATGTTGCTACGCTGTTGGAGGATATCATACATCTTAAATTTGATTGTAGCATTTTTGTCTTTCAAGAATGCTTTTGAGATAGAGGCATTCCATAGATAGATATTCCGCTGATATGCTGCCGCAAATCCGGCACTCCCTGTATAGTTGAAATTGCTCTCGAAGGCAATGTCGGCAGGAAGATAAAGCGTGAAATTGGCAAAAGCTCCGTAGTTCCAGACTTCCCTGTCGGTTTGTTGCTCTAAAGAGAATTTATCTTTGCTGTACGAACCGCTTCCTCCCAGGTCGAACTGTATTATATCTGAATTAAACTTCAAGCTCAAATCTTCGCGCATGGTATAGCTATCCGATGTACTCTCTTGAGGATCTGCCCCTCGTTGACTGTAATACGATTTTTGACGCGAATAATTTCCATTACTTCTGGTGTTGAATGAGAACCGGGTGTCCCCTATTGGAGTATTGTACCCCACTTCGAGATTTCCATTCATATTCCCGTCTATATTAGCATAAGATGTGTTGCGACTATTACCTTCACCCCATTTTGTTACCGAGACAATGTCATTGACACTATATCCAAAGTTTCCACCGGCAGTGAACGTCGATCCGCTTCCTTCGTTATACTTCTGGTATCTTAGGTTCATATTGCTTCTGAAGCTTGGTTTCAGGTTAGGGTTACCTCGTACAGTATCTAACTCTGTCTGAGAAATGATACCGTCATATAGCTGATTTGTACTTGCCTGACTGGTAGATCCGCTATATCTTATTTGCAGGTTGTGTCGTTTATCCCATCTGTATATAAACTCGCCCTTAGGTGCATAGTTGACTACATTGTTTTTGGTTATACGGTTCTCTTCATAATTGGGTTGCTCGACAGTTGTTTTCGAATTAGACGGATGAACACCCAATCCTATTGTATAATTATATTTCTCGCGACTACTCTTAAAACTCAATGCGATATTCTGATTGACGAAGTCGTTTTTCGTATTACGGGTATAATCTTCGGCGATGATGTCGTAGTTGCCACTGCCATCGTTGTCGTATGCTTTCTTGTCGGTTTCGGAACGATTGCCCCGAACATTGTACGACAATTCAAGGAAGTTGTTCCAGCCTATCGGCTCGGTATACGATGCCTGAACTCCCCAGTTGTAACTGTTGTTGTTTTGATCGTATATCTGATCTCTGAGTAGTTGGCGATCGACATCATTAACATAATCTGTTAATGAGTAGTTTTTTCCATCCGAATCGCCATCAGACAATCCTCCCGATAATTCAATTGCAAAATTTCGTCCTTTATTGTTCAACTTGCGACTAAACAACATTGTTCCGTTCAGGTTAACATTGTTATTCTTCGAATTATTGTCCGAAACAGCCGTAAAGTCATCCTTCGGATAATCGCCATTCGATCTTGATGAAGAGCCTGACGATACGCTTTCGCTCTTCGAGTAAGACAGGTTCGGTCTGAACGTTAATTGTGTCATTGAGTCTATTTGCAATTCAACCCTGAATCGAGTGTTTACCCCGTCGCTACTACTATGGCTCAACGAGGTTCTTTCCTCAGTCATCGGCTGTGTTATATATTCTGTCGAGCTGACAGATTCTACTTTCGAATCGCGACCGTTATAGGATACGTCTCCGTTTATTTTCCATTTGCTGAATTCGGTATTTATATTTATTCCCGCCATCAAGTCTTCCTGTTCTCCGTTGTCTCCACCTCGTCCTCTACGACCACGTCCTCCGGCATTCTCTCCGTTGTTGTTGTTCGCATTTCCGATAAATGTGATACGGGTATCGTTTTTTTGATTACTGATAAAGCCATTCGCTTCATATTTATCCTTATTTCCAAGCCCTCCGAGAAAGTTGGTAAAGGTTCCCTGCCTCATTCCATCGCGAACAACAATATTGATGACTCCTTCTTCGTTTCCATCATCGAAACCGGTCAACTGTGCCATATCCGATTTTTTATCGTACACCTGCACACTTTTCACCATCTTAGCCGGCACATTTTCTGATACCGTTTTCGGATCACTGCTAAAGAACTCTTTTCCGTCGAATAAGAATCTATTGATTGCTTTTCCGTTGACTGTTACTTTCCCGTTTTCATCGATCTCAGCACCCGGTATTCTTTTGATAAGATCTACCAACATGGCGCTCTCTTGCACTTTATAAGCATCGGCATTATACTCTACGGTATCGCCTTTGATGATCATCTCTACAATTCTGCCGGTAACGACCGCTTCTTCGAGGTCTATTCCTTCATCATTGATAAGGATATCTCCCAAACTAAGATTTCCTTTCGTCAAATCTGCGTCGATATATTTATCTGCATATCCGATAAAAGATACATGAACAAGGTACTTAGATGGTTTTGCGCTGATTACAAACTTACCATCCTCGCCGGATGTTTTTCCTGTAACCATGGTACTGTCTTTTATATTCAAGACCTTCACGGCTGCAAGTTCCACTACTTCTTTCGTGTTTTCATCCACAACTCTTCCTGTCAGTTGGTTCTGTTGTACTTCTTGAGCCGGCAACGACAAAACCCCGATGAGGCACAGCATTAGGAGTAATCCTTTTTTCATATTCTATTGTTATTTTTTAATATTCCGATTCTGTTGCTAATAATGACTTGAGAAGAAAGAAAAGGTTTAATGAGAATCTGATTATTTTACATGAGTTTGAGATAATATTCTGAAGAGAGTCAATTGTCATTTGATTTCATCGCCCCTCAGGAACTGTTTTATCTGAATAAATTCCGTACTTTTACGAAGGATATTAACAAAAATTTAGTCATATGCAACTGATAGACGGGAAAGCCATATCGGCTCAGATGAAGAAAGAAATAGCGGAAGAAGTAGCCGCAATAAAAGCCAAAGGCGGAAAAACACCTCATCTCGCAGCAGTGCTTGTGGGGCATGATGGTGGCAGCGAAACGTATGTGGCAAGCAAGGTGAAAACGTGCGAAGAAGTTGGGTTCAAATCGACCCTTATCCGCTACGAAAGCGATGCAACCGAAGAAGAGATTTTGGCGTGTGTAGAGAGATTGAACAATGATGCAGACATCGACGGATTTATCGTTCAACTGCCCTTGCCGAAGCATATCTCGGAACAAAAAGTAATTGAGGCAATAGATTACCGCAAGGATGTGGATGGTTTTCACCCTATCAATGTCGGTCGCATGTCTATCGGTCTGCCGTGTTTTGTGTCGGCGACCCCTGCCGGAATCATCGAGTTGCTGAAAAGATACAACATTCCCACACAAGGTAAGCATTGCGTTGTGCTGGGCAGAAGCAATATTGTGGGCAAGCCCGTTGCCGGACTAATGATGCAAAAGGGTTATCCGGGCGATGCAACAGTAACCGTTTGCCATAGCCGTACACCCAACATCAAAGAGGTGTGCCAAAGTGCCGACATTATAATCGCAGCACTTGGTGTTCCCGAATTTCTGAAGGGAGATATGGTAAAAGAAGGCGTTGTCGTTATCGACGTAGGCACTACACGCGTTCCGTCTAATGAGACCAAATCGGGATTCAAGCTGAAAGGCGATGTGGCCTTCGACGAAGTTGCCGCTAAGGCATCATTCATCACACCGGTACCGGGTGGCGTGGGTCCGATGACGATCATATCCCTGATGAGGAATACATTATTAGCCGGGAAGAAGGAAATATATTAATAGATAACTCCCAGACTGTTATTTGCGGCTCGATACTTATTTCGAGCCGTATTCTTTTATGTCCTGAGCAAACCGCTCTATATATGTTTTGTAGAATGGATCAGCCATATTATCAAGCATCTGGAGACGGCTGGCATCCAAATCGGCACCATGCCCCACACGAGAAAGCATCTCCTGAGCAACAAGCATATCGAAAACAAAACCATTGCCGGTACCAAGCAAGGCTGACATTTTTGTCAAAACATCTTTCTCTCTCTCATCGGGATTCATCACAAACATTTCTACGGGATGACCACCCATAGCCGCCATCCTGTTTATGGAAGATATCATTTCGGAGCACCTCAGCCCGAACATGTTGACAGGATTGTTTACATCTAATATGTTGTAGAAAGAGTAGTATCTCAGATTTATTCTTGGCGCAACATAACCCGTCAAACTCTTATTGATAAACTGAGTGAACGACCCTTCTATATTGGGGATCGGAGTCGACAACTGTATCATCGCTAACTGACGAAGATGTAGTTTGATGAAATCCTGCCCCCTTTTGTTTACTGTATTTTCTTCTACGTATTTTACATCTTCTTCCAATCGGGTAAATATATAATCCCTATATTCATTCGCTGTCATATTAGCAAACTGCTTCTGTTTCATATCCGAATGATCGCGGTTGGTCATGCTGCCCGGATCAACATAGGGGATCATCTTGTAAGTGTTGATCTGATTATTTATATCCGCATTAGCACCTAAGAAGAACATATAGTCTTTCTCTTTCTCCATATCGGTTCTGTTGCGAGAATCATTGGCACAACGTTGTTGCAGATCGAAGTGCAATTGCGATGTTTCGCCCGGAGAAAGCACTACCGTATAGTTTTGCCCCAATATGGTTATATGTACAGCTTGCGTTGTTGTCAGAGGAACTCCAATCCTCCATTCTCCGTTTTCTTGTATCGTAGTCAGCCTGATATCATTAAACCCTGTTTCTTGCTGAAGAACATCGGATCTTAAGAACATTGCTTTAAATTGCATATCGGGTGTGAAGCCGTACAATTTGCCTCTGAGAATGGCAACGTTTTTGTTAAACGGCTCTGCCCGAAGGCTTGTCGTGTCGGCTTTGTTCTCTGCTTGTTCTCGTATCAACTGTGGCACTTCTTCCCGCGTGGTGATCGTTTTAGATTTCAGTTCTATTCCCCAAAAACGTGTTCCGACATCCTCGAGGCTTTCCAAGAAGTCTATTTTTTCTGTTGATGGGTCGATGGGATCAAACTTCAACGAAAATGTCAATACATTCTCTTTGCCCTTACCTTTCGTATATTTTTGGTTGAGTTTGATTGTCGACGATTGTATCGGAAGTTGTTTCTCTCCGACAGCCAAAAATGATTTCCTGTCTAATGAAAACTCGGTATGCTCTTTCGGAAAATAATACGAGAATGTAATGAGGGTCTCTTTTTCCGTTATCTTCACTTTATCTATTTCGAGGTTGAAGACCGTGCAAACAGTAAATGGAGGATTCTCTATAACAATATCACCGGCTTTGGCGACGATGGATACAAATAGGCTTACGATCACAAATATGACCTTCAGGGTTTTGACGTTCATGACAGATTGTGTTTTGTGTGTTTAACATAACTCTTTACTCTGTGAAATTAACACATTTATTCGATATTTGCTAAACACACGATCTGTTTTTTTATTTTTCCGCCGAGTTCCAAATAGATTTTACAGAAAACTCCTCGACGTTCTTCACTTCAATATTATTCTCTCCCCCAAAAAGGGATGGAGTTCTTCCCCTTATTCAGGCTCGTCTGTATCCAAATAAAACTTCTTTTCAAATATTGCGGCAACAATTGCAAATAAGATAGAAACAAAAGTTGCCAGAGCACAAATTGCAAGAAAACCTGCGGGATCATCTTCTTTATTATGAAATATTTTTATGTATACTCCAGCCATCACAATCAAAAGGCTTAATACGATTGCGCAATATTTGATGCTCTTTAAAGCCTCAACAGAATTTTGAGAGAAATGTTTATTTTGTCGGATATATCCAAATAATTTAAACGCCTTGTACATTCCAATAAAAAAGACGATTGATGTAATGTATACATACAATATGAACGGGTCAAAGTAGATACTAAACAAGTCTAAGTTTGCGGCTCTGCCTTCGACTAAAGGGAACCAAATCAAAAAGGCAAAGACTACAACCCCAACAAGCAGGATGACTATTTGGAGAAATATGGTTAAAACTCTTTTCATAATGATTTATATGTTATGATACTCTTCTTCCTCTTTTTCGAGAAGCCTGTTTATAACCTCATCTACAGAACATCAAGCTAATACACAAAAATTCATCAGACACATCACTTCCCTTGGTAATCCAATTCCACATCAGCGTTTTAAACATTGTCAGAACTTAGCTCTTCGTATTTATTTTTTCGCTGAGTCCCAAATAGATTTTACAGAAAACACTTCGACGTTCTTCACTTCAATATTATTTCCCCAAAAATGGAGTCCTTCCTTGTTATTCTTATCCGGGCGTCTTTCCATCGAGTAAGAGTAAGCGCCTCCATCTATAAAAACCTCTATGGATGTGCGGTCGATGTATATATCGGCGGTCAACTCCATGCTGGTCATATCTTGCGGAGAATAGAACATCCCGTTCAGCATGTTGTTGTTCATGTCGTAACCTATCATCTGTTGCCCAAACAGATTGAAGCCTGCATTTGTTGCATGTGAGAGTTTTATTGTTGTTTTGATGCGGAGACGATCAGCATCGTAAAATTCTTTGAGTTTATCGTTCGCATCCTTAGATGACAACGCTGTCCATTTTTTTACCGAAGTGAATAATTGCTCCACCTCTTTCACAGGCATACTGTATAGTCTCGGTCCATCTTTCGTTGTTTTCAGTGTCAACTGGGTTGGTAATAACATCATTCCATTGAATGCCATGTCGGGATGACTCACTCGTCCCCATCCGATCTGAATCACACGCCCGTCTTCTTTCGGTATGTTAGAATATGTTTGTGCAGCATATATTCTGCCGGCGGTATAGTAATATTTTCCCGCTTCGGGAGTAAATACTTTTCCATCGAAACTGCCGAGCATATATGCGCCCGAAGCACCATACATTACCCATTTCTTATTATTCTGATCGCCGTCTATCGGCAGTTCAAACAACTCGGGGCATTCCCAAAATCCGGTTACGTGACTCTGATAAGTCCACTCTTTTAGGTTGTTTGATGTGTATATCGAATGTCCGTCGCGTTCGTTCAACACCATCACCCAGTGCTTGGACGGTGCATACCAAAACACTTTCGGGTCGCGGGTATCAACACTGTTCCATATCTCTTTCGAATCTATCAACGGATTCTTATCATATTTAGTCCAAGTGATCCCCTCATCGAGGCTATACGCCATACATTGCGTCTGCCTGTCGGAAGCTGCCGCCGTGTAGAAGGCAATCATCGCAGGCTTATTCCCCTTATTGTATCCCGCAGTATTGTTATAGTCTATTACTGCCGATCCCGAATACATTGTTCCCAAATGGTCGGGATATAGGGCTACGGGCAATTGCTCCCAATGCACAAGGTCGGTGCTCACGGCGTGTCCCCAGTGCATATTCTCCCAATCCCGTTCATACGGGTTGTGCTGGAAGAAAAGATGATATTTACCTTCATAATATATCAGCCCATTGGGGTCGTTTACCCATCCGCGCTGTGGTGTGAAATGAAACTGTGGGCGGTTTTTCTCTGCATACAGTGTTGACTGCCCTTCTATTTCATCATCTTGGTATATTTTGTTTAATCCGGCATCTTTGCCGTCATATTTTATCGTAATCGTTTTCCCCTTGAAAGGAGTCATATCGCAGAACACCCAATAGTCAGCCTCTGCCTCAGCCAAGCGAATCACAAACGAGTGGTCTTCTTTGCCGTCCACCTCTAACGACATTCGCCCTCGTTCTACCTGATGCGACACGGGCAGATTCAGGTACTTTTTTGTTACTTTGATTTTTATTTCCCCTCCGATCAGAGGCATACAAAATATGGACAAAAGGAAAAAAGAGATACTGATTTTCGTCAAATGTTTCATGGTCTATTTCGAGGTTTTATTTTGAGCGTTCAAAGTACAATAAATTTTTGATATCTCTATTACCAAAATTTACTTTCGTGCCTTCTTTTCCACAACTAAGTATTTCTTTTTGTCTCGAATAGGAACATTAATCTGATTAAACTTCTTATTTTTGGAAGTTCTTTTTTACAACGAATACCATAATGATAAAAATAATAAAGAAAGCGGCATTCAAGCTATTGGGTACTAAAGGTTATCTGAGATTGATGCAAAGAGGATTTTTTACTTCATATAGTCTTGGGTTACTCAGAAATAATCCATCATACAGCTATCACTATTTCGATCGCAAGCTCATCAACGAAGGAGACTATGTGATCGACATAGGTGCAAATCTGGGATATTACTCCAAACTGTTTTCGAAATGGGTAGGAAAAAGCGGAAAAGTATATGCTGTAGAGCCTATCAAGATATACAACGAGGTATTCAAGCTGGCAACAAAGAATACAAAGAACATCGTTTTATATCCCTATGCTTTGGGAGATGAGGAGAAGCTGATCACTTTGGTTACGAAATCGAACAACGGATATCTGAACACGGGATTGCCTCACGTCTATGACAAGCAAAGAGACGGAGACTTTGAAGAGCAGGATTTCAAATTCGATGCTGAGATGAAAATTCCGAACAAACTCTTTGCCGACATGGAGAAAATAGACTTTATAAAATGTGATATCGAAGGGCTTGAGTACATCGTCTTGTCTAACATGAAACCAATCATAGAGCAGCACAAACCCAAAGTGCAAGTGGAGGTATGGGGCGAAAACGAAACTGTAATGATAGACCTTTTCGCATCCATCGGTTATACTCCGTACAAGCTATATAAAGGAAAGCTGACCGACAAAAGCGAACTGCTGAAAAGAATAAAAGCCGACTATATATTCATCCACAAAGACGATACGATAGACGGCTCTCTATTATATTAAACGGTTATTTAAGCGTTCAGTTTTTGCTCAAGACTGTATTCGTCCATAATCAACACATCGCGCGGCTTGCTGCCTTGTACCGGACCTACGATACCTGCGGCTTCTAACTGATCCATCAGTCTGCCGGCGCGGTTATACCCTATCGAGAATTTACGCTGGATGAGCGATGTCGACCCTTGTTGATGAACAACAATCAGACGAGCCGCTTCTTCGAACAACGAGTCTCTGTCTCCCAAGTCTATTGATCCCAATTTATCCTCTCCACCTTCAGGTATATATTCCGGCAAGTCGAAGGCGTGACCATATCCTTGCTGTTTGCCGATGTATTGAGTTATTTCTTCCACCTCTGGCGTATCCACAAATGCACACTGTATACGAATCAGATCGCTGCCTTGCGAGAACAACATATCTCCTCGTCCGATAAGCTGATTTGCACCCGATGTGTCGAGTATCGTGCGCGAGTCTATTTGCGATGTTACACGGAAGGCCATACGAGCCGGGAAGTTGGCTTTGATTGTTCCCGTAATGATGTTCGTCGTCGGGCGCTGTGTAGCTATCACCATATGCATCCCCACCGCACGCGCTTTCTGAGCAATACGTGCAATTGGCATTTCTATCTCTTTTCCGGCAGTCATTATCAGGTCGCCAAACTCATCTATGATGACTACTATATATGGCAAGAACTTGTGCCCCTTTAACGGGTTCAATCTGCGCTTTTTGAATTTTTCGTTATACTCTTTTATGTTCCTCACTCCGGCATTCATCAGCAATTCGTAACGATCATCCATCTCCTTTGTCAGCGAGTGCAGGGTCTGCGTTACCTTGGTTACATCCGTAATGATTGCTTTCTCTGCATCAGGAAGTTTTGCGAGATAATGTTTCTCGATGGTAGAATAAATATTAAACTCCACCATCTTGGGGTCTACAAGCACCATCTTCATTTCGGCAGGATGTTTCTTGTATAGCAGGGAAGTAATGATCGCGTTCAGTCCTACCGATTTACCCTGTCCCGTAGCTCCGGCAACAAGCAAGTGGGGCATCTTGCACAGGTCGAACATGAAAATATCATTCGTTATAGTTCGTCCCAGCGCAACCGGAAGATCATACGTACACTCCTGAAAGCGTTTCGAGGCAATCACCGACTGCATAGAAACTATCTGAGGGTCTTTGTTCGGAACCTCTATCCCTATCGTTCCCTTGCCCGGCATAGGCGCAATGATACGGATACCCAACGCCGAAAGGCTCAAAGCGATATCGTCTTCCAGATTTCGGATTTTAGATATACGGACTCCCGCTTTCGGTACTATTTCGTACAAAGTTATGGTAGGACCAACTGTTGCTTTTATCGAGGTTATCTCTATCCCGTAGTTGAGCAACGTGGTTATAATCTTATTCTTATTCGCATTCTGCTCATCCATGTCCACGCCTTTTCCTGTCGAATCATAAATCTTCAATAAGTCCATCGACGGAAAACGGAAGCTTGACAAATCTTTGGTCGGATCATACTCCTCAAGCTCTTCCACCCCGAAACTATCATCGTCAGGCACTGCCGGAAAATCACCGACATCCTCTACGTTTTCTTTTCGGGATTGAGGAACAACATATTCCTCTTCGTTGGGCACTATAATTTCAAAATCGTCTGACGATTGTGCAGCAGGAGACGTTACCGTAAACGGGAACGCGTCTTCTTCCTTGTTTTTTGCTGCATCTGAGACCGTTTCGTTCTCATCTCCTTCGTCTGTCGTCGGCTTTTTCTTCCGTCTGAAAAGAGATATTATCTTGCTCCACAACGATTTCTTGCGAGGGATTTCCTCCTCTTCCTCTTCGGGTTCCTCTTCATAATACAGAGGCAACATATCGTCCTCCTCTTCTTTTGGTTTCTCTTGTCTGCTAAGGGCATTGCGGATATAACCGACCGATGTCTTTTTCACTATAACGATGAAACACACAAAGAGAAGCACTATCAGCATAAAAACACCGGGAATACCAAGAGCTCTTTCCAACAATCCCTCGATGTACTGTCCGTGTCCTCCTCCCCAATATATATAGCTGTCGCCCAAGAAACGGGACAACAAGAATGATGACAACACAGAACCCCATATAAGGAAAAACGATGATATGAGAAACGACTTGATCACGCGGATATGAATAACCCGCATCAGGCGCAATCCGGCAAATAGGAAGAAAACAGGAATCGTAAGCCCAAAGATACCAAACCATTTATTCACAATCGTCTGAGAAAAGAATGCACCTATCACTCCCGCCCAATTGTCTATTTGTTGCTTGTGCCATACCAGTTCAAAGAAAGACTTATTCAAGACCCGGCTCTGATCTGCCATGCCTGTGAAGAAGAACGAGATACATCCCAGAAGGATGAATAATCCGATGAAAGTAACACTTACACCAAGTAGAAATCGTGTCCGATCTCTTTTTATCATCTCTACAATAGCTGCAACCGAGTTCTGCTTTTTCTTTTTATCCTTTTTCTTCTTTGCCATCTTTATCTATCCTATACACAGAGAACCAATTCTCCAATGAGGTACAAATATAGTTCTTTTTCGTTAAGAAATATATGGAATCGGTCTTCTCCGAAAGAAAGAATTTTGCCTTCAGGCAGGTAATAGTAACACGATAAAATATTGTAACTTGTGCTACCTTTGTTACCTTTGTTACCTTTAAACGAATACCTCTAAGCTTATGCAACGGACAGATATTGCCAAATACGGCGAATTTGGATTGATCGATCATCTGACACAGAACATCAAGATCAGCAACAAAAGTACCCAAAAAGGAATCGGCGACGATGCTGCTGTATTGTCTTACGATGGGCTCAAAACCCTTGTTACCACAGACCTTCTGCTCGAAGGGATACATTTCGACCTCACCTATGTCCCCTTGAGACACTTGGGATACAAATCGGCGATTGTCAACTTTTCGGACATATATGCCATGAATGGGCAACCCCGGCAGATAACTGTATCCTTAGGCGTTTCGAAACGATTTGCGGTAGAAGACCTCGAAGAATTATATGCCGGCATACAATTGGCATGCGAGAAATATAATGTCGACTTAGTAGGAGGCGACACCTCGGCATCCTTGACCGGGCTAACAATCAGCATTACCTGTATCGGAGAAGCGGAGGAAGAGAAAATCATTTATCGCAATGGCGCAAAAGAGAATGATCTGATATGCGTATCCGGCAATCTGGGCGCGGCCTATATGGGATTGCAGTTGCTCGAAAGAGAGAAAACGGTATTTGCCGGTGCAGATAATTTTCAACCCGATTTTTCGGGAAAGGAATATATATTGGAACGCCAGCTAAAACCCGAAGCCAGAAAAGATATTATCGACATTCTCGCTCAGAATGATATTTTACCGACTGCCATGATTGATGTATCAGACGGTTTGTCGTCCGACATCAAACACATCTGTAAGCAGAGCAATGTCGGCTGCCGCATATATGAAGAGCGCATACCTCTCGACTATCAAACAGCGGTGATGGCAGAAGAGTTTAACCTCAATGTTACTACCGTTGCCCTCAATGGTGGAGAAGACTATGAACTTTTGTTTACCGTTCCGTTACACCTATACGACAAGGTGTCGGCGATAAAAGAGATTCGTGTAATAGGCAACATAACCAATCCATCGTTAGGGGAATGTCTGATCTCAAGAGACGACACCGAAATAGGACTAAAAGCCCAAGGCTGGAATTCATTAGAGGGAAACGAATAGAAAGTTGATCGTTTTTTCTCTAAGGGGCATTTATATATTAAATAATATTAAATGCACAGAGTCTCTGTGCCCAAGTTTCAGCTCTTTAGTGTTTCTTTGAATATCAGAATCTGAGGTTCTTGCAATGGAGCACGAAGAATACCGAGAAAACCGAATTTATCATGAGTAAAAAAACAAAAATCAGCCTTATTGTTATCATCGTCCTGTTTATTGCCGGCATGGCATTATATCCTACCATCAAACAACATTTATCTCAGCAAGAAGATCCTCCCGCAGGACAAACGGCTCAAAGTAAAAATTCGGGTGGAGCCGGCAAGGCTCTGAATGTAATGGCAACAGTTATTAAGCCGACCAACCTTACCGATGTATTCAGAACAAAAGGAATCTTAATCCCCAACGAAGAGGTAAGCCTCTCATTCGAGGCATCGGGAAAAATTACCGATATATATTTCCAAGAAGGAACAACTATAAAAAAAGGACAACTATTAGCTAAGGTAAACGATCTGCCTCTGCAAGCCGAACTGAAAAAACTGCTTGCCCAAAAGCCTTTGGCGGAAGATCGGGTATATCGTCAAAAATCTCTGTTAGAAAGGGATGCCGTCAGCAAAGAGTCGTACGAATCGATAAACACCGAGTTGGAAAAACTCTATGCCGACATTGAGTTGGTAAAATCGAAGATTGCGCAAACAGAACTTCGTGCTCCGTTCGATGGAGTGATCGGCTTACGCCAAGTCAGCGAAGGAGCATATGCAACCCCGACAACCATCATCTCCAATCTGACAAGCATATCGCCTCTCAAGATCGAGTTCTCGGTAAATGAGCGACAAGCAAGAGACATAAAGGAAGGCACGAAACTCAACTTTGTTCTCGAAAACGACTTGAATGTGTACAACGCAACGGTGTATGCCGTGGAATCGAAGTTAGACGAAAAAACGCTTTCATTGAAAGCCAGGGCTTTATACCCCAATCCACAAGGAAAGTTGAGACCCGGACACTCTGCCGGTATCGAAATAAAGCTGAAAGAAATACAAGAAACAATAGCCATCCCGAGCATTGCTTCCATAACCGAAATGGGGCGCGACTTGGTATATATCTTCAAAGGCGGGAAGGCTAAACAGATAGTGATAACGAAAGGACTGCGTACGGCATCGTCGGTGCAAGTGCTGGACGGACTGCAAACGGGCGACACATTGTTGGTCAGCGGTGTAATGCAATTGAGAGAAGGTTTGCCGGTGGTTGTAGATCAGTTGGTGGATAACGTACAGTGATCGAAGAATTATAGTAAGCACACAACAAGCCAAAAACAATGACAATATCCGAAATCAGTATAAAACGCCCCGTATTAGCATCCGTATTAGTCCTCATTATTTTCATCTTAGGGGTTATCGGCTACTCTTATCTGGGAGTCAGGGAATACCCGAATATAGACAACCCTATCATCACCGTCAGCGTCAGCTATCCCGGTGCAAATGCAGAAGTCATAGAGAGCCAGGTTACAGAACCGTTGGAGCAAAACATCAACGGTATTCCGGGCATTCGTTCTCTGTCCAGTTCGAGCAGCCAAGGGTCTTCCCGAATCACGGTTGAGTTTGAGTTGAGTGTCGATCTCGAAACGGCAGCCAACGACGTCCGCGACAAGGTGTCGAGAGCGCAACGCTATCTGCCTCGCGATTGCGACCCGCCTACCGTATCGAAAGCCGATGCCGATGCCAATCCGATTATGCAGATCACGGTGCAGAGCGAAAATCGGTCGTTGTTAGAGTTGAGCGAGATTGCCGACCTTACAATAAAAGAGCGACTGCAAACAATACAGAACGTGAGTGCCGTAGAGATTTGGGGCGAAAACAGATATGCAATGCGTCTGTGGTTAGACCCTATAAAAATGGCGGCATACGGCATCACTCCTATGGATGTGAAAAGCACTATCGACCGAGAGAATGTCGAGTTGCCATCGGGAAGTATAGAGGGCGACAATCTCGAACTTACCATACGCACACTCGGACTGATGCAAAGCCCCGAGGAATTTAATAATCTTATCATCAAGGAAGATGCTTATAACCTTGTGCGATTTAGGGATATAGGTATTGCAGAATTAGATACCGAGAACAGGAAAAATATATTCCGCCAAAATGGAGTGCCTATGGTCAGCGTAGTCATTCTGCCTCAACCGGGAGCCAACCAGATCGAGATATCGGACGAAGTAAAAATAAGGGTCGAACAAATGCGCAAAGACCTCCCCGAGGATGTTAACTTAGGGATTGCTTTCGACGAAACACAGTTTATCAGAGCCTCTATTGCCGAAGTTGAAGAGACGGTATATATAGCCTTCATCCTTGTTGTTATTGTCATATTCCTCTTCCTTCGCGACTGGCGGGTAACCTTCGTGCCATGTATCATCATCCCCATTTCGTTGGTCGGCACATTCTTTGTCATGTATATTGCCGGATTCTCCATCAATGTGCTTACCATGTTGGCTATCGTGCTGTCGGTAGGGCTGGTTGTGGACGACGCTATTGTGGTTACCGAAAACATCTATCTGAAAATAGAGGATGGCATGAAACCGATGCAAGCCGGCATCGAGGGTTCGAAAGAAATCTTCTTTGCTGTTATCTCAACCTCCATCACTCTGATCACGGTTTTCTTCCCTATCGTCTTCCTTGAGGGTATGACCGGGCGGCTGTTCCGTGAGTTCAGTATCGTCATATCGGGAGCCATTATTATATCCACATTTGTCGCCATATCGTTTACGCCGATGCTGGCAACCAAAATATTGAAAAGAAATGACAAGCCAAGTTGGTTTTATCGCAAGACAGAACCTTTCTTCGTGAAGATGACAGCGATATATCATAATTCATTGTCGTTGTTTCTCTCCAAGAAATTTCTTATCTGGCCTGTCATATTAGGAGTCTTCGTGGGAATCTATTTCTTGCAGCAAAACATCCGCTCCGAAATGGCTCCGATGGAAGACCGGTCGCAGATAACTGTCCGAACAGGATATCCCGAAGGAGCGACTTTCGAATTTGTGAGAGACTATGTCGACAAACTGTCGAATATTGTAGATACCGTTGTGCCCGAGAAAATGTACAACATAAGCATGGCACGTTCCGGATTCGGATTTGTCCGCGTCATACTCCCAAACATTACCGACCGAGAACGCAGCCAGATGGAGATTGCCGAAGCTCTCACGCCTGAGGTGCGAAAAGCAACCGAAGCACGCGCCTTTGTGCAACAGCAATCCACTTTTGGCGGCAGACGGGCAGGAATGCCGATACAATACGTATTGCAAGCACCGGATATAAATAAGCTGAAGGAAGTAATTCCTCTCTTTATGGCGAAGATAAACGAGAATCCGAAGTTTCAGATGGCTGATGTGAACCTCAAGTTTACGAAACCCGAAACCCAAGTAGCCATCGACCGCGACAAGGCCGCCTTGCTCGGTGTCAGCACTCTCGGCATAGGACAAACATTGCAGTACGCCCTCAGCGGACAACGCATGGGCTACTTCTACATGAACGGGAAACAATATCAGATATTGGGCGAGATAAACCGCCAACAACGCAACACGCCTCTCGATCTGAAATCGCTGTATGTGAAAAATAGTAGCGGAGCTATGATCCAATTAGACAATTTGGTGCAACTGAAAGAATCGGTTGCTCCTCCTCAGCTCTACCGCTACAATCGCTTCAAGGCAGCAACCATAACTTCGGGGCTTGCGCCTAATGTAACTATTGGCGAAGGACTGGACGAGATGGACAAAATAGCACAGGAGGTGCTGGACGACAGTTTCAGAACGGCATTGACCGGCGATTCCAAAAATTTTAAGGAGAGTTCGTCGAGCTTGATGTTTGCCTTCGGGTTGGCATTGGTTCTCATATTTCTCATTCTGTCGGCACAGTTCGAGAGTTTCAAAGACCCTTTGGTAATAATGCTTACCGTGCCCTTGGCCATCGCCGGAGCCTTGCTGTTTATGTATCTTGCCGATATCACGATGAACATATATAGCCAGATCGGAATCATCATGCTGATAGGATTGGTTGCCAAAAACGGCATTCTCATTGTCGAATTTGCCAATCAGAGGCAAAATTCGGGCGAAGATAAGTTTAACTCCATAATGGGAGCTTCGGTGCAACGCCTCCGCCCTATCTTGATGACAAGCATCTCCACTATTTTAGGCTTATTGCCATTAGCGTTGGCAAGTGCCGAAGGAGCTAACGGACGTATAGCGATGGGCGTCGCCGTGATTGGCGGCATGCTTGTCTCCACCTTTATGACATTATACATCGTACCGGCAATGTATTTGTACGTATCTACAAGCCAAAAAGACAAAAAGGAAAAAGCATGAAAAAAAGAATAATATATACCCTATTTACCCTCATCACGTTATATCCATCCACCCTTGATGCGCAAAACAAGGTAAACCTGAGCCAATGTATTGAGGTCGGGCTTGCCAAGAACTACGATATCCGAATCGTAAGAAACGAGCAACAGATAAGTACCAACAACCTATCGAAAGGGAATGCGGGATTATTACCCGAAGTAGGGTTAACGAGCGGATACACAGGCTCGCTCCGCAACAGTCGGCAAAACCTTCTCTCGGGAGACGTTGACAAACAAAGCAATATCCACAATCAGGATATAGATGTAGGCGTAAACCTCAACTGGACTCTCTTCGACGGATTCAAGATGCAATCGACATACAACAGTCTGAAGGAATTGAAACTGAGGGGAGACCTGAATGCACGCCTAACCATCGAAAATTTCGTTGCCGACATCACATCGGAATATTACAATTATGTGCAACAAAACACGCAGTTCGACAATCTGCGCTATGCCGTAAAACTGTCGAAGGAAAGGCTGAGAATCGTCGAAGCCAGATATGAGATCGGCTCTTCGTCCCGATTGGAAATGCAACAAGCCAAAGTAGACTTTAATGCCGACAGTTCGCGATTGATAAAACAACAAGAAGTACTATTCAGATCGCAAGTGGAACTAAACAAGTTGCTATCGGCAGACGATGTAGAACATCTCTTTACCACACAAGACAGCATGATTGTTTTCGATGCTCTACTGGGCAGAGATGAAATATGGGGTAAAACGCTTTCTCAAAACACCCTGCTGCACATTGCCCAATCAGACACAAAGCTCAGCCAATTAGATATGAAAATAGCACAAAGCTTAAACTATCCCTATCTGAAAATCAACGGTGGATACGGATATAATACCGGATGGCGAGATGCTGCATCGTACGACAGGCAAGCAAGCTGGGGAGCGAATTATGGCGTTACCGTTGGCTTCACTCTATTTGATGGCAACAACAGGAAAAGAAAAATTAAGAATGCCAAACTGGAAATAGAAAATGCAGAATTGAGTGAGCAGCAATTAGAGTTGGATATTCGCTCGCAATTCTCGAATATATGGATGGCATATCAGAATAATATACAGCTCGTAAACCTCGAAAAAGAGAACCTGCAAACGGCAGAGGACAACTACGAAATAGCAATAGACAGATATAAACTGGGCGACCTGTCAGGCATCGAATTGCGTGAAGCGCAGAACAGCCTGTTAGGTGCTAATGAACGACTGACGCAGGCGCAATACAACACCAAACTGTGCGAGATATCTCTGTTGCAAATCAGCGGGCAGATAATGACCTACCTGCATTAAGCATCAATGATGATGGGTACGTGAGACAATATGCACTATCTTTGCCTCACTTTATTCATGCTGATAAATCAATAGCTACGATCAAAAGATAGACAAATGGAAAAAACGATCTTCTTTGCCCCCGATATTTCTTCTACCAACGAACTGCCCACCGACGAAGGGCAGCACTGCATCAAGGTGCTCCGCAAAAAGGTCGGAGATGAAATACTTATAGCCGATGGAAAGGGTTTCTTCTACGATGCCGTGATAACTTTGGCAAATGCCAAGCATTGCGAGGTAGAGATCATCAACAAAATGGAAACGGGCAAGCAATGGAACTTCAATCTTCAAATGGCTTTCGCCCCCACAAAAAACATAGATCGCATCGAATGGTTTGCCGAGAAAGCGACAGAGATAGGAATAGATCATCTTTCACCTATCCTTTGCCGAAACTCGGAGAGAAAGGATATCAAGCCCCAGCGCATCGAACGGATTCTTGTTTCGGCGATGAAACAGTCGCAAAAGGCAATTCTCCCTCTGCTCGATGAAATGGAGCCTTTCGCATCATTCGTAAAAAAAGATTTTGAAGGGCGTAAGTTTATAGCACATTGCTACGAAGGAGAAAAATGGTTATTGAACAGTGTCTACCGAAAAGGCGAAAATGCATTGATTCTCATCGGCCCGGAAGGCGACTTCTCGCAAGAGGAAGTGCAAATGGCTATCGACAACGGTTTCGAGCCAATATCGTTAGGCGAAAGTCGCTTGCGTACCGAAACCGCAGCTCTTGTTGCCTGCAATACAATTCATATATTGAACGGATAAATCTCCCGATCAGTTTTTGCCTTCTATCCAGTCTACAATCTTCTCTGTGGTGGGCTTTTCTTTTGGCAATACATAGTCCACGATATTCCCCTTTTCATCGATCATAAACTTCTGGAAGTTCCATTGAATCTCTGCATCGAATTTGCCATTCTCTTTTTTTCGGGTTAGCCATTTATACAAGGGAATAGCCTGTTCTCCTTTTACATCCACCTTCTCCATGATGGGAAAAGTTACTCCATAATTGGCAGAGCAAAACTCCTTAATTTCTTTATTCGTAGCAAACTCCTGATTCTTGAAATTGTCGGAAGGGAAGCCGATAACGACGAAATTCTGATCGGCATATTTCTCGTATAGTGCTTGCAAATCTTCATACTGAGGAGTCAATCCACATTTGGAAGCCACATTCACAATCAGTACTTTCTTCCCTTTCAGACGGGATAAATCATACTCTTTCCCATCAATATCCTTGACTTTGAAGTCGTACAATGTCTTTTGTTGAGCATAACCGTTTGACACAAAAAGTGCACAAAGAATAAGGAATAAAATCTTTTTCATAAAGGATAAATTTAGTTTCGCTTAAACCATCTTTTGAGGTCTTTTATATTAAACACTTTCTTGAGGCAAAAAGTTGAATAAACGAGTGAAACTAAGAAAAATATTATTTGTAGAGGGAAAACACACCATGCAGACAAAAAAGACAGTCCGAATACTGCCGAAACGAGAATAAAATTAAGTCCTATTATTCTCACAACATCGCCATTCCATCGAAAATTAATAACAGAGCGTGTCATCATAAAAATAGCGATGAGGTAAACAATGTAAGCGACAAGATAACCAATACCTACGGCATTCATCCCCTGCGAAGAATATAAGGAATAGCTGACTGCGACATATACTCCCCAAAACAATATTTCGGATATGATAAACAACTTCCCTTTGCTTTTTGTCAACAAGATGTATGCTGCCGGCCATGCCACTATCTTGAAGAAAGTGCCTGCCATCTGCCACTGCAACAATGTGGTTGCTCCCACAAACTCGGAGGAGTAGAAAAGAGATAATATAGTCGATGAAAACAGGATTAAAGCGATTATTGCCGGCGTGCAGACAAGGAGTAAAATGTACGACTGCTCATTAATCAGCGTGGACGCTTCGCCGTCGTCATCGGTCGCCGACAGACGCGGATAGAAATCGACTGCCATCGCTCGCAAGATAATCGCAAGATAAACATTGCTGATCGTCCATACTGCCTGAAACAATCCGGCGGCATTCATATCCGATTCGTGCGACAAAAAAGTTTTAATGATGAGAATACTTACCGTCGCTATAATTCCCGAAAGAACGATAGGAATCCCCAACCTCAAAGCCTTCGACCCTTCTGCCCGAAAGTCTGCATCTGATACTTTTATCCGTTTAATTTTCAGTCGACGAACATAATAATCGAAAACCAAATACAAGACAGCAGCATTGACCAAAAATGCAGGGATAATACCTTCCAGACCGAATATATAGTAGAGAGGCAAGGTCAGCACCATTCCGCCCAAGCTACTCCAAATTCCGGCTTTTGCCATGTCGGAGACTTTCAACAATCCTTGCAGAATGACCGAACGCCCTGTCCCCATCATAAGGAAGAATACCGCGATGGAAAGGGCAGCAACAGGCATTGCATGACCGATATCCTCAAATACAAGAAGGCTGACAGGAAAGCAAAAAACAACACACGCAATAGCCCCGATGATAGCCGTAAAGAAGAACCATCGACGAAAAGCAGACACTTTTTTCTCTGTGCCAGTTTCGTCTCGGTTGGTTGAGGCAATTTCCTTTATTCCGCTCGTGTCTATTCCCAAGCTTGCCACCGACCGTATGGTGTCGATGATGGACTGATAAACGCCGATAAGCCCAACCCCGAATGAACCTAAGAGAATCGCTATAATCTTCGTCTTCACAATGCCGATGATGACATTAAACGCCTGCGAACCGCCAAATATGGTTGTCGATTTCAGGATACGATTATATGAAGTTTCATTCTTTGGCAAAGGATTACTTTTTTTGTGAATTATAATTTAGACAGCAATATACCACCCCAAACGGCAAGTATGCCTAACAAAATACTTGTACTGATATAAACGGCTAATGTAAGATAGTGCCCCGATTCGAATAGCTTGAAATTTTCGGCGGCAAATGCGGAAAAAGTGGTGTATCCACCGCAGATTCCGGTAATAAGGAACAGTTTAATGTCTTCGCTCAGATGCCTCTGTGTGAAGCCAATGATTAAGCCGATCAACAGGCATCCTGTTATATTGACGATGAATGTTGCCAACGGAAAAACCGCGACATAGTATTTGTTGGTATAATGAGACACAAGGAATCGGAATATACTTCCTAATCCTCCGCCCAAACCGACAAACAATATTTTGGCAACCATCTTCTTTTATTTTATAAATCCTTGTGGATATTGCATCGTTACACAGTGTAGCGAGCCATGTTGACAGATAAGAGCCGAGCAGTCGATGCCGATAATTTCTCTATCCGGAAAAGCTGCCTGCAATTGCTCTTTCGCAATCGTATCTCGTTCTGCATCATTGTAGAAAGGAAGCAATACCGCTCCGTTGATGATAAGGAAATTGGCATACGTTGCCGGAAGCTGCTCCCCGTCTTCCACTACCGTTTTTGCCATCGGCAACGGAATCAATCGATATGGGTTACCCTCGTGGTCGACAAAGGTTTTCAACTGTTGCTCCATCTTATAAAGAGCTTCGTAGTGTATATTGCCCTTGTCTTCACATTTCACATAAGCAATGGTGTGCTCGTCGCAAAAACGGGCAAGTGTATCTATATGACTGTCTGTGTCGTCTCCGGCAAGGAAACCATGATCGACCCACAGTACACGATTCAGCCCAAATACGTCTTTAAGATATGCCTCAATCTCTCCTTTATCCATATAAGAATTTCTGTTGGGCGACAGCAGACATTCCGATGTGGTAAGCAATGTTCCCTTTCCGTCCGATTCTATTGCTCCACCCTCCAGCACAAAGGCTTTTTTGTTCACATATTTCACATCAGGTACGAAAGCCTTATTCTGAGCAAACAAGCCTCGCGTAATCTGATTGTCATAGTCGGACGCGAATTTCAATCCCCATCCGTTAAACGTAAAGTCATAAACGATCGGCGTAGTTCCGTCAAAAACAGAAATCGCACTATGATCTCTCGCCCATGTGTCGTTGGTCGGCAGTTCGACTAAAGACAGGTTGTAAAAATACTGTTCAAACGACCTCAATTCAAATCGGACTGTCTCGGCACTTCGGCAAACGATCAATAGCTTTTGCCTCTTCAATATCTGACCGGCAATCTCGACAAAGCACGTAGTTACTCTCTCTAACATATACCCCCAATCGGTCTCCGCATGAGGCCATGTCAGTTGTACAGCACTTTGAGGATACCACTCGGGAGGAAAAAATATTTTGTCAATCATAATCGTTCAATCTTTATTTAAACAAAAATATAAATAATTGAGAGTATAATACACGAAAAGGGAAGTAAACTGCAAACTACTGAAATACAAAGTTAATCTCGGGTCGATGAAAAAACAATACTTGAAAATTAGTATCTTTGAATATTGGAACCTTACGGTCATGTTCCATGATGAAATCGCAGTAGAACTTACGCTTAAATAATCAATCGGACAAATGCAGACATACAGCCCTTTCGCCAAGCCCCTCTACGTTATGCTAAAGCCCATCGGAGCGGTTTGCAATATGCGTTGTGCGTATTGTTACTATCTGGATAAGAAAGAATTATATCCCAATAGCAGCAAATATCAGATGAGCGACTCTCTGCTGGAATCATTTACAAAGCAATATATAGAATCTCAGACCTCGCCCGATATTATGTTCACATGGCATGGCGGTGAAACTTTGCTGAGAAACATCGACTTCTACAAAAAAGCTCTCGCTTATCAGAAAATGTATGCGCGAGGTCGCAGGATAGACAATTCCATACAAACAAACGGCACTCTTCTGACCGACGAGTGGTGCCGCTTCTTTAAAGAAAATAATTTCTTAGTCGGCATATCTATCGACGGTCCCCGCCAATACCACGACCGATATCGGAAAATGAACAATGACGCACCCTCGTTTGATAAGGTAATGAAAGGTATTGCTTTGCTCAAAAAATACGAGGTCGAGTTTAATATAATGGGTGTTGTAAACGACTATAATGTAAACCATCCACTCCAATTTTATAATTTCTTCAAGGAACTGGATTGTCGTTTTATCCAATTTGCACCCATAGTGGAGGTCATTGACGGAGAGGTTACGGAATGGAGTGTCGATCCCGAAAAATGGGGCGACTTTCTCATCGCCATTTTCAACCAATGGGTAAGGACGGACGTTGGCAGTTACTTTGTCCAATATTTCGATGCCGCACTAAGCAGTTGGATGGGCGTCGCTCCGGGAACTTGCATCTTCGCCAAAACATGCGGTCATGCAGGAGTGATGGAGTTTAACGGCGACGTGTACAGCTGCGATCATTTCGTCTTTCCCGAATACAAATTGGGGAATATATATTCCAAGACATTGACCGAAATGATGTATTCGTCAAAACAAACTTCATTCGGCAACGACAAATACGACAAACTGCCTTCGCAATGTAAAAAGTGTGAGTTCCTCTTTGCATGCAATGGAGAGTGCCCCAAGAATAGAATTTCCAGCACGTTAGCGGGGGAACCAAATTTAAATTATCTTTGCCGTGGCTATATGAAATTTTTCAGACACATTGCTCCTTATATGGATTTTATGAAAAAAGAGTTGATGAACAAACGTTCTCCGGCTAACATTATGAATCTTTTTTGATATTTAAATACATAAACATTAAACAATTTTTACGATGAAATTTATCTATTCAACTATCCTTGTTCTATCGTCTGTGTTGATGGTAGCATGTTGTGGTGAACAGAAAAAGACCTGTTGCCCTATGGCAGATCTTAAAAGCACTGAAAACCGATTGCCGTTTTGGGCAATGGGAGGTTTTGTTCG
Source organism: uncultured Dysgonomonas sp. (assembly GCA_937875275.1). Lineage (GTDB taxonomy): Bacteria > Bacteroidota > Bacteroidia > Bacteroidales > Dysgonomonadaceae > Dysgonomonas. The sequence continues at coordinate 24,722 of CALNCC010000100.1, read as the reverse complement.
CCCCGAGGGGGTTAATCCGGTGATCGAACCTAAGGACACTGAGTTTGACTGTCCTATGCAGAAAACGAAAATCAAATGGGAAGAAAGTGATACATTCAACCCTGCTGCTGTTGTAAAAGACGGTAAAATATGCGTTCTATATCGTGCCGAAGATAATTCTGCTACCGGCATTGGTAAAAGAACATCTCGTGTCGGCCTTGCTGAAACAACCGACGGTGTAACTATGACGCGAAGAGAGTCTCCTGTTTTATTCCCTGCCGAAGATAATGCTAAAGTATACGAATGGCGTGGTGGTTGTGAAGACCCTCGTGTAGCCGTTACCGAAGACGGAACTTTTGTAATGGCGTATACAGGATGGAACCGAGACAATGGAGAAATCACAGCTACTCCTCGTCTATGTATCGCAACATCAAAAGACCTTATCACATGGGAGAAACATGGTCCTGCTTTTGCAAAAGCATATGACGGACGTTTCATCGACCTCACAAGCAAATCAGGATCTATTGTTACTAAAGTGATAGATGGCACGCAAGTAATTACCAAAGTTAACGGTAAATATATGATGTATTGGGGCGAAAGAATGATTAATATCGCTACATCTGACGACCTCATCAACTGGACTCCGGAGCTAAATGAAAAAGGAGACTTGAAAGGGATTGTGTATCCTCGTCCTAAATATTTCGATAGCGACCTTACTGAATGTGGACCTCCGGCTGTTATCACAGAACATGGTATTCTTCTTCTATATAACGGAAAGAATAGAGGAGACGACAGACGCGATGAGCGTTTTACTCCAAACTCGTACTGTGCAGGACAAATCTTGTTCGACCTCGAAAATCCGGGTCAAGTGCTTGCTCGCTTAGATGTTCCTTTCTTCCGCCCAATGGACGCTTTCGAGAAAAGTGGACAGTATGTTGACGGGACGGTATTTATCGAAGGGCTTACTTTCTTCAACGACAAATGGTATCTGTATTACGGATGTGCTGACTCTAAGGTTGGTGTAGCTGTATACGATCCTGCACAAAACGTAGCAGGAGACCCTATCAAATAAGAAGAGGGTATCGAAAAAGAGGCTGAGATATATGTTATCTCTGAAGGAGATTTATGAAACGAAAGAGGGTGTCCAAAAAGTTGGACACCCTCTTTCGTTTTCTTAGGAAAATAACCTCTTACCTGTTATTTCGGAGGCAGATAGTCTATTCTCTCGCCGTGTTCCCGTCTCCGGCTTTCTCAATCGATTCCATCATTTTTTTTACCATATCACTGTTTCCACAATAGAATGCTGTTCTTTCGTGCAACTCAGTTGGTTGTATTTCCAATGTCCGCTTAAATCCATCGGTTGCTATCCCTCCTGCCTGCTCGGTAATGAATGCCATCGGGTTACATTCATACAACAATCTCAATTTTCCTTTCGGCGCTTTTGTTGTTGGCGGATAGAAGAAGATACCCCCTTTGATCAGATTGCGATGACAATCCGAAACGAGGCTCCCTATATAGCGAGACGAATAAGGACGATCGTCTTTTTCCTCTTGACAGTATTTGATGAAATTTTTCACCCCTTGCGGGAAATGAACATAATTACCTTCATTGACAGAATATATACTGCCTCTTTCCGGATATTTCATATTCGGGTGCGACAGATAAAAGCTTCCGATAGCAGGGTTAAGCGTAAATCCATTCACCCCTTTCCCAGTAGTATAGACAATCATAGTAGATGTTCCATACAAAATATATCCGGCCGCGACTTGGTTGATTCCGGGCTGGAGAAAATCTTCCATCGTAACGGGGCTACCCAATGGCGAAACTCTGTGATAAATAGAGAACACCGTCCCCACAGAAACGTTCACATCTATGTTAGAAGAACCATCTAATGGATCCATCAACACTACATACTTGTTATTATGCCCATTGTCGAATCCCTGAATTGTGATGAAATTATCATTCTCCTCCGAAGCTATTCCGCAAACGATTTCTCTATTCACCAATGTCTGTATAAAAACATCATTTGCGTATACGTCGAGTTTTTTCTGCTCTTCGCCTTGTACATTTACAACACCCACCGATCCGGTAATGTCTACCAATCCGGCTTTATTAACCTTGTAGCTCACAACGCGAGCCGCAAGCAAAATAGAATTCAGCAAACGTGAAAGCTCTCCCGTAGAATATTGGAAGTCTTCCTGCTTCTCTATGATGAATTCGTCAAGAGTTTTTCTTGTATTACTTTTCATGATTTAGATATATTTTGTCGTGATTACTCTGATTAGGCATACCAAAGTAATAATAATAATTAAAACAGCAATATGTATTCATATAATTGTTGCATTGGCGGCAGTTTATCGCAGGCAAACAAGTGTTCGCGCCCGATGCAACAGACTTGTTGCGTCCTCACGTTGTTCCAATCTTATTTTTATCCAGATAGCTATGCGCTAAGTCGTAACCGTTCTCGTATATTTCCTCTATATGTTCTAAGTCGAACATCGAATAATGAGACAAATTACTCAGTTCGATGAGATGGTCGCATAGTTTGCGGTCGGCAAATGTGTTTGACACCGACATGTAGTGAAACGAGCGTTCGGCAATATACTTCATCGAATGCCTATATTCGAGATGGGTAAGAGGGCTGACATTGATACCGATAACCGTTTCGCAGTCATCTTTGATAGCCGATACCGGAAAATTTTTGAACAATCCGCCATCTAAATAGTAGCAACCGCCTATCTCTACCGGCGTGAATACGATAGGAACAGAGCATGACGCAATCACCGCAGGGATGAGGTCGCCCGACGAGAAAACCTTACTTTTACCTTGAGCAATATCGGTAGCAACAATACGTATCGGAGTTTTCAAATCCTCAAATCGGGTAGCTTTCAGATGTTCTTTCAGGAATGACTGAAACCGGGTAGTCTTGAAGAACCCCGTCTGAGGCAGTGTAAATTCGGCGAACTCTTTGAACACTCTGTTCTGAAAAAAACCGAGTATATCTTTCGGCATACTGCCATCGGCAAGAAAGACTCCGGCAAAAGCACCGGCACTTGTTCCGGCTATAACATCAGGATATATTCCTCTTTCGTATAGTGCCTGCATCACCCCCAGATGAGCAAAACCTTTAGCTCCACCACCACTCAACGCAACACCCAATTTATACTTTTTCTGCTTCATATCCATCGGTCAAAATATAGAACATATCAATCTACGAATTTAAGACAAATCTCTATATAATAGCCATTATTTTGAACAACAGTTTATTTCTTATCTTTGCCTTATCCGTCAAAAAAAATAGTCTTATGCGCTTTCTTACTCTTACAGTCATTCTCTTGTCTTGTTTCTCCTGTTCAACGAAAAAACAGCAAAACATCGAAGACAAAGGCGAGATCTTTCACACCTTCTATTCGGTTAAATATCAATATACCCATTCGCTGAAAGAAGAGATTGATGCCGAGCTGCTTAGGTTCGATAATTCGTTGAATGTGTTTAATCCATCGTCCGTTATCTCGAAGGTGAACAACAACGAAGCGGTTGTTTTAGACACATTCTTCATCAATGTATTCAATCGGGCACAACAAGTATCTGCCCTGTCGGACGGATTGTTCGACATCACCATTTCGCCGATGATAAACGCATGGGGATTCGGGTTCAAGAATATGGAGCATATAACCCCCGAAACGATTGATAGTCTGAGGCAATTGGTCGGATACGATAAAATAAGGTTGAAAGATGGCTATGTGGAAAAAGAAAATCCGAAGGTGCAGATCAATGCATCGGCAATAGCTAAAGGGTATGCCGTAGATGTTATCGCCGGACTGTTGGACAGGCACGAGATTAAGAATTATATGGTGGAGATAGGAGGCGAAATACGCACGAAGGGATTGAGCCCTAAGGGGCGTTGTTGGAATGTGGGCATCAGCATGCCTATGGGTAAAGATATATTTGAGTACGGAAAAGAACAGGCGGTAGTCAGCCTTTGCAACAAGGCGATGGCAACATCGGGCAACTATCGCAACTACTACGTCAAAGACGGAAAGAAATATGCACACACAATTGACCCCACTACCGGTTACCCATCGGCAAAGAGCACGCTGAGCGCAACAGTAATCGCAGACGATTGTATGACTGCCGATGCGTATGCCACAGCCTTTATGTTGGCAGATACATCGCAAGTGAGGCAGATGGCAGAAAAAGAAGCGATTGATTATATGCTCGTGATAGGGAGTGGTGATAGCGATTATATAACACTGAAATCGAGCCGTTTCTCCGAATACGAATATCGTTAACGAATCTTCTTCAAAAAATATATTCTACAACAGGGTCTCGATATCTTATTTTTTCTTAAAAAAAGTGATTTTTAGTGATTTTATGCCTTTATTTGTATTGTTCTTCTTTTAGATCAACTGTGTATGGTTGTTAATGTTAGCTCCATGAAAAAAAAACTACTATAAAACCATTATGAACTTTAAACGAAAAAGGAAAGATTCCTATCAGTACAGGAATAAAAAGCCATTTTTTAAACGCAAATCTTTCTACCTTATCTCCGGTTTGATTATCGGCTTAGCTATTGCTGTCGGCTTATATCAGACATCAGTCTATTTCTCTACAAACGAATCGTGTATGATGTGTCATGTGCATCCGCATGTCGAAGATTCGTGGAAGCAATCGGTGCATATGAATAACGGTAGCGGAACAAAAGTAAACTGTGTAGACTGTCATCTCCCGCCTAAGAATAACACATGGGATCATTATACAGCGAAAGCCAAATTGGGCATAAAAGATGTATGGGGATATCTAACTAAAGATAGTATAGACTTCGATTGGGAGAAAAAATCGGAGCTCGAAGAAGCTATAAAATATATACCAAACGAATCGTGTAAAGAGTGTCATCACAATTTGTTCCCTCAGGGGATAACAGACGAGGGCATCACGGCTCACTTATATTACGACGAGAATGAAGAGAAACTTGATCTTCAATGCATCAGTTGCCACCTCGATGTAGGGCATCACAATCCGAACTACAAGCATTCGAAACTGACTGTCGTTCCTGGGGCAGGGAAATCTGCTGCCGATTCGGCTTCGTATTTCAAGGAAGCAACCATGGTCGACAAATTTGAGGATTTCGTAGAGCAAATACCTCAAACACCAATATCATTCAAGATGGTGGCTGTTGACGGAGGAACTTTCAAGATGGGTAGCGATGCAAAAGAGCAATTCCACAAAGAAGATGAAGCGCCTGTACGTAACGTAACCGTAAGCTCTTTCTTCATTGCCGAAGTTGAGACTACTTGGGATATGTACTGGGCATTCTATGGGCAGACGAGGAGCGAAGGTCGCACACCACCCGAAATGGTCTTTGCCAACAATAGCAACCCCGATATAGACGCAGTGTCGGGTCCTACACCTCCGTTCGGGTTCCCCGATCAGGGATGGAACGGCGGCGATCGTCCGGCAATAACGATGACCCACTATGCGGCAGAAACATTCTGCCAGTGGTTGTCGATGAAGACCGGCAAAAAATATCGTTTACCAACCGAGGCTGAGTGGGAGTATGCCGCACGTGGCGGAACTGAAACGCCATATTTCTTTGCAGGCGATCCTAAGGACTTCTCGGATCAGGGATTCTGGCGCAAGTTCTTCGATGCTGATACCGAAGGGATATCGAAATATGTGATTTACAGTAAAAACGGAAAGAACCGTACACAAGAGCCGTCGATGGTCGAAGCCAATCCGTTCGGGTTGAAAAATATGTTAGGTAATGTAATGGAGTATTGTGCCGACAAATATGCTGACAACGCATATGCTACCAGCGGCGACAATGTTACCAATCCTATCAATACGACAGGAGAAGAGTGGGTAGTACGTGGAGGGAACTACACATCCGACGCTGCCGATTTGCGCTCAGCGGCAAGAAGTGCTACGCAGCACAACAATTGGTTGAAGACCGACCCTCAACAACCGAAGAGTATCTGGTGGTACTCAGACATAAAAGGAATAGGATTCCGTGTAATATGTGAACCGGACGCCTCAATAGTAAAATAAAAGAACATAACACTTATAAAATTCAGAACAACCATGAAAAAAACAAACAAAATCTCAAGAAGGTCATTCTTGAAAAACTCGGCACTCATCAGTGGTGCAGCAGTTACAGTTGGTACAGGTAGTATTGCTACATCATTCACATCTTGTGGCGGAAGCAGCAGTAGCGAAGGCGCATCTACGATGTCTGCGTTGAAACAACCGGGATCATATTATATCCCTGAGTTGATGGATAAATCGAAAGATGGTAAAGAGCTGAAAGCCGGAGTTATTGGTTGTGGTGGTCGTGGATCGGGTGCTGCATTCGATTTTCTGAATGCCGCTAATGGAGTAACTATCACAGCTATTGGAGACACATATAAGGATAAGGTTGACGGTCTTGCAAAGAAACTGAAAGACGAGAAAGGAATAGATGTTCCTGAGACTAATCGTTTCGTCGGACTTGATGCTTATCAAAAAGTTATAGATAGCGGTGTCGATGTTGTTATTATCGCAACTCCTCCGTTGTTCCGCCCTGTGCATTTCAAATACGCAACAGAAAAAGGAAAACATTCTTTCCTTGAAAAACCGATCTGTGTAGATCCGGTAGGATATCGTACAATTGTTGCAACAGCAAAACAAGCTGCGGCAAAAGGTCTTTGTGTGGTAACGGGAACTCAACGTCATCACGAGCGCAAGTATGTAGAATCATTCAAGCAAATAATGAATGGTATGATCGGTGAGATCACCGGCGGTGTTGTATATTGGAATCAAGGTATGCTTTGGTACAACGAAAGACAACAAGGATGGAACAATGCCGAATGGATGATCAGAGACTGGGTAAACTGGAAATGGCTATCGGGAGACCATATCGTAGAGCAACACGTTCACAACATAGACGTATTTACATGGTTCAGCGGATTAAAGCCGATTAGCGCAACCGGATTCGGATCACGTCAACGTCGTATTACAGGAGATCAGTACGATTTCTTTAGCGTAGACTTTGAAATGGAGAACGGAGTACATCTTCATAGTATGTGCCGCCAAATAGATGGCTGTGCTAATTATGTTAATGAGTTTGTGCAAGGAACAAAAGGTTCGTGGACATCTGACGGATTCAAGATCAAAGACCTTCAAGGAAACGTGATCTGGGAATATGCAGACGAAACAGAAGGAGAAGGCGAAAACAAAAAGAACAAATACGAACAAAACAATGCATACGTATTGGAGCACGTAAACTGGGTTAATCACATCCGTGCAGGAAAACCTATCGATCAGGCATCGGAGACAGCAGTGTCGAATATGGCTGCAATCATGGGACGTGAGTCTGCATATACAGGAAATAAAGTTACTTGGGATGAGATGACTGCATCTGCAATAGATTATACTCCGGCAGATCTAAGCCTTGGAGATATAGATATGAAGACATTTACAGTTCCTGTTCCTGGGAAAGGAAAATAAAAGTACACGGATATGACTATAGATAGACGTGATTTTCTGAAAACAACATTGTCCGGAGCGGCATTGGTTGCAGCGGGTGGCGTAGGACTAAGCTCTTGTGCACAAGGCCTGCCATCAACAGAAGAAAAAGTGAAAGATGTTGAGCTGAAGCTCTCTTTTCAAGAAGGGATAGCCCCTGGTAATAACCTGAATGAAAAGTTCGACTTCATGGAAGCCCATGGAATTGTCGGCTTCGAGCCCGGAGGCGGAGGTCTTGGCGGTCGTGTGAAAGAAATCAAAGAAGCATTGAACGGACGTAATATCAAAGTGAGTGCGATCTGTGCCGGCTTCAGAGGTTTTATCCTTTCGACGGAAGACGCTGTTCGTCAAGAGTGTATGGATACGATGCGGGAGATCATTGTTGCTGCGGGCGAATTAGGCTCGACGGGAGTAATCATTGTTCCGGCATTCAACCATCAGCAACCGGTTATGCCACATACTCAGGCAACACGCGATTTCCTTTGCGAAAAGTTTTACGAACTTGGTAACATTGCAAAAGAAAACGGCACTACTATAATTCTTGAGCCATTAACACGAGGAGAGGCATTCTATCTGCGACAAGTAGGAGATGCGGCATCTATCTGTCGCGACATCAACAACGAAGGAGTGAAGTGTATGGGTGATTTCTGGCACATGACATGGGAGGAAGCTTCTGATATGGGTGCATTACTTTCGGCCGGGGAGAAATACCTTCAACATGTTCATATTGCAAGTCGAAAGAGGCGTTGCATGCCTATCGAAGATGGCGAAGCGGATAACTATATCGAAGGATTCAAAGCATTGAAGATGCTCGGCTATGATAAGTATGTGAGCTATGAGTGTGGATGTAAAGGGGATCGCAACGCTATTGTTCCTCAGTCAATCCAACTGCTTCGTGACCAGTGGAAACAAGCATAAGCGGTTGATTTAATATAAAAAAGCAACGGCTTCTCATTCGAGAAGCCGTTGTTGTATCAAAACTGAAAAGGTACTGTGAAGCTTAACCCTCGCAGTTGCATGTAGAATATGCAACAAGCATCCAAACCAATTTTTCTTGCTCTACCAAGTAGTCGTTCAATTGAGAAACTGTTGTTTCATCTCCCGCCTCGCTTGCTTGTGCCAAAATAGCTCTTTCGGCAGCGATAAGTGCTTTGATGTCGTCGAGGATGATTTTTACGATTTCTTTTTCGCAAACTACGCCTGCTACTTCTTTTATTTTAGAAACTTTAAGGTAATCGCTGAATTTGTTAGCCGGTGTACCGCCCAACATTAATATACGTTCAGCTATTTCATCTACTTTTTCAGCAGCGTCGTCATACATTTCTTCAAACTTAGAGTGAAGAGTAAAAAACCCTTTACCTTGAATGTTCCAGTGGAAACCTCTCAGGTTAGTGTAATAAACCTGAAAATCAGCTAATAGCTGTTGAAGTGAAGCGACTGTTTTTGCAGATGCAGCAGCATCTAATCCGGTGTAATCTAATGTTTTCATAACTTTGAATTTATATGTTTAATATATAGTTGTCTTGTCTTAAGCAAAAATACAAAAAAAATAACAGAATAATACCTTTCAAGTCTTTCTGCATGATAAATAACACTTCTTAAAGGTAAATTGTTTGAATCTTTCTCGAAAAACAGTACTATTGTAGTTTCAAAACTAAGTAATAGCTATGTCAACAATTCTGTTTAATGAGATAGTCTTCGGGCCACTTCACAGCCGGAGGTTAGGAGTGTCTTTGGGTATAAATCTGTTGCCTTATAACGGAAAACTATGCTCGTTCGATTGTATCTATTGCGAGTGCGGATACAACGAAAACTTTAGGACCAAGACCAAAGTTCCCGAAAGGGAAATGGTGAAAGCCGCCCTTGAGGACAAGTTAATAAAACTTCAGACCGAGAATGTTACTCCGGATGTGATTACATTTGCCGGCAACGGAGAACCGACAATGCACGCTAAATTTGCCGAAGTCATAGATGACACGATAGAGCTGCGGAATAAATATTTTCCACAAGCGAAAGTCTGTGTGCTCACCAACGCCATGCACCTCAACAAAAAGAGTGTGGTAGATGCCTTGAAGAAGATAGATTACAGCATTCTCAAACTCGACTCGGCAAACGACGAAACGGCACGGCTCATCGATCGCCCGGTTTCTCCGGCATATAGTATCGCCAGACAACTGGAGCTATTCAAACAGTTTGACGGCAAATTTGTCATTCAGACAATGTTTGTACGAGGAACACATAGGGGCAAGATCGTAGACAACGCAACAGAGGAAGAGATCACTGCTTGGCTCAAAGTTATAGAGCAGGCTCAACCATCTCAAGTTATGATCTATACGATAGATCGTGAGACTCCCGAAAAGAATCTGGAAAAAGTTTCCCTTTCGGAATTGAATGAAATAGGCAAACGCGTAGAGGCATTGGGCATCTCTGTCTCGGTGTCGGGATAATACGATAGTTGAGGAATCGCTGCCTCGTCTGTAAATAAAAAAAACGAAAACAAGTAACGCAGAAAACATGGTAACAATCATACTTGCACACCCGTGGCATGGCAGTTTCAACAAGGCTATAATGGATGTCATTATGGAGAAATACGAGAGTGAAGCGAAACCGTATCAGATAATAGATCTGAATAAAGATCGTTTCAATCCGGTGGTGTCAGAAGACGAGCTTGCTCTCTACAATGAAGGGGGAGTTATAGACCCGATGGTGTTTCAATATCAGGATATGATAAAGAATACGGATGAGGTGATTTTCATTTTCCCCAATTGGTGGTCTTCGATGCCGGCTATACTGCACGGCTTCTTCGACAAAGTTTTTTCTAAGGGATTTGCTTTTACCGAAGAAAACGGATGGACTCCTCTTCTCGATGTGCAGAAGACGACTGTAATAACCACTTCTGCTGCTCCGACAAGTGTTTTTGCCGACTTTGTGGAAAACGTTTTCATAGCCAAAATGCTGAGCGGCATCGGATTTAAAAATGCGAAATGGTATAACTGCGAACGTGTAGTTGCAGGCGGCGAACAACATCGTAAAGATTTTCTTTCAATTATCGAATCTGCCGTTTGATGCTGACATCATAAATGACAAGAATATTCTAAACACTAAAAAAACTAACCCCGAAAAACATGCATGCATCGACTACACTGACCGACAATAAACGCATAGATATTGCGGATGTATTACGCGGTTTTGCCGTATTGGGAATCACACTTATTCATTTCATCGAACGATTTAGCCTTTATTCATATCCCGAACAAACAAACACCTTCTTGCAATTCACAGACACCATCATATGGGACAGTCTGTTTTTTACATTCTCGGGAAAGGCTTATGCAATCTTTGCCTTACTCTTCGGATTCAGTTTCTTTATTCAAGATAATTCGCAACGAGAAAAAGGGAACGATTTTCGTGGGCGTTTCGCATGGCGGTTGGTATTACTAATGGTTTTCGCATGCATCAATTCAATGCTTTTCCCCGGAGAAATATTGGTACTTTACGCATTGCTCGGCTACATTCTTATTACTGTCTGCCGACTCTCTACCCGCACAGTATTAATCATCGCGATATTTTTCCTATTGCAACCTATCGAATGGGGGCAGATAATTTATGCCCTTATGAATCCCGAATACGTTGCCGATACTGAAATAGATGCTCCATACTGGGCGATTGTAAATACGGTACAACAAGAAGGCTCTTTCTTCGAAATGTGCAAAACGGCAATCTGGACGGGCAACATAGCCAACATGGGTTGGATGCTGTTGCATGGGCGAGTTACCCAAACCGTCGGCTTGTTCTTGATAGGCATGGTGATAGGGCGCAGCAATGTATTTCCTTATTCAGAAAAAAATATCAAGTTTTGGGTTAAAGTTTTAATCATATCCATCGTAGCCTTTTTCTCGCTGTATGGTTTGGTGCTCATTTTCCCCGACTTCATAAGCCGTGAGACACTGCTTGTGCCGGTTACCCTCATGTTCAAATCGCTATCAAATGCGGCATTTACAGGAATACTATTTGCCGGAGTAATACTCGTCTACTATCTGACAAAATTCGGACGCGTCCTTCATCAGTTAGCACCCTACGGACGCATGAGTCTGACAAACTATCTGTCGCAATCTTTGATTGGCGGATTTTTGTTTTACAACTGGGGACTCGGATTGTATCGATATACAGGCATTACAACATGTTTCTTCATCGGCATAGGTATCTTCCTTGTGCAATTTTTCTTTTGCCGTTGGTGGCTTCGTTCACATCATCAAGGCCCATTAGAGTTTTTATGGAAAAAAGCAACATGGATCAAAATAGGAAAGAACAATTAATGGTTTTAGCATAAAATCACTCACGATTAACATTTTGCTATACTTATATTAATGCTGCAAGGGTTATAATTACTATTTTTGTAACGAAATATTTATTTACCTCATAATAATTAATACTTAAAATCTTATGAAAAGAGATTCAGCTATCTTTGATCTTATTCAGAAAGAATATCAAAGACAATTGAAAGGGATTGAATTGATTGCATCCGAAAACTTCGTGAGCGAGCAAGTGATGGAAGCAATGGGATCGTGCTTAACCAATAAATATGCGGAAGGCTATCCCGGGAAAAGATATTATGGGGGCTGTGAAGTAGTAGATCAGACAGAGCAACTGGCTATCGACAGACTGAAACAACTATTCGGTGCAGAGTGGGTAAACGTACAACCGCACTCGGGAGCACAAGCTAATGGTGCAGTATTCTTGGCTTGCCTCGATGCCGGAGATAAATTTATGGGATTGAACCTCTCACACGGAGGACACCTTTCTCATGGTTCGCCGGTTAACTTCTCAGGATTGATGTTTCAGCCGATTGAATATAACGTTCAAGAAGCAAACGGGTTGGTAGATTACGACCAGATGGAAACGCTTGCCCGTGCAGAAAGACCAAAATTGATGATCGCCGGAGCATCGGCATATTCTCGCGAGTGGGATTATGCACGTATCCGTAAGATTGCGGACGAGATAGGAGCGATCTTCATGGTAGATATGGCTCATCCGGCAGGTCTGATTGCCGCAGGATTGTTGAACAATCCGCTTCAGTATGCACACATAGTAACAACAACAACACATAAAACACTTCGCGGACCACGCGGAGGAGCTATCCTCTTAGGAAAAGATTTCGAAAATCCGTGGGGAAAGAAAACTCCGAAAGGCGAAGTGAGAACGATGTCGGCTCTTTTAGATTCGGCTGTATTCCCCGGCATGCAAGGAGGACCATTGGAGCACGTGATTGCAGCAAAAGCTGTTTCTTTCGCCGAGGCATTAGACCCGTCATACAAAGAATATCAGGCATTGGTGCAAAAAAATGCCGCTGTGATGGCTCAGGCATTTATCGACAAGGGATACAAAGTTGTTTCAGACGGAACAGACAACCATTTGGTGTTGATTGATTTGCGTGCGAAATATCCTGAGTTGACAGGTAAAGTTGCCGAGAAAGCTCTTGTTGCAGCAGACATCACAACCAACAAAAACATGGTTCCGTTTGATAGCCGCAGCCCATTCCAGACATCGGGATTGAGATTCGGTACTCCGGCGATTACAACTCGCGGTGTGAAAGAGAATATGATGGGCGACATTGTGGAAATGATCGATACTGTGCTTGCAAATCCAGAGAGCGAACAAACTATAAAGATGGTGAGAGAAAAAGTGAATGCTATGATGAAGGATTATCCTTTGTTTGCATGGTAAGCACTTAGAGAAACATTTGAAAATAGATAAGCCCATCTGACGCTGAATGAGTGTTGGGTGGGCTTCGTATTTTTAGCGAATGAGGTTTTTGCCTATCCACGCACATCGACATTTAAAAATTCAGATAAATTCAACTATCTTTGTATCCATAAAACCGTACCTTATGAAAGTAGGACTAATACAACAATCAGCAACTTCGGACATAGCTGCGAATAAGCATCGCCTGAAGGAGAACATAAAGTCGGCGGCAGCTAATGGAGCCGAATTGGTGGTTTTGCAAGAACTGCACAACTCGCTGTACTTTTGCCAAACAGAAGATACAGATATCTTTGATTTGGCGGAGCCGATACCCGGACCTTCGACTACCGAGTTTGGACAATTAGCCAAAGACCTGAATATTGTAATTGTCCTTTCGCTTTTCGAAAAGCGCGCTCCCGGACTTTATCACAATACTGCTGTTGTATTGGAAAAAGACGGAACTATTGCGGGCAAATATCGCAAGATGCACATCCCCGATGATCCGGCATATTACGAGAAGTTTTACTTTACGCCGGGTGATATCGGTTTCAAACCTATCGAAACCTCTTTGGGCAAACTGGGAGTGCTGGTGTGCTGGGATCAATGGTATCCCGAGGCTGCACGCCTGATGGCTCTTGCCGGCGCCGATATACTAATCTATCCTACGGCTATCGGGTGGGAATCGACAGATGCAGATGACGAAAAATCGCGCCAGTTGGGTGCATGGGTAATCTCGCAGCGAGGCCACGCCGTAGCCAATGGGCTGCATGTGATCTCGGTGAACCGCACAGGATACGAACCCGACCCATCGGGACAAACCAATGGCATCACGTTTTGGGGGAATAGTTTTGTGGCAGGTCCTCAAGGGGAAATACTTTGGCAAGCCTCGAACGACAAAGAAGAAATACAAGTGGTTGAGATTGACATGAAACGGTCGGAACAAGTGCGTCGCTGGTGGCCGTTCTTTCGAGACAGACGCATTGATGCTTTCTCCGATCTGACAAAACGATTTATTGATTGAAGGACTAAGCAAAGGTACATTGAGTAGTATTCTTCCTTGTCAACAAAGGGGCTGTATATCTTTCACCGCAACCGACAAACCGTCTTCGATGTCAATCATCGCATTTATGAAGAAGACCTGATTGAAAGTATGGATGTCGGACAATGTAATATTCCGTTCGGCAACAACACCGCTGTCTATCAGTGCCTGACGTTTTGTTCCCTGCAATAGGCATGACACCGGAGTATAGAACCGTCCTCCCGATTCGAAGACAAGATTAGAGAATGACGCATCTGTTACAAGCCCATTCTTTACGATTATAATCTCATCACATCCTGAATCGCCCAGCAATGTATTGAGCCGTTCTCGGTCTATGTATTTGTATCTGTAATCTATACTATTGTCAATCACAATCCTCACATTCTTTATCTGCCGCAGCGTGTAGGGCGAGAACCCGACCGACTCTATATCGTTTCCATATACCACCCGACACTTATACAATCCTGACATTGCATACTGCGGAATCCGAATATCCGACAATTGAATATTAGTCTCGTAAAACTCCGACAAGGTTCTGTCTATACGTGCTTGATGATATTCGAGATTGTAAATGATCCCGTCTTTGATTTTTATAGCTTCACAAAACAATGTTTTCATAAAAAAGGAAGATATATTTTCTCTAATGTCTCGTTATACTCACTCTCAGCATCACTATATACCGTGATGCCGCCACCACTGCGGAAAAACAATTGTCCATCTTTTTGTTCGATGAAGCGGATCAGCACAGCCGTATCAAGTTCCGTCCCATCAAAGTAGCCGAATACTCCGGTATAGTAACCCCTCGCTTCTTGCTCTGCGTTGCGGATAATATCTACTGTGGCTTTCTTTGGTGCTCCCGATACCGATCCGGCAGGCAACATCCCGAATATTATATCGCCAAGATGTGAAGAATAGCCGCCATTGAGTTTGCCTACAATCTCCGAACTGACTTGCAGGATATTCCTTTTTCCCGTATTGATGCGTTCCACATAGCGAAATCTCTCAACATGCACATCTGTTGCCACTATGCTGAGGTCGTTTCGCAGCAGATCGACAATCGTATAATGCTCTGCCGTCTCCTTCTTGTCCGACAGTATGCGCTGCTCGGCATCGGGAAGATCGGCATTTATAGTTCCCTTCCTCGGGTTGGTCGAAATACAACCATTGGCGATCTTGACAAAGCGTTCGGGAGAGAAGCACACAAACTCGCCGGGTAGCAGCAAGGCGTAGGGGGAAGTGCTCATCATGAATATTTCGTCAAATGTGAGGTCAGTAGACACGGGTGTTGCTACCGTCAGATTTGTAAGAAACGAATCTCCTCGTTTGAGTCCTGCCATGACCACATCGAACCGCCGCTTATATTCCGCATAAAGTATCGGATCTGCAATAAAGCAGGCACTCTTGCTTTTTTGATAAATATCCTCAACTGAGATGTTACATCCATGAGGGGTACGGAACAAAACAGCAGACTGCTTCATCGGATTTTCAACAAACAATCCGTTCTGCATCTCAAAATCAACAACAAACAAGAATGGGTAGCCTCGACTACCTGCCTCATTCATCCGGGTCTTTATTCTTTCAGCGTTCATTCTCATTCCAATAATTCTTCTTTCGGAATCGAAGGTATAAAGTTAGGAGGAACATCCGGTGTGGAAGAATGCACCTTGAAGAAACTTCTGAATCCGCTTTGCTCCAGTTTAGGATATACACCTATCTTAAGATCAATGGTATTGAATACTATAAAATTGTTACGCAATCGCACGCCTACTCCATAGCCATAATTGAAGTTTTCAGATTTAAACAGATCCCTATTCTCGGTAATCAGCCCGGTATCAAAGAACCCATAGAGCAAACAGCGAAATCCTGCGACCTCGTAATTAGAGAAAAGGTCGGTCTCGGATCGGAACAGTAATTGCTCGAACCCACTTGTGCCATCGCGCCATTCCCTCATTTTCAGTGTTGTATGCTCACCCATATATATGCGGTCTCCCAAATACCGATCGGGATGTAAAAGCTTTGAATAACTGATCGTAAAGAACTGTCTGAATCGCCAATTAAAAAACCTACGCAAAGGTGAGAAATAGCGGGCATCGATTTTGTAAATTCCCCCATAAGACTCACTCTTGTCGAAGAAAGAAGATATGCTGGATTTGACATACACATGCCCCCTCAGTAATTTGCTGCTCCCGTAAGCAGCCTCCAGCGATCCGTAAAAGCCATCTTTGATATGTCTGAAATCGCTATACCCGAAAGACATCGACAGGTTGTAGCCCTGAGGAATATCCTCTGTATTACCAAAATTGTAAACCATCTGCTCCCTCTGATATGAGTTCTCGAACAAGCTTAATTTAGCCAACCAGATCTGGCTGGGGATGTATTCGTAAGGCAACAATACATCTTTGAGGTGGTCCTTATATATTCCACTCCGATATTCCGGTTCTTTTCGGCGATACCTCACACTCAATGCCAAACGTCTGATGGTTTTTTCTTCCGAGAGGGTAAATGCCCGTCCGATGGTGGCGGAATACTGCTCGTTGCGTTCAGGAGAGATTGAGTCCCAGTCTATGCGGTCGGGGCTTTGCACTTTCTTCGAGAAAGTTAGCTCTCCGTAATACTTTACTGTCGGACGCGGAGTACGGTACAACGACACCGAAGATTCTTGTTCGCTGATACGATCCATATAACTGCCCTCGAGATTGATGTCGGTACGGGCAATATTGCGATACAGATAGTTTATGCCTGCCCCCACCTTACGCGAATATTCGGTAGAATACAAGAAGTCGAGTCCTATGCGGCTACCTGTACCAAGTATATTTTTGTCGAATATCTCGAAGTCGGCCTTCGATGTTGTTATCGTGTGCAGTTCGCCACCAATCGTCCATTTGTCTCTAACCACAAT
Source organism: uncultured Dysgonomonas sp. (assembly GCA_937875275.1). GTDB lineage: Bacteria > Bacteroidota > Bacteroidia > Bacteroidales > Dysgonomonadaceae > Dysgonomonas. The sequence continues at coordinate 7,560 of CALNCC010000100.1, read as the reverse complement.
ATCCACATCCACCGAGTCGGATGTGTGAGACAACCCATCTACTCTGATGCGGGCATCGCTGATATAGGTAGTGTTACGAAGCTCTGCCTCGGATGTGGTAATCAACACCGGATTTAAAGGCGATCCTTTTTTGAACTGAATAATGTTGCGAATGGTAGATGCCCGTGTCTTGGAGTGAACGTTGTTTAAAAATTTGAATTCTTTTTCTTCGTAATCGGGTGCTTCTACATTCGTCCCGAAGGGAGATAAGACCCGGATATTTATTTTTCTGATGATCTTCCCCTCATACTCCGAGCAATCGTATATGTCGCCTTTTTCAGCCTCCGGCTCCTTGGGTTCTTTAATATCGCGCACGATGAAAGCGTAGAGCCTTTTGGTCCATCTCCGCTTCGACGATTGCTCTTTCAGAGCTTTGTATCCCTCAGGCATAGCAGTAGGAGCTATTGTATCTCGCTCTTGAATAATTTGTCTCGAAGAAGAAATGACTGTGTCTCGCAACAATTTGCCCTCCGCATGCATGATGCATGGTGTAAACAGCAGAATTGCTACAACAATACTTTGGGTTATATATTTTACATTGCGTCTGCCCAACTATGCTTCCTTTCTGATAGATGTATATTATAGAACGAATATAACAAGATTTAGTTACATGCATCACCTTCTTTCCTCAAAAAAGAGTAGAAAAGTAATACGAAAAAGAAAAGACCGAGTAAAGGACTGTGAGATAATACCTACCTTTGTGGTTATGAAAATAAAAGATCAAACAGAGAGCATATTATCCAACTTAGGGATAGACAACCTGAATGAGATGCAGATCGCAGCTCAGAATACGATAATCAACGAACAAAATATACTGTTGCTGTCTCCCACAGGGTCGGGCAAAACGCTCGCGTTTCTATTGCCCATCCTTCAATTGTTGGACGAGAATACGACGAAAGTGCAATGCTTGATTGTTGTGCCATCGAGAGAATTGGCTATTCAGATAGAACAGGTATGGAAAAAGATGGGGACGCAATTCAAAGTAAATGTGTGTTATGGTGGGCACTCTATCGACACAGAACTAAACAACTTGAGTAATCCGCCCGCTTTACTTGTTGGAACACCCGGCAGACTGACCGACCATTTGGAGAGAAAGTCTTTTGACACGGATTGCATTAAAACCTTAGTTCTGGATGAGTTTGACAAATCCTTGCAATTGGGATTCCATGCCGAGATGAACACGATTGTCGAACAATTGCCCAACCTACAAAAAAGGGTTCTACTGTCGGCTACCTCAGATGTGGAGATCCCCGATTTTGTAAATATTGACTTGCCTGTTACTCTCAACTATATAGAAGAGGAGAAGAATGAAACACTTTCCATTAAGCTCGTTTTGTCTCCCGAGAAGGATAAAATAGAATCGCTGTTCCGTCTTATCTGCTCTTTCAATTCTGAGCCGGCACTTATTTTCTGCAACCACCGAGAAGTTACTGAGCGCATCAGCGATTTGCTGAACGAAAAAGGGATACAAACCGGATATTATCACGGCGGTATGGATCAGGATGATCGCGAAAGAGTTTTGGTTCAATTCCGAAACAGAAGTTTAAACTATTTAGTTACCACCGACTTGGCGGCAAGAGGATTGGATATCCCCGAAATGAATCATGTGGTACATTATCATCTTCCATCCAAAGAGAGCGAGTTTATTCATCGCAATGGGCGTACTGCTCGCATGCATGCTTCGGGAACTGCATATATCATACAATTCGAAGGCGACAAAGCTCCTGATTATATTTCTGACAACTTAAGCGTTTTGAAAGTTGCAGCGGGCAAACCCTTACCCAATAGTCCCGAATATAAGACAATATATGTAAGCGGAGGCAAAAAGAATAAGCTAAACAAAGGGGATATTGTCGGCTTCTTTTTACAGAAAGGGAAGTTAGACAAATCCGATCTGGGATTAATTGAAGTTAAAGATTTCATTTCTTTCGTTGCGGTTCGTACTTCTGCCGTAAAAACCCTTTTGGCGAATATCAAAGACGAGAAAATGAAAGGGAAGAAATATAAGATAGAGGTGGCAAGGAATGTTATCAAAAAAATTGATTGACAAGATTTGCAAAAGGACTTGGGCATGAACAGAGATATCCTTCGCCTTGCGATCCCCAACATAATATCGAATATTACCGTACCCCTGCTCGGGTTGGTGGATATGGCTATTGTGGGGCATCTCGACTCGGAGAATTATATCGGAGGGATAGCTATCGCTACCACAGTTTTCAACTTCATATACTGGAATTTTGCCTTCTTGCGGATGGGCACAAGCGGATTTACGGCACAGGCATACGGGGCAGAAAATAAACAAGAACAAGCAAATATACTATTGCGATCCTTGGCGGTAGCTGCCGTAAGTGCTATTGTAATTCTTGCGCTACAATACTTCATTCTCCGATTTGGCTTTTTTATTCTCGATGCCGGCGAAGAGGTTAAAGAATATGCTCAGCTTTATTTCCGCATCTATATATGGGCTGCACCTGCCATTTTGGGGATGTATGCCTTCAATGGTTGGTTTGTGGGTATGCAGGATGCAAAGACACCTATGTTTATCGCCATCGGAATCAATGTTATAAACATCGCCCTCAGCCTCTTTTTTGTCTACGTTCTCGGCATGAAAATAGAAGGTATTGCTTTGGCTTCCGTTTGTGCTCAATATTCGGGATTGATAGCCGCAGCAAGCACCTGTCTCGTGAAATATAAGGCGTTGCGAGCGTTTATCGACCTCAATGTTCTGAAACAAATAGCAGGATATAAAGCCTTTTTCAAGGTAAACACCGACATATTTATCCGCACTCTGGCTTTGGTCGCCGTAACTACGTTCTTCGTGTCGGTATCCACCAAACAGGGAGACGATATTCTTGCCGTCAATGCACTGTTGATGCAGTTGTTCATTCTTTTCTCTTATTTCATGGATGGATTTGCCTATGCGGCCGAAGCCCTAACAGGCAAGTTTGTAGGTGCAAAAAAGAAGGAGGTGCTGGGGCTGTTAGCCAGACAGTTGTTCAAATGGGGGGCTGTCATTGTTGTCCTTTTCTCTATCGCCTACGGGGCTTTCTTCGATCAGATACTCGCTGTGCTTACCGACAAGGAAACGATCAAGACGATGGCGAAAGACTATCAGGTATGGATCGTTCTTATTCCCATCTGTGGTGTTTCTGCGTTCTTGTGGGACGGAATTTTTATCGGAGCTACGGCATCGAAGCAAATGCGAAATTCGATGTTGGTCGCGGCAGGTACATTCTTCGGCATGTACTATGCATTCAGCATCCACCTTACAAACAATTTCCTTTGGATTATGTTTCTATCCTACCTTGCCATGCGAGGAATCATACAATTCTTTCTCTATCCGTCAGTCTATAAGAAATTATAATATCTCCTTTATTTCAAGAAGGGTGTTTACTGTATTAGTTGGAGTGAAACTCTTAGCTCCTGCTTGCGAAGGATTATACCATATTTGATCCATATCGACATTGTATGCCCCCGTGATGTCTGTATCATAATTGTCTCCAACCATAATTGCTCTGTCGGGTGTTGCATGAACTTCGTTCAGCGCAAAGCGAAAAATGTCGGGATGAGGTTTGTTGACACCCACCTGATCGGAGAGAATGACCGCATCGAAGTAATCGCTCATCCCATTATTTTCGATTTTGGTATATTGCATTTCGGTAAATCCGTTTGACAACAACACTAATTTGTATTTCGGTTTCAGATATTCGAGCAGTTCTATTGCTCCGGGAATAACTTTTTTCTTGTACATAATTCGCTCTATATAGTCGTCGTTTATCTTGATCGTTTGCGCATCATCAATCTCATTTATATCGACAAACACACGATGAAACCGTTTGTTCATCAGGGTGTTTTTTTCTATCTCGCCATGTTCATACTGTTTCCACAAACCAAGATTGGCGGGTTTGAAAACTTGCAGGTGAAAATAGTCGAACGACGGATAATGTCGCCCCAGACCATAGCCTTCATATATTTCTCTTAGCGTTTCTGCGGTATTGTAGAGCGTATCTATAAGCGTATCGTCAAAATCGAATAGTATGGTGTTGTATTTCATCTTCTTTTATGTAACCGAAAAGATGCCGGTTTCTTACAATTGACCGAAAAAGAGATTTTCCCGTTTCCTTCATAAACTATATCTGTTCTTTTGCCATTAACAGTTAGTTCATATTTCGCTGTGGCATCCAATCCCTCAAAGGTAAAATCATATTTGTCAGTAGATGTTATTTTCCATATAAATTCTTTGTCTTCCCACTTATTCATTTCCATGCTTATCGATTTTGTCGATTCTGTAACAATCCTCAAAAGCGTTTCTTCTTTGTTGTATGGATAGAACACAAACTCTTTGTCTTGATATGAAGCCCCAAACGCTTTTTTGCTTTTGACAGAGAAATTGTCCGTGCTCATCACATAATCATCGACACTCAGTTTCAGATTATATTTCGTTCCCCGTAAAGTATAATCAAAATCTGTTCCATTCAACACCTTAGACATATTGGGCTCAAGTCCCATTCTATTCCATTTAGGACGAATGCCATAAATATCCCGATACAATGCTGTTACACTTGTGCAAATGCCAGCCAAGATGTCGCTACCCCTGCCCTCTTGCGTAACTCTAGAATAACGTTGAGAAGAAAGCCCATCTTTCTTATATTGTTCAAGGATGTTTCGAATATATTTCAAGGCAATCTCCTTGTCATGCCCAACATAAGACCTCACACCCAAATAACCCCAAGTTGGGAAAATGTCTCCGTTTTCATATTCAGGAAACGGCCATTGATGAGCCGCAACCTCTTCCTCTCTGTAAGAATCGAAGCACAACGGCCAATGGAAGAGATTTTCAGCAGAAGTCCGTTTTTCTATTTCGTCAAGGATGATTGCTGTTCGTTCCTTGTCATCGCAAAGTCCAAAGGCAATGACTGCAAAGTTGACTGGAGTCACAAAATTGTCGCCATGCACAGAGCCATCTTTATCTCTCCAATATACATACTGCTTCTTTTCTGGAGACCAAAAACCACCTTCACTTATCGGTTTATTGAAATTTTCCTTCAACCGAGAAGCCACAGAAGAATAATAGTCAGCCTTTACCTTATCACCGAGAATCATCTCACAATTTGCCCATAGATTCAGCGATTCATACATCTGTGCATTTACGAATGAATTTTCAAAACTTGCCCAAACGATGTCCAGCCAGTCGCTTGCTATTTTTTGAGATGTATAATCATTCATCATTTCAAACACTCCATTGTTGTTCGAATCTCTCCTTATGAGCCAATCCAGAGCTTTCTCGCAACTCTCTTTGTGAGAGCGCAACCATTCCAAATCGCCGCAAAGGTCGAATTGCTCTGCTGTGTTTATTATATAACCCGTTTGCGAATCAACGGTGTATCCCCAACGTGCCTCGTAATATCCTGTTTTGTAATTGAATGTTCCCGGCATTTCATCATCATCCCCGTTGTGCCACCGAGACAATACTCGCCCATCTTCGGTTATCGCATGATCTCTTTCCGCATCAAGAGTTGAAGACATATTTCTCACATAATTTTCATCATTCAACGCCATCCCTATTTGCGAGAAGAAGGGCTCGTGTAGGCATTTCCAATTAGTTATCCAACCATTTGCCCCAACAATAGTGTTATCCACAACACCATATCGACCAGTGGTATTCAGCAATTCACGTACAGCTTCGGCATCTATTCCAGGCAATGTACCTCTCGAATATGCTAATGCATAATCTATGTATTCTATATCAATATCAACAGAAACTCGCCCTTTGGGAACATTGAATGGTGCAAAAACATCTGCTTTCTCATGCACAAATCGGCTCAAATTGTAGCGAGGCTCTAACTCCTCGTCCGTAACAAACTGAGAACAAATAAACTCCCCATTTTCACTATGAGAATATTTTGTGGCAATGCATTTTCCATCCTCAGGCTTTGCCATAATGCGCAACCCTTTTCCTGAGTCTGGATTCCAGAATGTAACACCTCCTGTGTGAACACCATACGTGTCATTTATTTTTGATAGATATTTACACCAAACCATTCCACCATTATCCATAATCCCCCCTTTCCAAACGTTCATATCTGCAAAGTTCCATTGAGGGAAAGCTATTTCTTCCATTTTAGACAAGCCACTGTAATCTCGGTCTATCGTCCATTTTATTTTATTTTCCACAAGCTGAAATCGCCATGCCTCACTCACTTTGGTAGCTCCGTTGCCATAAACAATCTTGCTCAAAACAATTGCGTTTCCTGCCTCAACAACGCTCACTTCTTCAAGAGGATTGTTTGAAGAGAAGGTTCCTCCTCTGGTCCTGAATCCAGTATAAACTCCTGATGGAGCTAATACAGATTGCCCCTTAACATCCAATTGAGTTATGCGACATCCATCCGAATAATTTATAAGAAGAATTATATCCTTTTCTGAATTTGTTATTTGAACCGTTTTTGTCTGCTTATCGTGTTTAATTCCTCCATCGGCAAAGACTTCTGACGGCAATAAGAGCATCAACAGAATAAAAGACACAGTAGAGAACAATCTAGAGAAAGGTGATACAGATTTTAGAAAAACCATAGGTAACATTTTTTTGACGATTACATTTTTGGCTACAGAGAGATATCTCACTGAAACACTTTACTTCTAAAACAAAGTTATGGAAACGATTTCTAATGCACTTGTGATTATTGACCGAAAGCTTAAGGAAAATGACTTTTCTCAGCATTCAAACCCTATCGCTTAGATTCATATCTTTCCCTATATTTTGTGGGAGAAACACCAACATTCTTCTTGAAAACAGAGGCAAAATGTTCCGGACTATCATAACCAACCTTATAAGATATTTCACGACATGTCAGATTTGTTGTTTTAAGAAGCTCTTTGCTCCTATGCATTCTAAGCCCTTGAATATACTGATGTGGCGACAAACCGGTACTTTGTTTGAAATTATATCGAAACCAAGAATAACTCACACAGAGCTTTGCTGCAACATCCTTTGGAGATACTGCCATGTGGAAATTTTCATACATCAGAATCTTAGCTTTATTCATCTGTTGTGTCACTTTCGACAGTTGAGTATCCGATTTTTTGTCGCAACAACAAGCAATTCCAAGCAAAAGATCGGCAATTCCTGACAATATTTTCTGATAGCCTGCATTTTGCTCTCTTGCCATCGCAATAGCCATATTAAAAAGCTGAACTACCTGCAAACTAATCCCCACATCATAGATTTCCTTTTGGGGGTTAATCAAGTTGTTCTCCACGCGATTGTTTACTGTCTGACCATTAAATACAATCCAATATTCGTCCCATCCCACAGAATCATTCGGGGCATAACTATGCCACGCTCCCGGAGAAAAAAACAGCATACTCCCAGCTTTCACCTCTACTTTTTCGTGAAAATGAGAAGAATAGAAACCACTTCCATTAGCAACATAAAGAAGGACATACTCGTCCAAAATCCGACCTTTGGTTTTTGAAAACAGATACTCAGGTGGGTGATTGCGAGGAGGATATTCCGAGTTT
>CALNCC010000099.1 GCA_937875275.1 uncultured Dysgonomonas sp. | reverse complement strand
AAATATCGAAATAAAAAAGTAGATATACAAACAATTAATATTGGAGAAGATAGATTTAATATAGAGACAGTAAATATTTTCTTTCTGTATTATTGGTTTATATATCTTTTTAAAAAGAGAATGTCTTTTGGCCGTTTAAATAAGATATTTAGTAATACGGAATATGTAGCAGCGATAAATGGGGGAGATGGTTTTTCTGATATTTATGGAACCAGGACTTTCAAGTCAAGGTTGATGGATACTAATCTAGCTATGGTATGTAAAATCCCACTTATACAATTGCCGCAAACTTTTGGTCCATTCAAAAAGTCGTCAAATTATAGAATTGCAAAAAAAATATTAAAATATTCAAAGAACATTTATGCAAGAGATTTGAGCTTTAAGAGCGAGTTTGATAAAATGAATGTTAATTATGAATTGAGTAAAGATCTTTCTTTCTATATGCAGCCTGAAAAAAGGGATGATATAGAGGTTTTACCTAATTCTGTAGGATTAAATGTAAGTGGATTAGCATATTCAAATAAGTTTCGAGCATTATCAAGTAAGTTTGATAACTACCCTCTATTCATAGAGAAGATAATTTGCATGTTCCAAGAAAAGAATATACCAATTTATTTAGTATCACATTCTTACAATTATTCGTATCCAGAAACTAATAATGATGACTTGGAAGCAAATCGAGCAGTTTTTAATTCATTGGAAAATAAGCTCGGAGTCTATCTTATAGATAAAAAACTAACATCGCCACAAACGAAATATCTAATATCTCAGTTCGATTTCTTTATGGGGACTAGAATGCATGCTTGTTTTGCTGCTATATACACAAAAACTCCAGTTTTTGGATTAGCATACAGTTATAAGTTTAAAGGAGCCTTCAGTCAAAGTGGTCTTGATGATTATATTGCAGATATTCATGATTTAAAAAAGGAGAATATTCCTTTTTTATTGTCCAAGATAGCGGAATCTTATGAGCAACGTTATGAACTAAAAAATATATTATCAAATATAAAATGAATGATAACAAAATACGAATAATAGCATTTTACTTACCCCAATATCATCCTATTGAAGAAAATAATGAATGGTGGGGAGAGGGATTTACGGAATGGACAAATGTTGGCAAAGCAAAGCCATTATTTAGAGGGCACTATCAGCCACGAGTTCCGGCTGATTTAGGATACTATGATCTACGTATACCAGAAATAAGAGAAAGACAAGCTGAACTAGCAAAAGAAGCAGGAGTCGAGGGTTTCTGTTATTGGCATTATTGGTTTGGAAATGGGAGACGTCTCTTAGAAATGCCTTTCAATGAGGTCTTAACTTCAGAGAAGCCAGACTTCCCTTTTTGTTTAGGTTGGGCAAATGAATCTTGGCAAGCAAAAATATGGAATCGTGATGCAGTAACTGGAAAAGTACTTATTGAACAAAAATATCCCGGAAGAAAAGATGTTGAAGCTCATTTCTATGAGCTGATGCCAGCTTTTAGAGACAAGAGATATATTCAGGTTGACGATAAACCATTCTTTCTAATTTATAAACCTTTACAATATCCAGAAGTTTCGGATTTTATGACACAATGGAATCGTCTAATAAAGGAAAATGGCATTGCCGAGAAGTTCTATTTTGTCGCTAATGCATCTAATGATGATGAATACCAAACGTTAAAAGATTTAGGCTTTGATGCTGTAACAGTAAATCCCGTTAGTCGAATGGTATATAAATCTAAGACTATAACATTTTTTCGAAAAGTTATTAGAAGATTATTTAGAGTTCCGATGGTAATAAATTACTCATCAGTCATAAAAAACTTCACGAAAAATATAGATGAAAAAGAAGATTTAATCCCTTTTATTTTGCCAAATTGGGATCACTCTCCGAGAAGTGCTTCGCGGGGAACAGTACTTCATAATTCTACTCCAGATTTGTTTGCAAAACATGTTGAAAAAGTAATGGATACTGTTGAAACAAAAAAAAATAAATTGATTTTGTTGAAGTCTTGGAATGAGTGGGGAGAGGGTAACTATATGGAACCTGATCTAAAATGGGGCAAAAAGTACTTGGAGATATTGAGATCTTTTGTGTGTAAAGATGTTTGAGTTTTACTATAGATATAGGAGACTATATAAATAGATTTTGTTAAATATGAAGTTTTGTTTTATAATTTGTTAGATGCTCATATATATCGTACTATATAGCTTCTTACTTCTTTCTATATGCGCAGAGAGAGAGAATGTTAATATTCTTACAAAAAAGAAAATTATTTTCTTTTTTGTAATTGTTTTCACATTGTTTAGGGGGTTAAGATGGGAAACTGGGACTGATTGGAATTTATATTATGAAGCATTTGAAGCTGCAAATTGGAATAATATATTTTCTTATGTGCACAGCGTGGCTGTAATGGAGCCAGGATACATGATCCTTAACTCATTAATTAGAAATTTAGGGGGCAATTATACCATTTTTTTATTACTCTCTAATTTCTTCATTTTAATTGCTTACTCTAAGTTTGCTCAAACAAATTCAAAAACGCCGATATATGTATTTGTACTGATTATGTTCAGTACACAATTCTTTCCAGTTAGAATCAATCTCGCTGTAGCAATAATCATGTTGGGGTTGTGTCATTTTTCTGATAGGAAACATCTTCGAGTAATCGCTTGTGTCATTCTTGCAGCAAGTATACATAAATCTGCTTTAGTATTTATACCAGCATATCTTCTGATTTTTTTTAATAAAATCCCGACAATGTTTGCTGTTAGTATTGCTTTAGGAGGATTTGTTGTCGCTCAACTCGGAAAAGTGCAAGAATTACTTTTACCGCTAAGCATTTATGTCGATATATTAGGAGGAGAAGATGTTGTTACTAAATATGAACATTATTTTGAATATAATGGAGCTGAAAAAAGTGGAGGATTATTTGTCCAAGGAGTTTCCTCTTTTCTTAACTCTATTATATTCATAATTACTCTAATCCCTTTTGGTAAGATGGTTAATGAATTAGCTCAGAGAAAGGAAAAAATTGATTACGCATTTATATATAATATATATTTTGTTTTTGTTATGATTGGAATCCTATTTGCTAGTGAAGATATGTCAGGATTGAAAAGGCTACAAAATTACTTTATGTTTGCATTCCCTATTTTGTTTTCAGCATTTATAATATATGGAAGAGAAAAATATCCTAAGATTAAATTTGTATTTTCTAAAATTGTGTAGAAACCTGTGTCCAGTGACGTTTTCCTTATTATTCAATTTTTGATGATAATTTTTATAGATCCCTTTAAGAAATGAAAAAAAAGAATATATATGTTGCCTGGGTTAAATTTCAGCGAAGAGCGGTTTCAATGGAATCATTCTTTGATTATGATTGTATTCATATCACATCTCTGTTTAAACATAAGTATTTCAGAATATTTGATTATGTAATAAAAAGTATAAAAACTTTAGGCTATTTGTTTAAATATAAGCCAAATGTTGTGTGGATACAATTAACTCCGACCTTTCTATTAAATATACTCCTACTTTACAAGAGGTTTTTTAATAATAATGTCGTTATAGTTTCTGATTGCCATAATGGCGTTTTTGTAGGTAAATGGAAAAAATATTTTAGTTCCGATTTATTAAATAAGAGTAATATCATTTTAGTGCATAATACCGTGATCAGGGATATTGCGATAAATATGGGTTTAGATCCAAGTAAGACTATAATATTGGGAGATAAGCCAGCAGAGAAAAGTATTAATTTTATTCCATTGCAGCAAAAAGAATATGCGAAGCAAGTGTTAATGCCATGTGGATTTTCGAAAGACGAGCCATTAGAAGTTGTGTTTGAGGCAGCGAAGCTGATTCCGGATATCACAATTCTAATATCTGGACCGAAAGAACGTGGAGTTTCATTGTTTGATTATTCAAAAAAACCAGAAAATGTTCATCTTATTGGTTATCTCTCGCTTCAAGACTTTGAAACTATATTTCTACAATCAGACCTAATCTTGGGATTGACAACTTATGATCACATTCAATTGAGTGTCGCTAATGAAGCAGTTGGAATGGAACAACCGATGGTATTATCTAATACGACATTATTATGTGAAATGTTTAATAAAGGGGTGATTCATGTGGAAACACTCAATGCTGATTCTATTGCTAGTGGCACCACGAAGAAAAATTCATAAAACGTTGTAATTAAATAAATTACAGCGTTTTTTCTTTTAGATAGGGTAAACATAGGTAAAACGTTTAGCTCGATTAAGATTAAAAAGCTTGTATTCAGTCATTTAGATATTGAAAATGTAAATATTTTTTTTTGTAACTTCATAGTATGATTTAAATAATAAGACTAGACGTATTCAAATGTTAGAGGTCTACAATGACGAGATAATAAGAGAGCAGGATTTGCCACGTTTTTATAGTTTACCTAGCTTAGCATTGGTGACAACGGCTTCATGGCTCTTGCCGTTCAGACGGCTCTCTCTCGGATTCCACAGCGAGGGAGTACAGGATAGCTTACAACTGAACTGAGCCATAGACTTAGCGACAGTGATACGCCCCATGATTGGGGTTTTACCCGACTTGTCGGGAGGACTCTTTTTGAGGTAGAGTAAAACATTGAATTTTTCCATTTTCATACGCTTATAATTTTGTGGGTAAAGTTCCCCGTTTTATAAGCGCTCTTTGTTGTGCAAAAATATGATGTTCAATAATTTAGAATCCAATAAAGAGATATTTAGTTACTTACTCAAATTCGGTAACTGGACGGCTAACGATTTGGTAACGGATGTATCTCTTAATTCATCATCATTTTGAACTTTACGAAAAGTGCAATCAATGATAATCTATTCATTTCAAGTGTATTGCCTGTTTATCCTCATCGTTACTCATTTACCTGCTTTGTATGGAAATATTATATGCTGATTATTTTACTAATGATATAGATACACTCGAAATAGAAAGAAATAACACTAAGAATATTGTAAAATATCAAATAGTATTTTAGAATAATATAACTGGTTTTGACTCTTTTAAAGAATCAGTTATCTCAACAGTTACCGACTATAATAAGAAAATGAAGTCTGTGGGTCAAGTTGTAATAAGTGCTACTTGGAAACTAAAGAATCAAATAAATATTTTATAATTGTATTAATGGAATTATTTTCTTAGTTGGTACAATCAAATATGTAGATGCGATAATTTTATATTTGTATAAATCTGTCAACATAGTTCAGGACGAGACATTTATTTTATACTAAATTATCCTCTACTGTAATTCGGAGCCTCGCTGGTTATTGTTACATCATGCGGATGGCTTTCTGCTACTCCGGCATTGGTGATGCGCGTAAACTTCGCATCGTGCAGTGTTGGTATGTTTTTCGCACCACAATAGCCCATTCCTGCGCGCAAGCCTCCGGTCATTTGATAAACAACCTCATACAGAGATCCTTTGTAAGGCACACGAGCCGCAATTCCTTCCGGAACAAGTTTCTTAATATCGGCTTCCATATCTTGGAAATAGCGGTCTTTCGATCCTTTCTCCATCGCTTCGAGCGACCCCATTCCTCTATATGCTTTGAATTTACGTCCGTTATATATAATAGTTTCACCCGGCGATTCTTCTACTCCGGCAAGCAATGAGCCCATCATTACCGACCATCCTCCGGCAGCCAATGCCTTCACTATATCGCCCGAATAACGCAATCCTCCGTCGGCAATAAGCGGTACATCGCTTCCTTTCAGTGCTTTCGCTACATCATATATGGCAGACAACTGAGGAACTCCGATACCGGCAACAACGCGTGTTGTACAAATAGATCCGGGACCGATACCGACTTTCACTGCATCAGCTCCAGCATCGACTAAATATTTTGCAGCTTCGCCGGTTGCGATGTTACCTACGATAACGTCTATCGAAGAGAATGTTTTTTTCACCTCCTTCAGCATAGCGGCAACACCTTTTGTGTGCCCATGGGCTGTGTCGATAACAATTGCATCAACGCCAGCTTCGACCAATGCCGATACACGCAATAGTGTGTCGTGGGTAACTCCGACTCCGGCAGCTACACGCAGGCGACCATTTTCATCTTTACATGCAAATGGTTTATCTTTTGCTTTGGTTATATCTTTATAGGTAATCAACCCTATCAACTTGTTGTCAGCATCAACGACGGGTAATTTCTCTATTTTGTGTTGTTGCAATATTTCGGCAGCAGCTTCGAGGTCTGTAGTCTGATCGGTGGTAATGAGATCTTTCTTCGTCATCACATCGTCAATTTTCTCATCCATATTGCGACGGAAACGTAAATCTCTATTTGTAACAATACCAACAAGGCGATTGTCTGTATCCACAACCGGTATGCCTCCGATCTTATATTCCTTCATCATCGCCAATGCCTGTCCTACGGTTTTGTCTCGCAGAATACTTACCGGATTGGATATCATTCCATTTTCGGCACGCTTCACGAATCGTACTTGCTGAGCCTGATCTTCGATTGACATATTCTTATGAATAACGCCAATGCCGCCTTCGCGAGCTATCGCGATAGCAAGTTTTGCTTCGGTAACGGTGTCCATAGCCGCCGAAACAATCGGGATATTCATTTTTATGTTGCGTGAGAAACTTGTCGACAAATCGACTTCGCGGGGAAGAACTTCCGAATATGCGGGGATCAACAGTACATCGTCGAACGTTAATCCATCCATTACAATCTTATCTGCAATAAAAGACATATGAATAATGCTTTTGAAATTTATTGCGTGCAAATATACGCATATCCTCTGGTTTTGTCTAATAATGTGTATCAAAAAATCATTAGCAATACGTTAAAAATTACATCTCCCCCAATCTGTATTTTTACTGATCACCTATCATGTCATTTCGGTTTTGTGGGGCTTCACTCACTCGAAAGATGAGGAAATATGCGCTTTTTGTTAGATTGACACTTTTTTTGACGTATTGACACCCTCTATAAAAAAAAGACGTGCAATCTTTGTCTTAATATATTTTAAGAACCGTACACAACTCGGTGATTTATCTTTTATAGGGATAAAAGAACTCGACACAATCACATTCGACAATATAATACAAATCCGGGCAGAAGGAATAGGAGATGGTTTTCTTATCAAAAAAGGACTTTTTAGGAAAGGCTGACTATTCCAACTGATAATAATTCTTTTTAGACTACACAGTTACTTGTATTTATTGAAATCTTTGTTTTTCAGTTTTCATAATAACCTCTCCTATGCCTGGATTCCAATGCAAAGAAGGTGTCTCATAAAAGAGATGCCTTTTTTTATGCAGATGTTTTGATGTTGACTCCTGATTTTCATATTCCGATCTTTTCACACAATAAATTCCAAGTTTGTTTTTTTTCTAAAGCAATAAAGTCGGCAACGAAGGTTTTTCTTCGCCTGTTTCTTCAACTTATGGGCAATAGCAATTCGTATACACTCAATGTTCATCTTCTATAATCCTTTTAATCTAAATTCGTTGGGTGATCAATTGAGTTTCATCTGAGCAAATATAATTTCGGGTTCTCTGATAGCGATAATAGAGAAAGCGGATGAGCCTTATTGGGAGCCCTGATCTTTAGGATGTTGTAGGGTGTTGATAAGTTTATGAAAAAATATTGTGGGGAAAAGTGGGGAAAAGTGTATTATTTTATATCTTTACACCTAATAAGATCTTATTCTGTTAAAAAACAATTGTTTATGTTTGGCTTTTTAGGAAATATTGATGCGAAAATAGATGCGAAAGCCCGGATATTTGTTCCGGCGTCTTTCCGCAAGGCTATTCTGTCTGAAGGACAGAGCAGTCTGGTTCTGCGCAAAGATGTTTTTCAAAACTGCCTTGTGCTGTATCCCGACAAGGTGTGGCAAGCCGAACTCGATCAGTTGAAGGCGAAGCTCAATAATTGGGACAAAATGCAGAAGCAAGTCTTCCGTCAGTTTGTCGTTTCTGCCGAAAGGATCGAGATGGATTCTAACGGGCGGATACTTATCCCGAAGCGATATCTGCAAATGATAGGGGCGACGTCCGATGTTACCTTCTTGGGAATGGACGACACAATCGAGATTTGGAGCAAAGACGCTCTCGATGCCACACTGCTAGATACCGAAGATTTCGGTAAGCAAATTCAAGATTTGATGAACAATACAAACATTTAAAAAAAACGATATATCCCATGCCAACAACGTATCATGTACCGGTGCTTTTGAAGGAAAGTATTGACGGATTGAATCTGCAATCCGACAGTATATGCGTAGACGTTACATTTGGTGGCGGTGGGCATTCTCGCGAGATATTGTCGCGATTGGGTGGCGGCGGTCATCTCTACTCCTTCGATCAAGATCAGGATGCGATGGATAATATACAGAATGATGACAGGTTCACTTTTGTGCATAGTAATTTTCGTTATCTGAGAAATTTTATGCACTATTACGAGGTCGAGTTGGTGGATGCAATACTTGCCGATCTGGGAGTTTCATCCCATCATTTCGATGACGAAACACGGGGGTTCTCATTCCGTTTCACCGATGGCGAACTGGATATGCGTATGAATCAGAAGGCGGGCAAGACGGCTGCCGATGTGTTGAACACGTATGTCGTAGACCGATTGGCAGATGTGTTCTATCTGTATGGCGAACTCAAGCGAGCACGACAAATTGCTGCCGCTGTTGTGAAACGTCGTCAAGAAGAGCCGTATCGCACAATTAAGGATTTCCTCGATACATTAGAGCAATTTACGGGTAAGGGCAAAGAGAAAAAGATTCTTGCTCAGGCTTTTCAGGCATTGAGGATAGAGGTAAACGAAGAGATGGAAACATTGAGAGAGATGTTGTCTCAGTCGTTGGAGGTGTTGCGGTCGGGTGGTCGCATATCTGTGATAACCTACCATTCGCTCGAAGATCGTTTGGTGAAAAACTTTTTCAAGACGGGTAATTTTGAAGGTAAGGTAGATAAGGACTTTTATGGCAATGTGAGTACGCCTTTCCGTTTGGTAAACAATAGGGTTATTGTGCCTTCGCCGGAGGAAGAGGAACGTAATCCGAGATCGAGAAGTGCAAAGTTGCGTGTTGCCGAGAAAATATGATGTGAAGAAATGAAGAAGTTGAAGATAAAAGATTTGAAGAAAAAGGTTATGCACGTTGCCGGAGGCGAAGTGTTGACTGAGGATATTTTCTTAAAGAATATCCGCTTCATCTTTCTTGTCATCGTCATCATTGCCCTATACATAAGCAACAGATACAGCTGCATCGAGAAAATAGCAGAAATAGAATCGCTGCAAAAAGAGTTGAAGGACGCAAAATACGAATCGTTGACAATCTCAACTCAATTGGAAGGAATAAGCCGCGAAGCGAAAGTAAAAAGCCTGCTCGACAGAAACGGAGTAGTGCTCGAAAAACCGAAAGATGCAATCTATAAATTGAAATAAGCGAAGCAGGTCATGGCAAAAGCAACGAAAGATAAAAACAAGGATGTATCTATCAGCCGTTATGGGTGGATAGTGCTTATTCTGTCTGTTGTGTTTGTTGCCATTGTCGTCAACATTCTGAAAGTAAAATATCAGGAAGGTCCTATGTGGAAAAAGGTAGGGTTGGAAGTCGTTACCCGTGAAAGTCGGGAGATATTGCCCAACAGAGGCAACATCTATTCCTACGACGATCGCCTCCTTGCTACGAGCGAACCGTTGTACGGTGTGTATATGGATTTTCTTTCCGAAGGAATAAAAGAAGACACACTGAGAGAATATGTAGACCTGCTGTCCGAGTCATTAGCTACAAAATTCCGAGACAAGTCGAAAGCTCAATACAAAAAAATATTTTTAGACAACTGGGCATTGAGCCGCAAAGAACTTGCCGCCTTGACCAAATATAACAAAGCAGGTAAAACTGGAAAACGCCCGACCATACGTACACGCTACGTGCGCATTGTAAGACCCGATATAAATTATCTCGATCTGAAGGAAGTGTATAAGATGCCATTCTTCAATCAGAGAAGTAATAAAAGCGGCCTTTTCACCGAAGAAAAAACAACTCGCATGAAACCCTTCGGGCGCATCGCGGGTAGAACTGTCGGGTCTATCTATAAGGATATATCGAAGGGCGGAGCCAGTGGGCTTGAACTGAAATTCGATACTATACTGAAAGGAAAACCCGGAATCAGAAGCAGAAAAAAAGTAAAAGGACGCTGGATAGATGTTGTGCAGCTTGAAGCCGAAGACGGATGGGACCTGAAGACAACTCTTGATGTCGACGTTCAGGATCAGGCAGAGCAAGCATTGTACGACAAACTGGTGGAGACAAAAGCCGAATCGGGTACCGCAATTGTGATGGAAACAGCAACAGGTGAAATCAAGGCATTAGTAAATCTCGACCGTTTGTCGGAAGGAGCTTATGCCGAAGGTAATCCCAACGCATTTTCATATATGTCCGAACCAGGGTCTACTTTCAAGACCATATCGCTGATGGTTGCATTAGAAGATGGGGTGGTAACACCCGAAGACTCGCTCTATGTGGGCAACGGATTGTTTACCTACAATCGTCGCGAGGTAAGAGATCACGATTGGCGTAAGGGAATAGACAAAGGATATCTTACGATTACACGAGGCATGGAGACATCATCGAATGTACTGATATCGAAAATGATACTGAAAGGTTATGAGAATAATAGAACAGGATATGCGCAAAGGATTCATGATCTTGGTATTACCCAAAAGATAGAATGGGATGTACCTTTGAGTGGAAAAGAAGGTACAGCGCAGATTCGTTTTCCCGACGACAAAGCCAATCCGTGGTCGAAGACAACCCTGCCTTGGATGTCGTTCGGATACGAAACACAGGTTCCGCCAATCTATATGCTAATGTTCTACAATGGAATTGCCAATAACGGCAAGATGATAAAACCGTTTATCGCAAAGTCTCTACTGAACAACGGAAGCGTGGAAGAGGAATTTGAGACCGAAGTGATAAATCCGTCATTGTGTTCGGAAAAGACATTGAAACAGGTGCAAGATATACTTCGCAAGGTTGTTACCAACGGAACAGGGAAAGCGGTTAATTCCGAATTGTTCCCTATTTCGGGGAAAACAGGTACTGCGATGATTGCATCGGGAGGCGGATATAGCGGTTATTACGTATCATTTTGCGGATACTTCCCTTCCGACGAACCTAAATATACCTGCTTTGTGGGCATTCGTCGTCCGCAAGGTTTACCATCAGGAGGTTTGATGCCGGGTGCTGTGTTTAAGCGTATAGCGGAAAGTATCTATGCCGACAAATTGGTTCCGCATCAGGCAAAGGTCGTTCCCGATTCGGTCAACATTCATTTGCCTAAGGTGAAAGACGGATTGTATGAAAATACAAAAATCGTTTTAGACAAGTTGAATCAGACCTATTCCTATCCTGCCGAAAAGAAAGGATGGGTTGCCGTTACAACCGATAGTTTGCAGATAGGTATGGAAAACCGGGCTGTGTCCGCAGGGTTGGTTCCGAATGTTATCGGTATGGGAGCCAAAGACGCCTTGTTTGCACTCGAAGATGCAGGGTTGAAGGTTTCCCTTTCAGGGGCGGGGCGTGTAACCGAGCAGACAATAAAAGGAGGGACAAAACTTGTAAAAGGATCACATATAACAATCCGATTGAAATAATTTAATTAATCAAAGCATATGAAATTGCAGGATTTATTGAAAGATGTAGAGGTAGTTGCCATAACAGGGGAAGAGAATCCTTCGGTTAAGAGCATCTGTACCGATTCGCGTAAAGTAGAAGACGGATATTTGTTTATAGCCATCAAAGGAGTACAGGTTGACGGGCACAACTATATAGCCGATGTTGTGAAATCCGGAGCAACGGTTATTGTTTACGACAATAAGAAAATACCGGCAAAGGAAGACGGCATTACCTATGTGCAGGTAAAGCATTCGGCCGACGCTGCCGGAAAAATAGCGACACACTGGTATGGCGATCCTACAAGCAAACTCAAGTTGGTGGGTGTAACCGGCACGAACGGAAAAACCACTACTGCGACATTGCTATACGATGTGTTCCGCAAATTGGGATACAAAGCCGGTCTGTTGTCTACCGTAGCTAACTATATCGACGGCGAAATCATTCATGCGACACATACAACACCCGATCCATTGACACTCAACGAATTGTTGGCGAAGATGGTAGATGCCGGTTGTGCATATGCGTTCATGGAAGTAAGTTCGCATGCCATAGACCAGAAACGCATAAGCGGATTGAAATATGAGGGAGGTATCTTCACCAACCTCACCCAAGACCATCTCGATTATCATAAGACAATGGCAGAATACCTGAAGGCAAAGAAAGCATTTTTCGATCAATTGCCCGAAAGCTCGTTTGCTCTGACCAATCTCGATGACAAGAATGGACCCGTGATGCTTCAAAACACGAAAGCAGAGAAATATACTTACTCAGTAAAAGGACTTGCCGATTTTAAAGCCCGTATCCACGAGATGCATTTCGACGGCACTTCCATCGAGTTCAACGGTAAGGATCTGGAGGTAATGTTTGTCGGAGTATTCAATGTCTATAATCTGCTGGCAGTATATGGTGCATGCGTGCTGTTGGGGCAAGAACCGGACAAAGTGCTGTTGACACTAAGTTCGCTGAAACCCGTTGCCGGACGTTTCGAGACAATCGCTTCGCCCGATGGATACACAGCTATTGTAGATTATGCGCATACCCCCGATGCACTGACGAATGTGCTCGAAGCCATACACGAAGTGTTAGAAGGCAAGGGGCGCGTTATCACTGTTGTCGGTTGTGGCGGGAATAGAGACAAGACCAAACGCCCGATCATGGCTCGCGAGGCTGTGCGGCTTAGCCATCAGGTTATCTTGACATCAGACAATCCTCGTTTCGAAGAACCGCAGGATATAGTGAACGATATGGCAAACGGGTTGAATAACGAAGAATCGCGCAAGGCATTGCAGATTGTCGATCGTAAACAAGCGATAAAGACGGCATGCACTCTCGCGCAAAAAGGCGATGTAATATTGATTGCCGGAAAAGGACATGAAGATTATCAGGACGTGAAGGGAGTCAAGCATCACTTCGATGACCGGGAGATAGTAAAAGATATTTTTGGAGTATAACGAAATAGAGATAACGGGATGTTGTATTATTTGTTTGATTTCTTA
>CALNCC010000098.1 GCA_937875275.1 uncultured Dysgonomonas sp. | reverse complement strand
TATATTATATGCCTGCTTTATGATTATAGAGATCATTTGGCAGGTTTTTTTATTAATAAAAAATAAACAAATTATGAGAAAAAAGAACTTAGTTCAGCCTGTTGCATTCAGATTCAGGCGTTTTGTACGAAAGCCTTACAGTGTATTCAATAGTATGCGGCGATTGGTTAATATCGGGTTCATCGTTGGCACAACGTTGACGATGGCGAATGCTGTGTCGGCACAAGAAGTGGACAGTCGAGAACAAAAGTACGATTTATTGATAGGATACGAATTGGAGGAAGTGATGGTTACGGCTTCGCGGGTAGAGACGCCGTATGCGCAAACACCCAAAACAGTTACTGTAATAACAAAAGATCGGATCGAGAAAGCACCGGTGAAAAGTGTACAGGATTTGCTCGTCTATGTTTCCGGTATAGACGTTCGCCAACGAGGTGGACATGGGGTGCAAGCTGATATTTCCATTCGTGGCGGAAATGCTGACCAGGTAGCTATTCTCCTCAACGGTGTCAATATATCAAATCCTCAGACAGGGCATTACAGTTTCGATGTGCCGGTAAACATATCGGATATAGAGCGAATAGAAATATTGCAAGGGCCTTCGGGGCTGGTTTATGGGTCGGGAGCGTTCTCAGGAGGGATAAATATAATAACGAAGAAGAATGCGAATCGTAGCTTCTCTGCAAAGATAGAAGGTGGAATGTACAACCAGAAAGGTGTCGAAACCAGAGCTGCGATAGGTAATTCGAAAGTGTCTCACAGTCTATCTGCCGGACATTATTCCTCTGATGGATATGTTGAAAACAGCGATTATAACATATCCAATCTGTTGTGGCAAACGCGCATTAATATTCAAAATCGTTCGAAAATAGATTTTCAGTTGGGATATAACGATAAAGACTATGGCGCAAATACTTTTTATTCGGCTTCATATCCCAATCAGTATGAACGTACGGCTTCTTACATCGGGTCGGTAAAAGGGGAATTTGGGAGGAACCTGAAATTTATTCCTATTCTTTATTGGAACAGACATCACGATCAGTTCGACTTGACGAAAGATTCCGAATCGGGGCGCAACTTTCACCGGACTGATGTTTATGGTACCAACCTCATTGTGCAATATGAATCAAAGTATGGAACGACAAGTATCGGGAACGAGATACGACGGGAAGATATTATAAGTAGTAAGCTGGGCGAGGTGATGGCAGAGCCTCATGGGAAATATAAGAATTATGCTGATCGAACTATCGTTAGTTCGACAGTAGAGCATGCGGTGAGTATTGCCGATAAAGTGAATTTGTCGGTAGGAGCAATGATGAATTATAACACCTTCCAAAGCGGGGTGTACCGATTCTATCCATCGGTAAGTGCATCATACCGGCCTATGGATGATTTGAAAATATCCTCGTCGTGGAGCAAATCGTCACGGATGCCGACATATACGGAACTTTACTATAATACTCCGACACATATTGCTAATCTGGATTTAGAACCGGAGAAATCTGAGGCTGCCGATTTGGGGTTGCGATACATACGACCAACATGGGAGGTTGATGTTAATGGATTTTTGCTGTGGGGTAAGAATATGATAGATTGGGTTAAATTTAACGAAACGGATGAGAAATATACGTCGAGCAATCTGTCTCGTGTCAACTCGCAGGGAGTGGAGATCGGCGGTAAGTTGCATTTAGGCAGCTATGTACCGTTTATGGGCGAGAGAGCTCTGTTCGGTATTTCTTACACACGGTTGCATCAGAAATATAAAATGGATCAGAATATAGCATCATCGACTTATGCTCTCAACTATCTGAGAGATAAGGTTGTTGTTCAATTAGATCATCAGATATATAAAGACTTGTCGGCGAGTTGGTATATGCGTTTTCAGAAACGGATGGGAGTGTATGAGAAATACGAAAATATGGAGAAACAAGGGAATGTGCCTTACCCGTCATTTTCGACACTCGATCTTAAACTCAATTATGTGTATGATAATATTGCTTTTAGTTTGAACTTGAATAATATATATGATACACAATATTTCGATTTAGGTAATATCCCCCAATCCGGATTCTGGCTTATGGGGGGGATTAGTTATACTTTGAGATAGGAAAGGAAGATAGAAAAGATGACGTATTACATGGGAGGACGATACTGTTCTTCCATGTTTTGTTTCATATCGTTTGATTTATGGCAGAAGGATTGCTATATTTATACAATAAAATCGGCAAAATATGAAAGTGAGATTTAATATAGAATATGCGACCCGTTGGGGCGAATCTATCTGGATATACGGATCGTCGCCCGAACTTGGTTCGTGGAATAAGGAAAGCGCTATTCCCTTAGCTTATATATCGACAACAGAATGGGGTGTAGATATTGAAATAGAAACAGAAGGTGAGATTCAGTATCATTTCTTGGTGAAAGGTAATGGAATGATTACGCGGGAAGAGTGGGGTGATTGGCATACCTTAACGGTCGGCAAAAAACAGTCCTATATTGTGAATCAATTGTGGCAGAATGCACCGGAGCAGAAACATCTTTATTCGACTGCTTTCCGAAATAGCTTCTTTTATCATAAGCCACAATCAGTCAGTTGGTTTAAGAAGAAAAATGTGATTGTGCTGGAGGTGTTGTGCCCGTATGTTGACCGCAATCAAGAACTGATCTTAATGGGTGAATCCGATTATTTGGGTGATTGGCGTATTGATAAAGCATTGAAACTAACACCGACAAGTTATGGTAAATGGTCTATCGTGTTAGATGGTGCGCGTTTACAGAATGCGGTAGCATATGAATTGGCTGTATATGACAAGGTGCAAAAAGAAATCATTCACCGTGATGAGGTGGAAGGTCGCATCTTGGATAAATTGGATAATGGAAATACTGTAATTCGTTTCGATACAATTGCTTACCGATGGAGCGATATGAAATGGAAAGCTGCCGGAGTTGCCATTCCTGTATTTTCGTTACGGACAAAAGATAGTTCGGGCATAGGCGAGTTTTCCGATCTCAAGTTGATGGTTGATTGGGCAGTTGAGACGGGGCTGAGTGTTGTGCAGGTGCTTCCCGTCAACGATACCACATCTACGCATACGTGGGCAGACTCGTATCCATACAGAGCTATATCTATCTATGCACTTCATCCGCTCTATTTAGGGTTGAAAGATTATCCACTGAAAGATAAGGTGGTGCATAGCCGGTATAAAAAAGAATTTAAACGATTGAATAAACTCGAAGCAGTAGATTATGAATCGGTGGACAAACTGAAATGGGAGTATTTCGGGTTGCTATATCAGGATATGGGAAAGGTAACCTTGAAAGAGGCCGATTATATTTCGTTTGTTGACGAAAACAAAAAATGGCTTCTGCCATATGCTTGCTTTTGTTATTTGAGGGATAAATATAAGACCGGAGTCATCAATGACTGGAAGGGGTATGAGGCATTTAGTGAGAGCGTGAAAAATAAATTATTGAAAGATGACAAAGCCATAGAGGTAATACATTTTTATTACTTTATCCAATATCTGTTGCACAAACAATTGCTCGACGCGAAGGAGTATGCACATCAGCAGGGTGTGATATTGAAAGGCGATATTCCTATCGGTGTCGATCGCGATAGTGTGGATGTTTGGATAGAGCCACATCTGTTCAATCTCGATGTGAGTGCCGGTGCACCGCCGGATGCTTTTGCCATCAATGGACAGAACTGGGGATTTCCCACCTATAACTGGTCTGAAATGGCAAAAGATGGTTATCAGTGGTGGATAAACCGTTTCAAGAAAATGAATGATTATTTCGAGGCATATCGTATCGATCATATCTTAGGCTTTTTTCGCATTTGGGAAATACCCGACTCGTCGGTACATGCCCTCTTGGGGTATTTCAATTCGGCTATGCCATTGGCTATATCTGAAATAAGAGACGCAGGGCTAAATTTCGATGAAGGGCGAATGGCGCAGCCATATATCCATAAAGAAGCATTGGAAAGTACCTTCGAGAATAATGCAGCCGAAGTTGAGGCTAAGTACTTGGATATCCTTTCTGATAATCGATATCGGTTGAAGGCGATCTGCGATACACAAATAAAGATAGAGGTTCTGTTTGAAAAACGGACAGACGAGAAAAGCAATGCAATAAGGGACGGACTGTATCGATTGTGCAACGAGGTTTTGTTTGTAAAGGACAAAAATGATTCGGATAAATATCATCCTGCTATCAGTGCGCCGCGCACACATTCATACAGCCATCTGAATGAAAATGAAAAAAAGGCATTCGATAATCTATATAATCATTACTTCTATGAACGGCACAACGAGTTTTGGCGAGATGAGGCGATGAAAAAACTGCCTCCTTTGATCTCGGCGACAGATATGCTCGTCTGTGGCGAAGATTTAGGAATGATTCCGGCAAGTGTTGCGTCCGTAATGTCGGATTTACAAATCCTTAGTCTCGAGATAGAACGCATGCCCAAGCGAACACATCTTTTATTCGAGGATTTATCTAATTTGCCCTATCTGTCTGTGTCGTCTACATCTACTCACGACATGTCGCCCATAAGGCTTTGGTGGCACGAGGACCGAAATGTGGTGCAATATTATTACAACGAGATATTGAATCACGAAGGTGAAGCTCCGGCAGACTGTACGGAAAGTCTTTGTCGGCAAATAATTCATTTGCAAATGATTTCGACTGCCATGTTGGTCGTAATACCGTTTCAAGATTGGTTGTCGATAGAGCAGCAGTATTGTATTGCCCAACCCGAAAGAGAGCGAATCAATGTGCCGTCAAATCCTAACCATCACTGGCAGTATAGAATGTGCCCTTATCTGGAAGATGTAATCGAAGCAGGTAGTCTGAATCAGAAAATACAAGACTTGCTAAAACAGAGGCAAAAACTGTGAATTTATAAAGTCTATCTGTGATATAAATAATTGATGAAAGACGAGGTTTAATTCGATTGTTTTTTTAACTTTGTTTGCTTGAAAAATAATCTTGTATTTTACTATTATTTATAAAATGAGCATGTCTTCAGAAAAGAAAATTAAATCAGCATTAATATCAGTATATCACAAAGACGGATTAGATGATATAATCAGAGAGTTGAACCGTTTGGGCGTGAAGTTGATCTCGACCGGCGGAACTCGTAGTTTCATCGAATCCTTAGGTCTTAAATGTTATCCGGTAGAAGATCTGACAGGGTATCCGTCCATATTGGGTGGTAGAGTGAAGACTCTGCATCCGAAAGTATTTGGCGGTATTCTTTGTCGCAGAGAATCGGCTGACGATTTGAAACAAATAAAATCTTATGATATTCCTGAAATCGATTTAGTGATTGTTGATTTATATCCTTTCAGCGAGACGGTAGCTTCGGGTGCTGACGAGCAATCGATAATTGAAAAAATAGATATAGGTGGTATATCGCTTATTCGTGCGGCATCTAAAAATTTCAAGGATGTAATAGTTGTTGCATCTAAGAAACAATATCAACCGTTGTTCAATCTATTGAAAGAGAAAAACGGAATGTCTTCTATCGAAGATCGTAAGTGGTTTGCAAAAGAAGGATTTGCCGTATCTTCATCGTACGATACAGCGATCTTCAATTATATGGACGATAATAATGGCTCATCGTTTCGCTATGCCGAAGATGATGCTATGCCATTGAGATATGGTGAAAATCCACATCAGAAAGGAGCTTTCTACGGCGACTTCAATGCAATGTTTGATCAGGTTCATGGACGTGAAATATCATATAACAATTTGCTCGATGTAGAAGCGGCAGTCAGCCTAATCAGCGAGTTTGACGAAACAACCCTTGCTATCCTTAAGCACAACAATGCTTGCGGTATAGCTTCTCGCCCGACAGCCGTAGAGGCATGGAAGGATGCATTGGCTGGTGATCCGGTATCAGCATTCGGCGGTATTATAGTTGTCAATCGTAAAATAGATAAAGCAGCCGCAGAAGAAATCAATCAGATATTCTTCGAGATCGTGATTGCACCCGAATATGATGAGGATGCACTCGAAATATTGAAACAGAAAAAGAATAGAATTATACTTGTTCAAAAAAATAAACAAGGAGGATCAAAACAATTCAGATCACTGTTGAACGGAGTCTTGGTTCAAGATAAGGACTTGAGCATCCAGTCGGCCGAAGATTTGAAATTAGTAACTAAACGGGCATTGCAAGGCAGTGAGGAAGAAGACCTGTTGTTTGCGAATAAACTGGTGAAGCATACCAAATCGAATGCAATCATATTTGTTAAGAATAAACAATTATGTGCAGGAGGTACGGGGCAAACATCTCGTGTGGATGCATTGAGACAAGCTATCGAAAAAGCTGATAGCTTTGGCTTCGACCTGAAAGGTGCTGTTATGGCATCAGATGCATTCTTCCCGTTCCCTGATTGTGTGGAGATTGCCGGAAAAGCCGGAATCACAGCGGTGGTTCAGCCGGGAGGATCTATCAAAGATGAATTGTCGGTAGAATATTGCAACGAGCATAATATATCGATGGTGATGACCGGTGTGCGTCATTTTAAACATTAAGTTTGAGTATCAATAATATATAAATAATTTTTTTGAATGGGATTATTTTCTTTTACGCAGGAAATTGCGATCGACTTGGGTACGGCAAATACAATCATAATACATAACGAGAAAATCGTTGTAGATCAGCCGTCGGTAGTGGCCGTTGAGAGAAAATTGCTGTGGGTGAGAAAGCTCGCCAGATGCATGGTAAGACCCACGAAGAAATACGTACTATCCGCCCATTGAAGGATGGAGTTATTGCAGACTTTACAGCTGCCGAACAAATGATCCGAGGTTTGATAAAGATGTTCAACAACAAAAACAGGTTGTTTTCGCCATCTTTACGCATTGTTATTTGCATTCCCTCAGGTAGTACAGAGGTAGAAACGCGTGCCATCCGCGACTCGGCAGAACATGCCGGCGGACGAGATGTGCCTATGGCTGCAGCCTTGGGAATAGGTCTTGATGTTGAAGCCCCTGAAGGTAACATGATTGTTGATATAGGTGGTGGAACTACAGAGATAGCTGTAATTTCTCTTGGTGGTATTGTTTCCAACAAGTCTATCAAAATAGCGGGAGATGATCTTACCGAAGATATACAGGAATATATGGGGCGTCAGCATAATATAAAAGTGGGAGAGAGAACCGCTGAAGCTATAAAAATAGCTGTTGGAGCGGCATTGACCGAATTGCCGGAAGATGAATCGCCTGAGGATTTTATTGTGCACGGACCAAATCGTATGACATCTTTGCCGATGGATATTCCTGTGTCGTATCAGGAAATGGCTCACTGCTTAGACAAGTCGTTATCGAAAATGGATTCTGCCATATTGAGTGCATTGGAACAAACACCGCCCGAGTTGTATGCTGACATTGTAAAAAATGGTATATACATAACCGGAGGAGGAGCTTTGCTGAGAGGCTTGAGCAAACGATTTACCGACCGCATAGGCATTCAGTTCCATGTGCCAGAAGATCCGTTGCATGCCGTTGCTAAGGGA
The DNA here is from genome assembly GCA_937875275.1 of uncultured Dysgonomonas sp. Classification (GTDB taxonomy): domain Bacteria; phylum Bacteroidota; class Bacteroidia; order Bacteroidales; family Dysgonomonadaceae; genus Dysgonomonas. Next base: position 2,148 of record CALNCC010000098.1, on the reverse strand, counting down.
ACAGGTATCGCATTGAAAAATATAGATAAATATAATTTCTTGATTAGATAATCAGCGTCTGGAAAGAAATTGAAGGATATGAAAAATAGATATAGAATAACAGATATACAATAATGCGTAACTTAATTGATTTTCTTATAAAAAACAGTGCTTGGTTTGTTTTTTTTATATTGGAAATCATATGTTTTTATTTCATATTTTCGGCTAATTCTTATCAGAAAAGTGTATACTTAAACTCTTCCAACGAAATCGCGGGAAGAGTTTATTCAGTTTCGAGCAGTATCTTTGCATACTTTGGACTTAAAGAAGAAAATGAATTGTTGCTGAGACAGAATCTCGAATTGCAACTATTAGTACACAAGCTGGCAAATGCAATCTATGAAATACAACCCGATACACTGCGCTCGCAAGCCTTATTGGACGAGTATAACACAAGTTTAGGAAACTATAACCTGATAAATGCAAAGGTTATCAATAACGATATATCAGTCGCGAACAATTATATTACCATCAACAGAGGTCGTAGACACGGCGTGTTTAATGAAGCCGGGGTTGTTTCAGCCGAAGGTATTGTTGGATTTGTGAAAGCTGTTAGCGAAAACTATGCAGTCGTTCAGCCTGTCTTGAATAAGGATACAAAAATCAGTTGTAAGGTGAAATCATCCAATGCTTTTGGTTTCTTGTCGTGGGATGGAGGTGATCCTCAGTATGCGAGCCTTGTCGATTATCCTAAGTTCGAGAAATTTGTAATCGGAGATTCGATCATAACCAGTGGATATTCGGATATGTTTCCTGAAGGTATATTTGTGGGTACGATTGAAGACTATCGCAGTCAGGCGAATGATAATTTTTATAGTTTGAAGATTAAGTTGGCAACAAACTTTGGTGCATTGTCGAATGTTATTCTCATCGAGAATCTTAAGGAACAGGAAGAACGATATTTATTAGAAAAACAAGTGAAGGATGCTAAAAAATAGATCAGTAAGATATATATTGTCGTTTTGCTTGTTAGTATTATTACAAGTAATGGTGTTTAATCGAATCACGTTCTTCGGTTTTGCGACACCATATATCTATACATATTTTATACTGAAATATCCTATCGGACTGAATCGCAATCTTGGCATCTTATTGGGATTTTTTTTAGGGTTCAGTGTCGATGTTTTTTGCAACACGCCGGGAGTACATGCCGCCGCGACAACATTAATCGCATTTATCACCCCATACCTGCATCGCTGGTTTTTTGTTAAAGATGATAATGAAAACGATACGCCAAGCCTTGCATTGTTGGGAGTGCCGTTTGTCAAATTTGTCGTGTCAGTGATACTGATACATCAATCAGTATTGTATATTATAGATTCATTCTCGTTTTTCAACATTAAACTTTTGTTGTTGAGGATTGTCTGTTCAACACTATTGACTGTAATTCTTATCTTGGTATTTGAAGGTTTCTTAGTAAATAATAAGAGGGCGTGGCGAAAAATAACGTAGACTTATTCAAAAGAAAATATGTGATTGGGGGAATAGCTTTCCTCGTCGTTCTCATATATGTTTTTCAACTGTTCAACTTGCAGATTGTAACAGATGAATATAAAGACTATGCCGACAATAATGCTTTCTTTAATAGAACATTATATCCTGCGCGTGGCGTAATATATGATCGGGAGAACCGAATGCTTGTATACAATCAGCCCACCTACGATGTTGTATATATTCCGCGAGAGGTGGATACATTCGATACTATTGACTTCTGTCATACACTTGGTATAACAAAAGATATGTTCGATGAACGACTGAAAGAAATAAAAGATCGGCGTAAGAATCCGGGCTATTCGACATATACACAGCAGACATTTCTTACTCAGCTGGATATAAAGAAGAGCAGTTTGTTTCAAGAAAAGCTATATAAATTTCCGGGATTTTTTCTTCAAAACAGAACCATCCGTCAGTATACATATCCCAATGCCGGGAATCTATTAGGCTATGTTGCCGAAGTGGATAAAAAACAAGTTGACGAAGACACGTACTACAGGCAGGGAGACTATACGGGGAAGACCGGAGTTGAATCCTTCTATGAAAGTTACCTGCGAGGCGAGAAAGGTGTTGAGGTACTGCTTCGCGATGCACGAGGAAGAATACAGGGACGCT
>CALNCC010000097.1 GCA_937875275.1 uncultured Dysgonomonas sp. | reverse complement strand
CGTTTCGTTGTTCGACGATCACGAAATTATGAACGCTTCGTATGCCTCATCAGTAACCGGTATAGGAGGAGTGGGCAAATTCAGTCCGCAAGATATGCAAAAGAAACTGACCGGAAAGACAGCCGGTGTGTCGAGCAATATTGAGGGTGAAAAACAAAAAATTAACGGATATTCGTCCAAAGCCGACATGGAAACGATGTTCCAGTTGATATACCTTCATTTCACGTCTCCCCGCAAAGACTTAGATGCCTTTGCCGCATACAAAGACAGATTGAAACAGGGACTAAGAAACAAATATTCGAGTCCGAATGCCTACTATAGCGACTCTATCAACAAGGCGATATTCGGCGACAATCCGAGAATATTGAAGATGACCGAAGCCGATGTCGACAAACTCGACTACGACCGCATGATAGAGATGCACAAAACCTGTTTCGCAAATCCGGGATCGTTTATTGTCAGTTTTTCGGGAACAATCGACGAAGCCACATTCCGCCCACTTGTTGAGAAATACCTTGCATCTCTGCCGTCGGGCAATAAAAACATCAAAGCTATCGATCGCAAATACAACTATCGCAAAGGAGAATATACGAATCGTTTTGTACGCAAATCAGGAGAAGACAAAGCATCTGTGTATGTTATGTACAACGGTATTATGCCACGCACCGACACACTTGCATTCCGCTTGCATATTCTCAACGGAGTGCTGAACAGCACCCTCAAAGGAGCCATGCGCGGCGATGCCGGAGGTGTTTATGGCGTTGGGTCTAACTACGATATCGACCGTATTCCGGAAGGTCGCACAGCACTCAGAATATCATTCTCTACCGATCCCGACCGTGCACTTGAGATGACAGACATTGTGCACCGTGTATTGAAAGACTTTGCCGCGAACGGAGTGAAAGACGATGTATTCAATAAAGAAGTTGAAAACCTACTGAAGAATTACGATTCGTATCAACGAGCCGATGGTTACTGGAATGCGATAATGGAAATTCTGTATTTCTACAAAGAAGACGAAAACGGAAGTCTCGATTATCGCGGACAAATACAATCGGTAACGAAAGAAGAAATTCAGAAGATGGCTAAAGACCTCATTTCGCAAGGCAATGTGTTAGAGGTGCGGATGATAACCGAAAAAGAATAAGAGGTTTTTTGAGATTATATTTTCTACGCGGAATTGCGAATCCTGTTGCTTGCACACTGCAATTCCGCGCCGAAGATATTGGTCTTGTATCCTCTACATTTATAGCGATAGATGTGCATGATATACTTAAATCTTATAACTTTACATCCCATAAAATAAAAACATAGGATTTTAGAGATGGAAAGTAGAGTAGAACAGGCAGTCGAAACATTCAAGGGCGGGTACAACTGCGCTCAGGCAGTGTTTGTTACCTATGCCGATTTGTTTGGGATGGACAAAGAGCAAGCCTTTCGCCTATCCTCATCGTTTGGCGGTGGAATAGGGGGCATGCGCGAAGTTTGCGGAACAGTGAACGGCATGTCTATGCTTGCCGGATTATATAACGGCGTAACCCGCGCGTACGACAAAGACGGCAAAAAACAGAATTACGACACCGTGCAAATGTTGGCAGGCGAATTTAAGCAAGCCAACGGGTCTATTGTTTGCAAATATCTGTTAGGCTTAGAACCCGGATTGCCCGAAGGCATGAAGAAGAAACCATGTGCGGACTATGTCCGTCAATGTGCCGAGCTGGTAGAAAAACACTTATTGTCGAACGAATGACAGGCGATATCAATCGGATGAGGCAAATGAAATAAATAATTTCCCATGTAGCGACAGCACAACTGATCGTTGCGTGGGATTTTTTTTATGTTGTATAAAATCAATCGTTTAGTGAAAACTATAATGCTAAAAGAACAGCTATCTTAAAAAAGAAATGTATTTTTGATAAATCATTAAAAAAACGAAACGAAACCAAAAAACACACACAATTATGAAGTTCAAAAAAGTTTCTATCCTGTTGATTAGCTCAATCTTGTTGCTTTTGCCTGCCTGTGTAGACACGAAAGACGCAAAACAAGAAAGCGATTCACCTCGCATTGTAAACATTATCAACTTTATTCGTCAACTCGAACCCCGCGATGCAGCCATCACCGAAGATGTGCTGTGGGAGACCGTTCACAATCAGATTCACCAACTCAACGACCATCAATTGCCGGCAACCTTCTTGCTGCAATACGATGCCCTCATCAATCCCCGCTATCAAAACTTGCTGAAAACCGAGTTGAGCACCGACTCGGAAGTCGGAGCATGGTGGGAAATCACACAGCCGCATGTAGAAGATGCAGGCATGGTGTGGCGCGGCAAATACCCTTGGGACTGGCACGCAAATGTAGGCTTTGCCACAGGCTACACGCCTGCCGAGAGGGAAGTGCTTGTGGATGTATATATGGAAAAATTCAAATCCATATTCGGCAACTACCCATCTTCGGTGGGGTCGTGGTTCATCGACGAACACACACTGCAATACATGTACGACAAATATCGGATAGTGGCATCGTGCAACTGTAAAGACCAATTGGGAACAGACGGCTACACGCTGTGGGGCGGCTATTGGAATCAAGCATATTACCCCAGCAAGGTAAATGCCTATATGCCCGCTCAAACCCAAGAAGGACAAATACCTGTGCCTATCTTCCGCATGTTGGGCAGCGACCCGGTCTATCAGTACGATATGGGTCTTGGAGGCAGCATACAGGGCGTAGAGTCGCTTGAGCCTGTTTACCCTCGTTCGGGAGGAAATCGCCAGTGGGTAGAATGGTTTTTCCGCAACATGTTCGACCAGCCGTGCTTGGCATTCAATTACGCGCAAGCCGGACAAGAAAACTCATTTACATGGAATGCCATGAAAACGGGCTTAGAGATACAAATACCGTTGCTCGACTCGCTCCGCAAAGACGGAAAGGTGCGTATAGAAACGCTTGCCGAATCGGGAAAATGGTTTAAAGAAAACTATCCGACGACACCCACCACCGCCGTAACGGTGATGGACGATGTGCGCGACAAGGGGCACAAGACAGTATGGTTTAACAGCCGCTATTATCGTGCCAACCTGTTGTGGAAAGATCAGAATTTCCGATTCAGAGACATACACCTGTTCGACGAAAGTTTAGAGTCTGACTACTACCGCAAAGCCGGAGAATCGACACAATGTATCTACAAGACACTACCTTTCGTAGACGGATTTTTGTGGAGCACACGAGACCAATTGGCAGGCTTGCGCATCGTGAAATCGACAGCCGACGGAGTTGCCGAAGTGTTGCTGAATGCACCTGTGGTCTCAGAACCCGAAAAAGGAGTGTTGAGCGTTGCATGTG
>CALNCC010000096.1 GCA_937875275.1 uncultured Dysgonomonas sp. | reverse complement strand
GCTAGGCACCGGTCTGCAAAACCGTTTACGGCGGTTCGAATCCGCCAGGAACCTCAATTGATTGAAAACCAATAGATTACAAGTCTATTGGTTTTCGTTATTTATATAGCTATCAACTCATTACCCTCTTTACTTCAATAGATGATTTTTGTTTATATGTAGACCGATTGTAGATCGGCTTGTTAAAATGACTCAAAATGCAAATGTGTATGAGAACAATAAAGGTTTATTTAAGAGAACATAATTCAGAAAAAAAGACAGGGGTAATTTGGATTTCCTTTTATGTGAACCGACAGAAGGTAAACTTTAGTACAGGGGTATGTTGTCATACTAAACATTGGAATAAATCAAAAGAACAGATTTCATCTGGAGACATTATGCCTATTTCTCCAATTGATGGTTGCGCATCAGAACATTGGGCTGAAGTACTTGCTATTTTAAAGGAAAGTGTTGAATTAGCTGGATTCGAGCCAAACTTAGTAAGTGATGCAGACGATAGTGGAATAATTCAAAAGCGAATCATTCAAAATTTGTATAGTAACGAAATAGTCATTTGTGATGTAAGTGCAAAAAATCCTAATGTCATGTTTGAGTTAGGCATGAGATTAGCATTTGATAAGCCTACAATAATAGTTAAAGACGATAAAACAGATTATTCTTTTGATACATCTGTTATTGAACATCTGAATTATCCTCGGGATTTGCGTTTTGCTAAAATCATGTCATTTAAAGATGCTTTAAAAAAGAAAATTCAGGGTACATACAAAGCCGCAAATAATGCCAATTACACTACTTTTTTAAAACATTTTGGAGAATACAAAGTTGCACAAATAGTAGAAAAAGAAGTTACTTCTGATAAGTATATTCTCTCAATGTTAGAAGACTTACGCTATGAAGTGTCAAGTATTAGAAGAACTCAAAATGTTAATATGAGTCGAACTCAACAAAACCTGTTTGAATTAGGGGTATCACCATCTCCAGATGCAGAGGGTATTGTTAGAAAGAGAATGGAGCGATTTCGCAAACTAAAAAAAATAAATACTATTTCAGTTCTAGATAAAGAACTAATAGAAGAACTAGTTGAATACTTAGAAAAATTTGAAGATGTTAGAGCGTCTTGTGGATCTCCTGAAATTCTAAGAGAGGTTATAGGTAGGCAACTCCCCCCTTTTTAATATTCTCAGTTAACTATAAATTTAACCCATAAGGTAGACCGATTGTATCTATCACCCTGTATAACTAATTATAAATAAGAAAGATATAGGATTCCGATAGAAACCTCAGAGTTTCGACTCGAATCAACGATAATCAGCTTATTTAAAGCGGTTAGCGTTTTTGTTTTTCCCCCTATTTTGCAACTTGCACGGTATCCGCACGGCATTTAATGTTCTACACTTGTATAAAAGCATACTATCAACAATTAGGCAATCACTATCTGATAGAACTTGATTGGATAATTGGATGCGAAGTTCTTCTCGATGAAAAAACAGTCCACTTTTCCTACGGTTATAAAAGTATGCTAAAGTTTACTGCAGTGCTATCTATGAAAAGTTGAAGTCTGGATGGAATCCTTATATAGAAGGTAAAAACGCAAAATCATTCCATCGGATACTTGATACAATAAGGACATTCCTGAATGAAAAAGAACTGGATATGAAGAATGGGGTCTTCAGCTATGAATCCATGCATTCCATAAATTGGAACTCCTACCTTTGTCCGGATAGAAAGTTCGGATATCCACTACTTCCATAGTCTGAAACGAGGACTTTCCGAAACAATTATTATCTTTGTGTATAGCAATATATATCTTTTTTTTGCATGGCTCTAAAACAATACTTACAGCAAAAACAGCAACAAAGATTGTCTCCTTTGCAAATGCAGGTTATCAAGTTGACCGAATTGCCCAATGTGGAACTTGAGGAGCATGTGAAGCAGGAACTGACTGAGAATCCGGCTTTGGAGGAGGGTGTGGATGGCGACATGTCGGGCGATGATTTGGAATCACAATTCGAAGACACTAATATCTCCCAAGAAGACATCACGCTTGGAGATTATATCAATGAGGAAGAAATTCCGGATTATCGGCTCAAGGATAATAACAAGCAAGCTACCGACCGTCAGGAAATTCCATTCGCGACAGTTGAGTCGTTTCAGGAAAATCTGATGGAGCAATTGGGCGAATCTGACCTCAACGACCGAGATCGCAAAATCGCTGAATACATAATCGGAAACATCGATGAAAGCGGATATTTAGAACGTGCATTGTCTGCGATATCAGATGACCTTATTTTTCAGCAGAATATGGACGTATCTGTCGATGAACTCGGCAAAATACTGCGAATAATACAGGGATTTGACCCACCCGGAGTAGGTGCACGAGATTTGCAGGAATGTCTTGTGTTGCAGCTGAAAAGGAAAAACACTACCACCGACCGCAAATTGGCTTTGACCATTCTCGACAAATATTTCGACGACTTCTCGAAAAGGCACTACGATAAATTGATGAAGAATCTGAATGTGTCGGAAGATCATCTGAAGAATATAATACAAGAAATAACCTCTCTAAATCCTAAGCCGGGAAATAATTGGGACGATAGTTTGTCCTTAGCCTTGAGTGCAATTATCCCCGATTTCATCGTCGAAATGTATAGCGGAGAGCTTTATTTGAGCATGAACAACCGAAATATACCCGACCTGAAAGTGAGTCGCGAGTATGCCGATCTGTTAAGAGGTTTTTCGGATAATAAGAACGGAATGACATCCGATGCCAAAAATGCCGCTCTCTTTGTAAAACAAAAACTCGACTCGGCGCGTTGGTTTATCGATGCCATAAAGCAACGGCAGGAAACATTGCTGAGAACGATGAAGGTTATTATGGATATCCAATATGACTTCTTCATGAGTGGAGACGAAACCCAGCTAAAGCCGATGCGGCTGAAAGATGTTGCCGAGCGTGCGGGGTATGACATTTCCACAATCTCGCGTGTGAGTAATCGAAAATACGTACAGACTAACTTTGGAGTATATTCGCTCAAACATTTCTTTTCCGAATCGATGCAGACCGAAGCCGGAGAGGAAATATCGTCGAAGGAAGTGAAAAAAATACTAAAAGACTGTATCGAGGGAGAGAACAAGAAAAAACCGCTAACCGACGATAAACTGACCGATATACTGAAAGAGAAAGGCTATATAATTGCTCGGCGTACAGTGGCTAAGTATCGCGAACAAATGAATATTCCGATAGCAAGATTGAGAAAAGAAATTTGAAGAAAGAATGGAGAAAGAACCTTTGTTGGCGAGAATAATATCTGTCCTGTTGCACCCGTTGTTGATGGCCACATACAGCGTTTGCCTACTGTTTGTATATACCGACTTTCAATACATCTATGCCGGACGATTCTGGTTATTTGTTTTGCCGGTTCTCATCGCCACCTGTTTGCTGCCGGCAAATGGGGTTTTCCTGCTGAAAAAAGCAGGAATAGTAGAAGATTATGACCTGAAAAAGAGGGAAGAACGTTTATACCCGATTCTTATATGTGTTGTGTTTTACGCCCTGCTTCTCTATTATTTCTATCGGGGTGGAGCAATAGTTTGGTATTTGGCATTGATGGCTTCTCCCGTCATAGCACTGATAATAGGTGGTCTCATAACCCTTTTCTGGAAGATCAGTTTCCACATGATCGGCATCGGAGGGCTGATAGGAGGAGTTTTATCGGTATCCTATAATGTAAAGTGGGTAAATCCCTATATTTTATTCATCATTTTATTTATCTTAGCAGGATGTTTGGGAACATCCCGAATTATACTGAAAAGGCATACGCCGATGCAAGTATACGCAGGATTTAGCTTAGGCTTTGCTGTTGTATATCTGGCTGTATACCTAAGCGTCGTCGGGGTATTCACCTATTTTCAATAAAGAAGAGTGTAAAATATATTTAACTAATAAAAAAGACTATTATGAATTTTCCTGAAGAATTACGTTATTCGAGCGACCATGAGTGGTTGAAAGTAGAAGGCAGTGTTGCATATGTAGGAGTAACAGATTTCGCACAAAGCGAACTTGGTGAAATCGTTTTTCTTGACATCCCGACCGAAGGTGAATCGTTAAGCAAAGGCGACGTCTTTGGGTCTATCGAAGCTGTGAAAACAGTATCAGACCTGATGATCCCTATTTCGGGTACAGTTGTTGAATTTAACGATGAATTGGAGGATAATCCCGAACTTGTCAACGAAGATCCGTACGGAAAAGGTTGGATTGTAAAAATCGAGATTGCGGATGCTTCTGAAATCGACGAGCTATTATCTGCTGCCGATTACAAAAAACTAATAGGAAAATAAAAATGAAGCCTATTGTCAGCATCATCATGGGGAGTACTTCCGACTTCCCTGTGATGGAAAAAGCCGCCAAGTTCTTCGATGAAATGGAGGTTCCATTCGAAATCAATGCTCTTTCGGCACATCGTACGCCCGAGCGGGTTGAGGAATTTGCAAAAAACGCGAAGGAAAGGGGCATAAAGGTCATCGTAGCAGCCGCAGGAATGGCTGCGCACTTGCCCGGAGTAATCGCTTCTATGACCCCAATCCCTGTAATAGGTGTGCCCATCAATTCGAGTCTCGATGGAATGGACGCATTGCTCGCCATTGTGCAGATGCCTCCCGGTATTCCCGTTGCCACAGTAGGCATCAATGCCTCGCTGAATGCAGGCATCCTTGCCTTGCAGATGATTGCGACCGGCGACGAAGCTCTACAACAAAAATTGATAGCATACAAAGACGGCTTGAAGGAAAAGATTGAAGATGCGAACAAGGAATTGGCAAAAATTGAGTTTAAATACAAGACGAACTAATTAGAAAAGGGAAAGGGAAAATGCAAACGAATGATATCCGATCCATCCTCGAACGTGAGGCTAATGCGATATTGAGTATCCCGGTAACGGATGCTTATATAAAAGCCATAGACCTGATAGCAGAGCAGGTAAACGGAAAAAGAGGTAAACTCGTAACCAGCGGAATGGGCAAAGCCGGTCAGATTGCACAGAACATAGCAACGACATTCAGTTCAACCGGAACTCCGTCCGTATTTTTACATCCGAGCGAGGCGCAGCATGGCGATCTTGGAATACTTCAAGAGAATGATGTTATGTTGCTCATATCCAACTCAGGAAAGACTCGTGAAATTATCGAATTGATGGATCTGGCAGCAAACCTAATACCAAACATCAAGTTTATAGTAATAACAAGCAATATAGAAAGTGTGTTAGCTCAGAAGGCTGATGTATTCCTCTCCACCGGAAAACCCGACGAAGTATGCGTCTTGGGATTGACCCCGACAACATCAACCACTATAATGACCGTTATTGGAGATATCTTGGTGGTTGGTACAATGGAAAGGATCAATTTCCGTGTCGAGGACTATGCAAAACGTCATCACGGTGGATATTTAGGAGACAAGTCGAGAGAATTAAGTAAATAGAATGAAATATTACAGCACAAACAAACATGCGGCAGAAGCTTCCTTACAAGAAGCGGTAGTGATGGGGCTGGCTCCCGACAAGGGGCTTTATATGCCTGAGAAAATAAACGAAATGCCCCAAGATTTTTTTGATGGCATTCAAGACTTAAGTTTTCAGGAAATAGCCTATCGAGTTGCTGATGCCTTCTTCGGAGAAGATATTGAAGCCGATACGTTGAAGAAAATAGTGTACGACACGCTCAACTTCGATGCTCCGGTGGTGCATGTAGAGGATAATATTTATAGCCTCGAATTATTTCATGGACCTACACTCGCATTCAAAGACGTAGGAGCACGTTTCATGTCTCGTCTGTTGGGCTATTTTATCGATAAACAGGGGCAAAAAGACGTAAAAGTTTTAGTTGCCACGTCGGGCGATACGGGTAGTGCCGTCGCAAACGGGTTCTTGGGCGTAGAGGGCATACATGTGTATGTCTTATACCCTAAGGGTAAGGTGAGCGCAATACAAGAAAGCCAGTTTACAACATTGGGGCAAAACATCACTGCTATCGAAGTAGATGGTACGTTCGACGATTGTCAGGCTCTTGTGAAAATGGCATTCAGAGATGAAGAATTGAACAAGAAGCGAAATCTTACTTCTGCCAACTCAATCAATGTTGCCCGTTTTTTACCACAGTCTTTTTACTATTTCTATGCTTATGCACAACTGAAAAAACAAGGCAAGGCAAACGATGTCGTTTTCTGTGTGCCAAGCGGTAACTTTGGCAACATAACAGCCGGATTGATCGCCAAAAAGATGGGATTGCCCATAAAGCACTTCATTGCGGCAAACAATAGAAATGATATTTTCTTGCAATATCTGAAAACCGGAGAGTACAACCCTCGTCCTTCGGTGCAAACGATAGCTAACGCAATGGATGTTGGCGACCCCAGCAATTTTGCTCGTATACTTGATCTGTATGGCAGTTCGTATGAGAAAATAAGCGGTGAAATCACTGGTTTTTCGTATACCGACGATCAGATAGAGCAAATAATGAGAGGAACATATAACCGCACCGGCTATATCCTCGACCCTCACGGAGCATGCGGTTTTCAAGCCCTGAGAGATGGGTTGGACAGAGGCGAGGTCGGTGTTTTCTTAGAAACGGCTCATCCTGCAAAATTCGTAGAAACAGTAGAGGCAGCAATTTGCAGTAAGGTAGATATTCCCGAGAAGCTGCAAGCCTTTATGAAAGGTAAGAAAAAATCGGTGGAAATGAAAAACGACTTCGCCGAATTTAAGCAAGTCCTTTTAAGCTGACAAATCTCTTATTTGCGCCTGTTCATCGGATGATGTTCCAATATTTCCTGCCTTAAATATTCACGGTCGATGTGTGTATAGATTTCGGTGGTGGTAATTTTTTCGTGCCCCATCATCATTTGTATTGCGCGGATATTGGCTCCACCTTCGAGCAGATGTGTGGCAAAGGAATGACGAAATGTGTGAGGACTTATATTTTTGCTTATTCCTGCCATTTCAGCGTATTCTTTTATGAAGTGAAACACCATGATGCGTGATATCGCTTTGTTTCTCTTGCTCAGGAAAACAGCATCCTCGAAGCCCTTCAGCGGAGTCATCTGATTGCGATAGTACATGTAGTTGTCCAGTTCGCGAATGGCGGCGGGCGATATAGGCACAAGTCTTTGTTTGCTGCCTTTTCCCTCTACGCGGATAAAACCTTCGGTGAGAAACAGGTCTGAAAATCGGAGGCCGGTAAGTTCCGATATCCGCAGTCCGCAACTGTACAGCATTTCTATTATTGCCCGATTGCGTTGCCCTTCCTTCGTCGACACATCTATTGTCGCAAGCAGCAGTTCTATCTCATCGAGAGAGAGTACCGTCGGAAGTTTCAATCCTATCTTGGGTGTGTCTAACAATTCAGTGGGATCGGTTTGTATATAGTCGTCTAACAAAAGGAAATTGAAGAATGATTTTACGCCCGAAATAACACGCGCCACCGACCGCGCATTGATGCCGATGTCGTACAGTTGGGCTACAAACTGTTGCAGATGGTCGAGACTGATCTCCGAATATTTAAGATTTTCATTTTCCAAAAAACCGACAAACTTATCCAAGTCGCTCATGTATGCTTCGATAGAATTTTTCGATAATGATTTTTCGAGCATCAAGTAATTCTTATATTTTTCGGCAATATTGTCTTTTATTTCCATCTCCATTCGTTTAATAATTACAAATATATATCTTTGTGTGATGAGATTGGGATGAAGAATCATAAAATCTGAAAGATATATCCTTATGAGATTTTTAAAAATAGTATTGGCATATTTGAGAAGCAGATATTCGTGGATGCAGTTGGGTGCAATACTCGGACTGCTACTGTTTGCTTTTGTGCTTACTGATACTAACTTATTTGCCCGTTTCAAGTATAATTTAGAAATCGGGGAACTTAACGATCAAATAGAATACTATCGGGGAAAGGCCTTGGAAGACAGGCAGCAACTCGAACTTCTCAACTCGAACAAAGACGACATCGAGAAATTTGCGCGCGAGAAGTATAAAATGAAAAAAGCAGATGAAGACATCTTCATCATTGACTGACACGGAATGAAGATAAACGATAAATTTAAGAACACTTTGTTTCAAGTATCGGCGATACTAGTGCTTGTCGCTGCCATTGCATACAACATTGATGCAATGATAGGAAAATGCATGATGATCATTGGTGTTTCGGGATACGCTACCAGTGTGCTTACAAACGGATATAAAGGAAAGAGCATACGAGGAAAACGTCTCTACAATATTCTTATAATTGCCGTTCTTCTGATGGTTGTTTCTGCCTATCTCATGTTCATAGATAGACAGCAGTGGGTAGTTACATTGTTGATTGCTGCTGTGTTGACTCTCTACATCTCTATAATCCTTCCTCGCGTATACAAAAAGGAACAGGAAGATTGATCTGCTAACTTCACTCCTTTTTCGATACGGGGAATAAACCGCATTTCTGATATGAGATTGACTCTCCTTGTATTGTTGCAATTCGTTTTCTTATATTCTTCTTTCTCTCAATCCAAGAAAGTCAGCTTTTTGTTTGTAGGCGATGCCATGCAGCATCAGTCTCAGATAGATGCCGCTAAAACGGAAGGGGGTTATGACTATTCCAATTATTTCAAAAACATAGAAGACAAGGTCAACGAAGCGGATGTGGCGGTTGTCAACCTCGAAGTCGCTCTCGGAGGAAAGCCCTACAATGGATATCCGATGTTCAGTGCGCCGGACGAATATGCCGTAGCGCTGAAAGATGCAGGGTTCGACATTTTCTTGCTGGCAAACAATCACTGTCTCGACCGTAGAAAGAAGGGATTGGAGCGAACAATCCAAGTTTTGGATTCGTTGAAAATAAAACATACGGGAACATTCGTAGATGAGACTAAGCGAGAATTGTATTATCCGTTGATGATGATAAAAAACGGAATCCGCATAGCGATGCTCAATTACACATATGGTACAAATGGCGTGAAGGTACAATCGCCTAACATCGTCAACTATATAGACCGCCAACAGATAAAGGCGGATATAGATATGGCGAAACGGATGAAGGCGGATATTATAATCGCAAATATGCACTGGGGTGATGAATATCTGTTGAAAGAAAATAAAACGCAGCGCGATCTTGCCGACTTCCTTTTACAGAATGGAGTAAGGTTGATTATCGGTAATCATCCGCATGTGGTGCAACCTATAGATGTGAAAACGGAAGGGGGCGACGTGCAGTCGGTAACCGTTTATTCGCTTGGCAACTTCATCTCGGGGATGAAAAAGATCGACTGTGTTGGTGGCTCGATGCTGCGAATAGATATCAGCAAAGAAGAAGATCAGTCGGTAAAGATTGAAGATATAGAATGCTCGCTGCTGTGGACGAAAAAGACAATTAAGAATGGTGTTTACCAATCTTTCGAATTGATTTCGGTAGATGATTTCTACAACGAAGAAGGCAAGGAACATTTGGGAACAGTGCAATATGAACAAATGAAACTGTTTGCCAAGAATGCCAAGAAAGCAATAAACAGCCTTTGTGCCGAAGGCGAGGAACTGATAAAATGAAACTCAAGAGTCTTTCCAACTGCAAGTGAGATTGTCTATGAGGTCGATAATCAGAAATAAAACAAACCCAATCATCGAGAGTATGAGTATGCCGAAATACATCTGTATATAATCGACCTTATTCAACGAATCGGTAATATAATACCCCAAGCCTTTATCGGTGCCAAATGTTTCGATAAAAAATAGTGCCGATGTGGCAATGCCTAACGCTACACGCAGCGAAGACAAGATGTCGGGCAGAATTGCCGGAAGGGTAATGAATCTCATCTTTTGCATACCTGTTGCCCCGAATGAAGTCAAAACGTGATAATTTTCTTGTGAAATATTGCGAACAGCATCACGCACCGTAATAATCATCTGAAAGACGACAATCAGTATCACAATAATTATTTTAGATGTTTCGCCGATATCGAACAGCACCATGATGATCGGCAAAAGCGCAAGTTTGGGTATCGGGTAGGAGAAATAGACCATCGGACCCAGCAGCCTGTTGGCTCTTCTGCTATACCCCATCAGAAGACCTAAGCCTAAGGCGATGAATAACGAAATGCCTATGCTGACAAGTATGCGTTGCAAACTGGCAACGGAATGAGCCACGAGGTCGTTGTCGAGAGCTTTTGGGTATGCCGAATATACATCGACGGGAGAAGGCAAGGCTTTCATGTCGAGCCACATGGCTGCAACATACCAAATCGTATTTATCAGGATGAACCCGATAGATATATAGCTGATATAGTTTAGCGCCCGTTTCGTCTTCCTTGTCATCAATATTTTACTTTTTGAATGATTTTGGCTGCAAATCTCAACTTGTCTTCCTCCTCAGGTGCAGTGCCGAAAAGTGGGTTTTCTATCTCGTCAATAATGCCTTCGGTCGATTTCCCCATCAGTACGATGTGCTTGCCGATAGATGCCGCCTCGTGTATGTTGTGTGTGATAAATAGTGTCGTTACTTTATATTTCCGCCACAGTTGTAGGAATAGTTGTTGCGAAGCTGCTGACGTGAATGTGTCTAACGACGAAAAAGGCTCGTCCATCAGCAAAAGTTGGGGGCGGGAAACGAATGCCCTTGCCAAAGCTACACGCTGTTTTTGTCCGCCGCTCAGTTGCTTGGGATATCTACCCATCAGGTCATCAATCTCTAACGATTGCACAATGTCTCGAATCTCGGCTTCATCCCGCATTTTCGATTTGTCTAACCGATATGGCAAGATGATATTGTCTCGCACCTTCATCCAATCCAGAAGGCCGTATTGTTGGGGGACATATCCTATATTCAGCGTGTTGCGATCTATCGTGCTGCCGTTATATAATATATGCCCTTCATAGTCGCTGAGTATCCCTCCGATAACTTTCAGCAGTGTCGATTTGCCACAACCCGAAGGGCCTATCAGCGCATAAATTTCTCCGTCTGATATGTTGAGAGAAAAATCTTTCAACACTTCAGTTTTGCCATAGTTGACCGACAGATTCTTTATCGACAGCATTTCTTCCTTATTGATTTGTCAAACTCGGATCTATCAAGTCCGATATATTGAAGTCTTTGGCGATAAGCCCTTTCCGTGAAAGCCATTCGACGACAGCCACAACATCTTTGTCCGAATCGGTCGGAGCCTGAGCATCTGTGTAGACAGGGGTTTTAGCTTGCATAACCAATGCTTCGGGAAAACCCATCTCTTTGACGAGTATGTCTTTGATATCTTCTATAGAATGAGCTCTCAGATATGCGACACCATCATTGTAGGCAGCATACATTTTTCTGATTTCCGCCGATTTGTTGTCTATTGCTTTTTGTGTGAAAACGATTCCGGTAACAGTATATCCAACCTCGTCCATTGTAGCCAACGTTTTACAGCCTTCGCTGCCGGCAATTAAACCCAAAGGGTCGGGCAAGCCTGTTGCGTCAATCTTATTGTTACGCATCATCTCCATACGCAACGGGATTTTATTTATTTCCACTTTCTCTACATCCGACTCGGTCAGCCCCGCACTGGCAAGAGCCATGTCGACACAGAAGTCAATCACTGTATTTTGTGATACGGCAATTTTTTTCCCTTTCAGTCCTTCGAGATTCTCAACACCGCTTTCTTTCCCCGCCATTATGAGAAAAGGAGCTTGGCATTTAGATGCTATTTTCAGATCGAATCCTCCAGCTTTGACAAGGGCAGCACTCGTATAGTCGGTAACGGTTCCGTCTACCACGCCGCTTTGCAAGGCTGCATCGCGCTCGTTTGCCGACAAAAACTTCTGAAGACGGATGTCAATCCCGTGCTTCGCAAAATACCCCTCACGCTGGGCTACGGCAAGCGGCAGATAATCCATCGACGACATCACGCCTAAGGTAATTGTTTGTTGTTTCTTGGAATCTTTATTTCCGCAAGTGCACAAGCAAAGCGATGCGACCGAGATAAACAGTATTTTAAAAAAGTTCATAAATATCATTTTTGCAAAAATACTCCAAATATATGAATCTGTATCCATCTGCAAAGGTTTATAACTTTTTTCATGTTATACAATAGCTATTTGTTGGTAGTCCGTCGCAACAATATCATTCTTTTTTGCGATTGTGTGATCGAGGAGCATTTATGACCTTTGCAACGAGAAAAGATCATCTTTTTATTAATTAAAAAATTCAAAAAACGATGTTGAAAAGAATGATGCTGCTACTTATGTTGGCGGCGAATATTTCATTAGTCATGGCACAAGTTCAGGTCAAAGGGCGTGTGCTGGATGCAGAAGGAGATCCTGTGATTGGTGCAGTAGTTACTATAAAGGATTTGAATAAGGGAATGCAAACGGATGCTGAGGGCAAATTCCGCTTCAGCGAATTGCCAATACAAGAAATTACTGTCAACGCGAGTTATGTGGGTTACTCTCCTGCGGCTCAGGTTGTAGATTTGACTGTAGGTGAGTTTCCTAAAACTCTGACTATTAAACTGGTTCCAAATACAGATCTTGCGACAGTAGAGGTGTTTGGCGAAAGATACAAACAACCGGAAAAGTTAGACGCAATTACCCGTATGCCCCTTCGTCCGAGCGAGCAGATACAAAGTATCTCGGTGATCTCGGAGAAAGTAATCAAAGAACAAGGCGCATTGACTATCACTGATGCTGTTCGTAACGTACCGGGAGTAACCCTTTTCGGCTCATACGGAGGTGTTCGCGAAAGTATGTCGTCGCGTGGTTATAGAGGAGTTCCGGTGCTGAAGAACGGTGTCCGCGTCGATTCCGATTTCCGTACTGCCGGATTAAACACAGACATGGAAGGTATTGAAAGCATCCAGGTAATCAAGGGATCGGCAGCCATCACACAAGGTGTCGGTAATGACCTTGGTAGTCCGGGTGGGGTTATCAATGTGGTAACAAAAACGCCTAAGTTTGTCAATTCCGGAGAAGTCTCGTTCCGCACAGGCAGCTGGGGACAGTTTCGCCCTACGTTCGACGTGCAAGGTATACTGGATAAAAGCAGAACAGTAGCGTTCCGTGTTAACGGTTCGTTTGAAAGAGCAGATAACTATCGCCCTCATATAGGCAAAGAGAAAGTATACATAAATCCATCGTTGGAATGGAGACCTGATGAAAAAACTCAGATCACAGTGGAAATGGATCATCTGAACGATAACAGTACACCTCACACAAGTACCGTGAATCTGGCCGGAGATAGTGTAGAAGCATTGTATGATATGCCTCACGATAAGTTTCTGGGTTTCGCATCGGATAATGCAGAAAACACGACGACAACCTATGCCGCCCGATTTGTTCGTCAAATTGCCGAAAAGTTGAGTGTGAGAGCGGCTTACTTCAAGTCATCTTACAAAGTGGATATGACAAGTTCGTCATTGACGGCAATAGATCCGGCAAACATGAATATTCGTCAACGTAATGTGTCGAAATCATTCAGAGATGATCGAAATTCTACATTTCAAGTCGATTTGATTGGACGCGACATATACACCGGAACGCTGAAACATACATTTCAATTGGGATTTGACTATAAGACTAACGATCTGTTGACTCGTTCGTATGGTAAGTTAAACAAAAAAGGAGCTATTGGTGCTATTGTGATAGATACGATAGATGTATTGGCTTCTGTTGCAAATCCGTCTCTACCTGCTCAGAGCTGGGATACATCTGAGGCAGCTTCTGAATCATCGACCTACGGTATTATGGCACAGGAGGTGCTGACAGTAAACCAATATCTGAAAGCCATCATGGGACTCCGTTACAGTGGCATCTCAAGCAAAAGCGAATCGGATGCCGGTCGTACGACCGATGATGCATGGAATCCGATGTTCGGGTTGATGACGACACCAGTTAAAAACCTGAACCTGTTCGGATCATATACCACTACTACAAGTCTGCGCTCGGCTTCGAACAAGATGTCGAACGGAGAAGACATCGGTCCATCTACTTCTTCTCAATGGGAATTTGGAGCTAAATCGGACTGGTTGGACAACAGGCTTCGTTTCAACTTCACATACTTCTACATTATGAACAAGAATCTGTCGAGCTCTGAGTATGTGCCAAATACGAATCAGACAACCGGATACTATATTAAAGCCGGTAACCTGAAAAGACATGGTATAGAAACCGAACTGAACGGACGTATCCTTGACAATCTGCAAGTGATGTTGGGTTATGCGTACGTAAAAGCTGAATATGAAGACAGCCCGTCTTATGTAAGCGGATCAGCACCGATCAACACACCTAAGCACACCGCTAATGGATGGATATACTATACCGTAGACAAGGGTGCGGTGAAAGGACTTTCTTTTGGTCTTGGAACATACTTTGTAGGCAAACGCCCGGTTAACGATCATGGAATATCATTAGACACACATGGTAATCCGGCAGGATTCAAGCCATTCGATATGCCGTCGTATGCTACTGTGAATGCACAATTGGCTTACACATACGACAAATTCACAGCTCGTGTATTCTTTAACAACCTGTTCGACGAAGTCGGATATAACTCATATTACAGAGGCGGTTATATCAATCAGACAGATCCACGCAATTTTTCAACAACAGTTTCTTATAGATTCTAATGTGTTTATAAGGCTGCTGTAATAATAGGTTTAGCATTTGTTCAAAGAGGCTGTTTCATTGCGATTCAGTCTCTTTGTTTTTGTTGGTATAAACACTATTGGGATAAAATAAACGGGGCTGCACAAAATAAATTCGGCAGCCCCACTTTATCATGACGAGAGGTTCATTACAGTCCCATCTCGTATTTTTCTTTCATGTCAATCTCTTCCTTATTTTCGTCATAGAAATGATATTCGAGATAGGCAAGATTCTGATTCGGAATGATCTTGAATTTTCCTAACCCGTATCTCCATTTCCATTTCAAACCTAAGGATATGATTCCCTGATTTATGAATGCCGCAACGTATGGATGGACATGTAGAGTAAATTTCTTCACTTTTAGTTTATTGACAATGTAGCTAATCTTTGACCTCAATGTATCTGTAAACAAGATTGAGGGTCTCATTTTGCCGTCTCCGAAGCACGTAGGACAGTCTTCGGTGGTCGAGATCTCCATTTCGGGACGTACTCGCTGACGGGTTATTTGCATTAATCCGAATTTGCTGAGGGGCAGAATGTTGTGTTTGGCTCTGTCGTGAGCCATCAGCTCTTGCACTTTTGATAAAAGTTGGTTGCGATGTTCTCCATCGCTCATGTCGATGAAGTCGATAACGATTATCCCTCCCATGTCTCTCAGTCTCAGTTGACGAGTGATTTCTTCTGCTGCTGCCGAATTGACCTCGAATGCATTGTTCTCTTGCCCGGCTTCGGGGTTCTTGGAACGATTGCCGCTGTTTACATCAATCACGTGCAACGCCTCAGTATGTTCAATAATAAGGTAGGCTCCGTTGCGGAATGTAACCGTCTTACCAAAAAGAGCCTTAATTTGTTTTGTAACTGCAAAGTTGTCGAATATAGTCAATTCTCCTTCATATAGTTTGACTATGTCTTTTTTTGCCGGTTCTATCAAAGATATGTAGTCTTTGATTTGGTGGTATGTGTCTTTGTCATTTACGTGTATTGCCTGAAATGTAGGGTTAAATACATCTCGGAGCAATCCGACTACTCGACCTCTTTCCTCGTGAACGAGTGAGGGTAGCTTGTTCTTCTGAATCTTAGGAAGGCTTTCCTCCCATCTTTTCACCAATGTCTTCAATTCAGAATCAAGGTCTATAACTTTCTTGTCCTCAGCGACTGTGCGCACTATAACACCAAAATTCTTCGGCTTGATACTTTGAACCAATTGTTTCAGTCGGTCTCTTTCTTCCTTCGATTTTATTTTCTGAGAAACAGAAACTTTATTGTAGAAGGGTATTAGTATAAGGTAACGTCCGGCCAGCGATAACTCGGCTGTCAACCGAGGGCCTTTGGTCGAAATGGGTTCTTTTGCGACTTGCACCAATACTTCTTGTCCTACTTTCAGTACATCGCTTATCGAACCGTCTTTGTCAATATCGGGTTCCAGTTTCATCTTCGATATGCTCGGCTGCTTTTTGCGGTCTGCTAATGCTTGCCTGTGAAACCTATCGATAGATTTGTACTGTGCCCCTAAGTCTAAATAGTGAAGAAAAGCGTCTTTCTTATATCCAATGTCCACGAAGGCGGCATTCAGGCCGGGCATAAGTTTTTTAACCTTGCCGGCATAAATGTTTCCAACCGAAAATAATGCGTCGCTGCCCTCTTTTTGCAACTCGACATTGAACATCAATAATAAGTTCGCTATTCATAAATTAAAAACGTTTAAGAGTGTGAGCCATACTCAGACCCTGTAGATTAATTGCACCCTTGGCGCAAAAGACAACTGTAAAAACATCTCGTAGATACGACAAAGAACAAACTTGAGACGAAGTTTGTTCTTGTTGTTCTTTTCTTGTATGAGAAAAAATAGATCAATCGAATACTTATTTTTTCTTTTTATGTCTGTTTTTTCTCAGTCTTTTTTTGCGCTTGTGCGTAGACATCTTATGTCTTTTTCTTTTCTTTCCGCTTGGCATTGTGTTTTATATTAAAATGTTAATAAATATTACTTCCTTACTTCGCTAACAAACGTTTTCGCCGGTTTGAATGCCGGAATAGAATGAGCCGGAATAATAATCGTTGTATTTTTAGATATATTACGTGCTGTTTTTTGAGCTCTTGTTTTAACGATGAAGCTACCAAAACCTCTTAAATACACATTCTCATCTCTACTAAGAGAAGCTTTAACGGTATCCATGAAAGCCTCAACTGTTTTCAGAACAGTTGCTTTGTCGATACCCGTATTCTTTGAAATCTCGTTAACGATATCCGCCTTTGTCATTTCTTTCTATTTTTTATTAGTTCTAAACAATTAATTTTTTGGTCTGCAAATATATAGCTTTTTATTTACCTTTGAAACAAATAAAATGCATTTTTATCTAAAAAAAGAAAAAACCCTCATTATTAGCCGTTTATTTTCAAAAACAGGGCCAAAAGCCTCTTCGAGGAATGTTAAATGCTTAAGCTCTTCGATTTCTACGTTTTTTACTGTGAAACTTTTGTTTAAATGAAGGTGGAAAATTCCAAATAGCCACTTGCTCGGCATTGTAGCTGGCAAGTGGCTATTTATATAATGTGAATGAATATTCTATAAACTGTTTTTGCTCGTGTTCGCAATATTGTTGTTACTGTTCAACCTATGCAAAAGCAGCTTCTTTCCTAATATGATCTTATCTCACACCGTGCATGATTTTCAACAAGAACTTGTTGAGGCATATCAATGCTAATCCGAAAACGATAGCACCTACACACAGTACCATATACACCGATCCGAATCCCATCGAACTGGTGATAGAAGATATCCAGCCTCCTACGAAATTGGCAAATGCCGAAGAAAGCAACCATACTCCCATCAGAATAGAAGCTAATTTAGGTGGTGCTAATTTTGTCGTAACAGATAGCCCTACCGGCGACAGACAAAGTTCGCCCATCGTGTGCAAGAGATAAGTGAATACGATCCACCACATACTTGCCTTAGCTGTAATATTAGAAATGTCGTCTCCTGCCTGACTGATTGCTCCCAACATAAAGAAGAAGCCAATACCTAACAGCATCAACCCGGAACCCATCTTAATAGGGGTGGTAACGTTCTGTCCGATCTTGGTAGGCCATAGAATGGCAAATAGAGGAGCTAAAAGAACTACAAATAGCGGATTTATCGATTGAAACAAGATTGTCGATACATTATGTCCAAACAAAGTGCGATCGACAAAGCGGTCGGTATATAACGAAATCGAAGATCCGGCTTGTTCAAATCCGGCAAAGAAGAATATAGCAAAGAAGAAATAAACGAAGATTGCCCCGATGCGTTGTTTCTCCGATTTGGTCAATGGCGCATTGTTATTCACCACATCTGCACCTTCTGCGACTTTAAATTTTCCAACAGGAGTAACCCCGAGACTTCCTAAGTATTTCTTACTGAAAGAAGTGAATACAAACTGTCCGATAAGCATTCCGATAGCTGCCGCCAAGAAACCATATTTGTATCCGTGAGTCAATATTTGTCCCGACCCGTCTGTTATAGCGAAGATGTTATCTGCCAGTAAAGCAGCAACTAAAGGAGCAAAGAATGATCCGATATTGATTCCCATATAGAATATGGTAAATGCAGAATCTCGTCTTGGGTCATTTTGCTTGTACAAACCACCAACCAATGTAGATATATTAGGTTTGAAAAATCCGTTACCTATAATCAGAAGGAATAAACCAAGATATAGCCCAATATGCGTGTTAACCGCGAAAAGAGTTAACTGCCCGAACATCATCAGAAGACTACCGATGACTATCGCTTTTCGTTGCCCTAAATACTTGTCGGCAAGCCATCCACCGATCAGCGGTGTGAAATATACAAATCCCGTAAAGCAGCCATAGATAAGACCTGCTGATTTGTCATCAAAACCGAGCCCCCCTTCTAAGAAAGACTTTGTAAGATAGAGGATCAATATCCCGCGCATTCCATAGTACGAGAATCGTTCCCACATTTCGGTGAAGAAGAGGACGAACAACCCTCTCGGATGCCCCAGAGTTTGTTTGTCGGATGGTGGTATAAAATTAGTTTCTGCCATAAAAATATATTTAAATTATTTATTTCACTTCACGCATCAATTTCTTCATTACAGGAATGAGGACAAACATAAGAATAGCAACTCCAAATACGCCGATTGCTAAGGTTTTGAATCCTCCGCAATAAGTAACCAATTCTTCCAAACTTGGTTGCTCGCTCAATACCGGCAGAACTGTTGTACCCAACATTCCGGCAAAATATTGTCCGTATGCACTACCTAAGAACCAAAGCCCCATCATCATACCTCCCAGCTTTTTCGGCGAAAGGCTGGTTATCAATGACAATCCGATAGGAGAAATACATAGCTCGGCAAGAGTCATCACGAAGTAGCCTCCGGTGAAAACGTTAAGAGATGTTTTGCCCTCAGCATTGATATAGAATAATAGAGTGTAGAATACGATATAGGAAAGAGCTAACAGTATGAATCCGATACCGAATTTAACTACGGTGTTTGGTTCTTTCTTCTTCCTGTTGAGCCATACCCAGAACAAGCCCAGCAATGGGCTGAATATGATAACGAAGAACGCATTTGCCGAGTTATTTACCGCATTCGGGTCTACCTGAAAGAACAGTAAGGTATGATCCAGATAGTCTTTCGAAAAAGCGGCTAACGCACCGCCAGCTTGCTCAAACAAGGCGAAGAAGGCAACCGAGAATAGGATAAATATAAGAGCCGCGAGAAGTTTGCTACGCACAGCAGCATCTTTTTCTTGAAAATATTTGATAAAGAAATATACCAATGCCGCAGGCCCGATTATCGCCATAAAGTAATCGGTATACGTCGTTTCCTGAACCAATATGTATATCAACGGAACAGCGATGATGGCGACAACATACGTCAACAATTCGCGAAGATATCGTTGTTTCTTCGGCATTCCCGCCAAAGGCGAATTTCCGATAGGACCTAATTGTCGTTTTGTGATAGAGAAGATTGTGAGTCCGACCAACATCACGAACGATGCCGCGCCGAATGCCAATCCCCACGAAACATACTTGCCGAGGTATACACAGAGGATACCTCCTAACAGGGCTCCGATGTTGATACCCGAGTAGAACATGCCGAATCCCGCCACCTTGCGAGGGTCTCCATCCCGATATAGTTCTCCGACCATCGACGAAACGTTCGGTTTGAAGAATCCTGTACCAATTACGACTAACGAAATACCTACATAGAACAGGCTATCGGGAGCGATCGCCACTAAGGCATTCCCCAGCACCATCATGATGGCTCCGAAAATCAATGATTTCTTGAACCCTAAAACCTTATCGGCAAATATACCTCCCACGAAAGTGAATGCATATACGAACGACTGTATGGCTGCATATTGCAAGATAGCATCCTGCTTGGGGACCAGCAGTTGGTCGATCATGAATATCGTCAGGATTCCCCGCATGCCGTAGAAACAAAACCGTTCCCACATTTCTACTGTAAACAGGTACCAAAGTTGTTTGGGATATTTCCCTTTAAATGAATGGATCTCTTCGAGGGTTATTTCCGGCTTCGAAGGGGTAGTTGATAATTCCATTTGCTTCTATGTTTCTTTAGGTTTGATTTGATCGAGTTTTCGAGATTCACAAAAATATATAAAAAGAATTGAAATGAGCTTCTTAGAGGCATTAAAATCTCTCGATATGAGAAATTAGATATGTATTATTTAAATTGAGGTTACTAAATAATAGCAATTGGTAGTCGGAGTGTAGGTGTGACGAAGCAGGAAAAGATATTTGGAGATAGTCCATATAAATTAAGACGAGGCTTTTTTCCCATTATGCACTACCTCTATATAGGAAAGAGGCTGCTCCAAAATGGGAACAACCTCTTATGCAAATGTGAGTTTATCATCTCCTGCGGAATCCGCCTTTACCTTTCGGTCGCGAAGAAGAATCGGAACCTCTGCTGAAGCCTCCACGGTCGTTATCTCTTCCGCCCGAAGATCTTCTCTGTGGTCTTCCTCCGCTGTTTCCACGGCTGTTATTGCCACCGCCACGCTCGCCTTGTGCTACTTCTACCGAAATGCGACGATTGCCACGCTCTTGGTTGTTCAGTCCGTTCAATACTTTATTCACATCTCTTTCCGGAACTTCGAAGAAAGAGAAATTTTGCATAATATCAATTCTTCCTATCGACACTTTATCTGCAACAAACTCGTTGACAAGTCCCATCAATGTTGCCGGATTCACATTATCGGTGCGACCAACATTGACAAACAATCTTGAGTATCCTCTTTCGGCCTGACGCGATCCGCTATTGTCTCGGTCTTTGCGACGAGGGAAACTTTTATCATCGCCACGGCTCTGACGATCAGACGGAGTTTCTATCTCTTCCGCATCACGGTAGTAGTCGATCAGTCGGTTAAATTCGAGAGAAGCTATTCGTTTGATAATATCTTCTTTCTCTAACCATTCGAGGCGTTTATATATTGCAGGTAAGAATTTTTCAATCTCATCTTCGTTTACTTTTACTTTTTCGAGGTTGTCGACAAAGTTGAATAATTGTTTTTCGCAAATAGCATCCCCCGAAGGAATTGTGCCTTGCTCAAATTTACGGTTGATGATTTTTTCTATCTCTCTTACTTTTCCTTTCTCTTTTACATGGATGATACCGATCGAGATTCCTGTTTTACCGGCACGACCTGTACGTCCGCTACGGTGAGTGTACGACTCTATATCGTCAGGCAAACCGTAGTTAATCACATGCGTAAGGCTATCTACATCAAGTCCGCGAGCCGCAACATCGGTAGCAACCAATAGCTGTATATTT
Organism: uncultured Dysgonomonas sp.; assembly: GCA_937875275.1. GTDB lineage: Bacteria > Bacteroidota > Bacteroidia > Bacteroidales > Dysgonomonadaceae > Dysgonomonas. The sequence continues at coordinate 13,953 of CALNCC010000096.1, read as the reverse complement.
TTGATGCGGAATTTCTGCATCACAGAATCTCGCTGTGCTTGCGACAAGTCGCCGTGCAACGAGTCGGCATTATAACCGTCCTGTATCAGCTTATCTGCGATTTCTTGAGTCTCGCGACGTGTGCGACAGAAGATTATACCATATATATTAGGGTAGTAGTCGGCAATACGTTTCAATGCTAAATATTTATCCCGAGCGTGCACGAGATAGTAAACATGTTTTACATTGCTCGAACCCTCATTTTTGCGTCCGATGATGATCTCTTTCGGATCATCCATATACTTACGTGTGATCTTTGCTATCTCCTTCGGCATCGTTGCAGAGAAAAGTAGCATCTGTCTACCTTCGGGTACTTGCGACAATATCTCGTTGATGCTGTCGGTGAATCCCATGTTGAGCATTTCATCTGCCTCGTCAAGAACAACGCATTTCACTTTGTCCAATTTTACCGTATTACGGTTTATTAGGTCGATCAGTCGTCCCGGAGTAGCAACAATAATCTGCACTCCTCTCTTCAATGCTTTTATCTGGCTATCAATACTTGAGCCTCCATATACCGGCAGCACTCTCAATCCGTCAACGTATCGGGAATAGTCTGCCAAATCGCCTGCAATCTGCAAACAAAGTTCACGGGTAGGGCAAAGAATCAATGCCTGAGGCACATTTTCTTTTACATTGGTTTTTTGTAACAAAGGGAGTCCAAAAGCGGCGGTTTTACCTGTTCCTGTCTGAGCGAGGGCGATTATGTCTTTGGTTTCGCCTAATAGATAAGGAATCACTTCCTCTTGTACGGGCATTGGGTTTTCGTAGCCCATTTCTTCGATTGCTTTGCGAATGTTCGCAGCAACGCCTAATTCTTCAAATGTCTTCATCAATTAATTTTATTCCTGTAAGTGGAGAAATACTTTTATTTCTCCGGTTCTGAAAACACTCTCTCTTAAGCCATTCTACAGCGTTCGCAAAACCGACGCAAAGATAGTGCATTTATTTTGATTTTTTTTAATTCTTTAAAAGAACTTTCTTTCAGGCGTTTAAAATCGTAGAGAGAATATATTATCTTTGGGGTTCTGAAATTGAAATAAATAACTAAAAATTGAAATATGATAAGACTAAAAACTTTAATTGCATTTGCAGCCGTTCTCTTTGTTGTTGCACCATGCGACATCGTTGCTCAGAAGAAAGGTAAAGTTGCTGTGCCCAAGATGGTTACTGCAAACGACTCGGTATCTTATTCATTCGGTGTAGGCATGGGAAACAGCCTCGCGCCGTCTCTTACTCGTGTTGGGGTTCTTGCCGATACGGCGCAGATAAGAATTACTGAACAAGCCAAAATAGATGCGGCAACCACGTCTGCCGAAAAAACGCGATTGACAAAACAATTGAAGGCATCAATAGATTCTGCAAATGCGGCGAATGAGAAAAATAAAGCGGAATTTTATGAAGGAATAAAAACCATCATTGACGATAAAAGGAGCCAAGCCTATAACACAGGGCTATCTATCGGCGGACAAATCAAGCATTCGGCTCTCAGCTTTTCGAAGGATATTCTCGAAGGAGAGGAGAATTTCAACATGGCAGCTTTTTTATATGGCATTTTGAGTTCTTCGGAAAATGCGACTCCTTTGTTTAGTGACCCCGAAGCTTTGTCGCAAGGATTGATAGAGAATTATCAAAAAGAGAAACAAAAACAAGCTATGTCGAAGGCGCAAGCCGAATACGATGCCAAACTGGATGGTGAAAAAGCTTTCTTTGAGCAAAACAAAAAAGATGAAGAGGTTGTGGAGCTTCCGAGCGGACTTCAATATAAAATTCTGAAAGAAGGAACCGGCGTTATCCCACAAAATGGAGATTTAGTTACCGTTCACTACAAAGGGTCTCTTCTCGATGGTACTGTATTTGACAGCAGTATAGACAGAGGCGAGCCGGCTCAGTTCAATGTTGGACAATTAGTTGTCGGTTGGAACGAGGCATTGATGTTGATGCCTGCCGGATCGAAGTGGATGCTGTACATCCCATTCAGCTTAGGATATGGCGAAAGAGATATGGGTACGATTCCTCCGTTCTCGACGCTGATTTTTGAAATAGAGTTGATAAGCGTAGATAAGTAACGCTCAATTATAATACGAAAAAAATTTAGCAGGAGGATGGGCAAGTGTCTATTTTCCTGCTAAATGTTTCTCAACGTCTGTTATAGCAATATTCGTAAACAGCCCACTGACCAATGTCAGATATTCGGGTAATCGTTCGTCGTGGCTCCATTTGAGTTCTATGTTCAGCAATTTCTCGGAGGTTTTGCCTATATCAAACCCGAAAGCCTCTAACGAAGGGCGTATCTTCTCGGGATAACGACATGGCTCATGATGATCGCGAGTGCAATCGTCCTCGTCGCAGAGATGGCATGTGCCGGCAAAGAAAGCCTTGCTGCCCGCGACAATTTTTTCTAACGCCAATAGCTGTTGATCAAGTTTGCGCCGAGTTTCGGCAATGGCATGTAGGACAATCTCTTTGTTTTTCTCCAACGAAGTGTTTTGCATTCTTGCCGACTCCGTAAACGCAATCTTTGTTCCTATTATATACACATATTCGTAGCCGTGAATGTAATCGTCTGTCGAAAACATGAAGGGAGGGCACGCCCAACAATGACCATATTTGTTGCACTGTTTGCAGAATTCGATGAATTTGTCCGTGTTTCTGAAACCGGTAATATAATCGTCTGCTGATATGCTTGAAATATAATGTTTTGTATTGAACATACGCTTCTGTAAATCAAAATCTAAAGATACCTATAAATTATCATCGTTTTTCGTTTTAGAAAACTTTTTCAATTAATCGAAAACACACTATGCTGATAACTAATGATATATGAAATATTTAAGAAAACTTAACACAATATTGTTCATAAAATAATTCTCTATTTAGACCTTCATGTGAAAGAAAAACATACCTTTGTTAGCATATATGGTTCTGAAAAAAATCAGATGAAAAGGGAATCAGGTGCAACCCCCGAACTATCCCCGTAGCTGTAAATTTCGTAACAAGGTAAACACAAGAGCCACTGTCTTTTTTAAGATCACTGATGGGAAGGCGTTTTACCCGAGATGAGTCAGAAGACCTGCCATATATAGCATCCGTAGCTTTCGGGAGAAAAGCGAAAGAATATACGACCATATTTCTTTACTACGTTTAAGATACTCGTGTATTTTCCGCCTCATCTCGCCTGCTGCTTTTAAAAGAAAAAACTTTCTAAGAGAAAAATATTATGATACAAACTGTTGTAAAAAGAGATGGTCGCGTTGTAGGCTTCAACGAGGAAAAGATTATGGCTGCCGTGCGTAGAGCGATGTTGCAGACCGAACTGGGCGAAGATTCTTCACTCATCAGACGCATTACCGATTACGTGTCTTGCCGTGGCGAAGAGCAAATGACCGTAGAGCAGATTCAGGACATGGTGGAAGTGGAACTGATGAAAAGTTCGCGAAAAGAGGTTGCGAAGAAATACATAGCCTATCGCGACAAACGAAGCATTGCCCGTAAAGCGAAAACCCGCGACATGTTTCTTGAAATCATCGAAACCAAATCGAATGACATCACACGTGAAAATGCCAACATGAATGCCGACACGCCTGCCGGTATGATGATGAAGTTTGCCAGTGAAACCACCAAACCGTTTGTTGACGATTATCTATTAACACCAGAAGTGAAAGAGGCTGTGCGTCTCAACTATGTACATATACACGACAAGGATTATTATCCGACAAAGAGTTTGACTTGTGTTCAACACCCATTAGACAAAATATTGAACGAAGGATTCAATGCCGGACATGGCGAATCGCGTCCCGCAAAGCGTATCGAAACGGCAAGCATGTTGGCGTGTATCTCCTTAGAAACTGCACAAAACGAAATGCACGGAGGGCAATCTATACCGGCATTCGATTTCTATCTTGCACCATTCGTCCGCAAAAGTTTTATTGAAGAGGTGAAGGTTTTAGAGCAAGTCAGTGGCGCTGACTACAAGCATCTCTGCGAAACAGAAATAACAGATTATATATATAAAGAATTAGGCTCTCTGCAAGGAGACGAGCGTGTGGTGCAACATGCCATAAATCGTACCGTCAACCGTGTACATCAGGCTATGGAGGCATTCATCCACAACATGAATACGATACACTCGCGTGGTGGAAACCAAGTTGTGTTCAGTTCGGTAAACTACGGAACAGACACCTCTGCCGAAGGACGATGCATCATCCGCGAATTGCTCAACAGCACATATGAAGGCGTGGGAGGTGGAGTTACTGCCATATTCCCTATACAGATATGGAAGAAAAAACGTGGCGTAAGCTATCTGCCCGAAGATCGCAACTACGATTTATATCAATTGGCATGTAAAGTAAGTGCCCGCCGTTTCTTCCCCAACTTCTTGAATCTGGATGCGACATTCAATCAGCATGAAGACTGGAACGAAAACGATCCCCAACGTTTCAACTACGAAGTGGCTACGATGGGATGCCGTACCCGTGTTTTTGAAAATCGTTTCGGAGAGAAAACATCTATCGGACGAGGCAATCTTTCGTTTTCTACGTTGAACCTTGTTCGCATGGCGTTGGAGTGCCGCAATATAGAAAACAAAGAAGAGCGCATCTCTTGCTTCTTCGGAAAATTGGATCAGATGCTGCACCTTACTGCCGAACAATTACACTCTCGTTTCGAATTCCAGAAGACAGCCGCACCAAAACAGTTTCCTTTGCTGATGTCTGTGTTATGGAATGGTTGCGAGCAGATAAAGAATGAGTTTACAATAGAAAAAGTAATTAATCAGGGAACATTGGGTATCGGATTCATCGGACTTGCCGAAGCGTTGGTGGCATTGATGGGCAAGCATCACGGAGAAGACGAGCAGTCTCAGAAGTTAGGTTTAGAGATCGCAACCTACATGAGAGACAAGGCGAACGAATTTTCAGATAAATATCAACACAATTATAGCATCCTTGCCACTCCGGCAGAAGGTCTTGCCGGTAGATTTACGCGTCGAGATAAAAAAGATTTCGGATTGATAGAAGGTATTACTGATCGTGATTACTATACCAACTCCAATCATGTGCCTGTCTATTATCACTGCTCGGCACATCAGAAAGCAAAAGTAGAAGCACCATATCACGACCTCACACGAGGTGGACATATCTTCTATGTCGAAGTAGACGGAGATGCAACGCACAACCCCGAAGCCATAATGACGGTTGTGGACATGATGGACAAATACAATATAGGATACTCATCAGTCAATCACAACCGCAACCGCTGCTTGAAGTGCGGATACGAGAATGCGAAAACTCAACTGTGCGAATGTCCACAGTGCGGAAGCAAAGAAATAGACCGCCTGCAACGCATTACCGGCTATCTGGTAGGGACCACCGACAGGTGGAACAGTGCTAAATTAGCAGAGCTTAATGACCGTGTCATCCATGAATAAGATATCGATACTCGACATACTGCACGACACAACGGTCGATGGACCGGGATTTCGCACATCCATCTACGCCGCCGGATGTACACATCGGTGTATGGGTTGCCACAATCCCGATTCGTGGAATATAGCCAATGGGAGTCTTCAGACAGTTGACTCCCTGTTGCAAACAATCAAAGAAAATGAGTTTGCCAACGTAACTTTTTCGGGTGGCGACCCGTTGATGCAAGTAGATGGTTTCATCGAACTTGCCAAACGGATAAAAACGGAAACGAAGAAAACCATTTGGTGCTACACCGGCTTCGTCTTCGAGCAAGTTGCTAAATCGGAAAAACTATCACAAATACTTCCTTTCATCGATGTGTTGGTAGATGGCAGATACATAGAGGCATTGAGAAATGTCGATCTCCAATTCAGGGGGAGTAGCAACCAGCGTCTTATCGATGTTCGCCAATCGTTGGCATCGAACAGCCTTGTGTTGTGGAGCAATGGATACACAAAGATTCGAATGTGCGAAAATACGCAGACAGAAGCTGTGCATATTTGAGATAAAAGCGACACGAGATCACGAAAACACAAAAAGACTTTCTTTTTACAAATTATATTATCTACCTTTACCTCGGTTTTGGTGTCATTCTTCATGTTCGTGGAGGATGGTGAAAAGGGAATCAGGTGCGAATCCTGAGCAGACCCGCTGCTGTAAGCTCTGTTGAGTTCGTTGAATAAAAACTCACATCCACTGTTCTGTAAAAAAGAATGGGAAGGGTATTCAAACGAGAGAGTAAGTCAGAAGACCTGCCAAAACGATATAAACACTTGGGCTTTCGGGGAATAAAGCCGGAGATGATATGGTCGCAAATTTCTTGTAAATAGAGTTATGAGACGTTTGTTTGCAAGAATCTTTGCATATTTATTTTTTTATTAGCAATTTTAATATTTGGTCGGTACATCTTGCCGATTATTTGAGTGTGCATATTATAAAAAACTATATAGGAATGAAACAATCGTATAAACAATTTAAGGCTCGTCGCGAGTTGTTGGACAAACAATACGACGCTGCCTATTCGGAGAAACAACACAAACGGGGCAAGCTGACAGCTCGCGAACGCATACTGCTTCTCTTCGATGAAGACACATTCGAAGAAACGGATGCCTATACTCCACCGGCAAATGCTTCTTTCGGCAAAACGGTAAAAGCCTTCGGCGACGGAGTCATTGCAGGGTTTGGGCAGGTGAACGGACGTTTGGTTTACGCTTATTCGCAAGACTTCAATGTATTGGGAGGCTCTTTGGGGTCGATGCATGCATCTAAGATCGCCAAAGTTCAGGATATGGCTTTGAAGACCGGCTCTCCCATCATCGGGCTCATCGACTCGGGAGGAGCACGTATACAGGAAGGCATCAGCAGTTTGAACGGCTATGCCGATATCTTCAAACGCAATGTGTTGTCGTCGGGTGTTATTCCTCAAATATCGGTAATAATGGGGCCTGCCGCCGGCGGTGCAGTATATTCTCCTGCGTTGACCGACTTTATATTCATGACTGCGCACACAAGTTACATGTTTGTAACCGGTCCCAATGTGGTAAAAGAAGTGTTGAACGAAACCGTTACGACAGAAGATCTCGGCGGAGCATCGGTTCACGGCACAAAATCGGGTGTTGCCGACTTTGTGTACAACGACGATGAAAACACCATACTGGGAGTAAAAAAACTGCTTTCGTATCTACCTTCCAACAATATGGAAGACCCTCCATTCGTAAAATCGGAGAATGTATCTAATAAGGTAGAGGAGAGATTGCGGAATATTGTTCCCGAAGACCCCGACAAGCCTTACGACGTAAAAGACATTGTAGAACTGCTTGTTGACAACGGAGACTACCTCGAAGTGGCAGAAAACCACGCCATGAATATCTTTACGGCATTTGCCCGCATGGACGGACAAGTAGTGGGTATCGTTGCCAACCAGCCTAAGGTAATGGCGGGCACACTCGATATTGATTCATCGGTAAAAGGTGCTCGGTTCATAAATATATGTAATGCGTTTAACGTACCCATCATAACACTCGAAGATGTACCGGGTTTCCTTCCGGGAACCGATCAGGAACACGACGGAATCATTCGCCACGGAGCAAAACTGCTGTATGCCTACACATTCGCATCTGTGCCGAAGATTACTATTATTCTTCGCAAAGCATATGGCGGGGCATACATTGTGATGAATAGTAAAGGTATCGGCGGCGACTTTAGCTTTGCATGGCCAACAGCCGAAATAGCAGTGATGGGACCCGATGGTGCAATTGCGATTTTGTATCGTAAAGAATTGGGCGAATCGGAAGACCCTGTTGCACTGAAGCGCGAGTTGACACAAAAATACAGGGAAGAGGTTACCAATCCTTACATTGCCGACGAAAAAGGATATATAGACGAAGTGATAGATCCGGCTCAGACGAGAACGAAAATAATCGGTTGCCTACGAGCATTGGAGCGTAAAACAGAATTGCGCCCTAAACGCAAACATGGTAACATGCCGCTTTAATATTAAATGAAACACGACGAAAATGAAAGATAAAATAAATTCGATATTAATAGCCAACAGGGGCGAAATAGCCATCAGAATAGCCCGAACCGCTAAAAAAATGGGGATAGAATCGGTAGGGATAAGAACGCCGAAAGAGCCCGATGCATATTATCTGACGCTGATGGATAGAGTGCTTGATTTCCCCGAAAGAGAGAAAAGCGACACACCCGAATTTTTAGACATCGAGTCTCTTGTTCTCTTAGCTGAGCGAAACAAGATTGATGCCATCCATCCCGGATATGGGTATTTGTCTGAAAATGCGCAGTTTGCGATTCGTTGTACCGAAGAGGGGATTATATTCATAGGTCCATCGCCGCGAGTTATCCAGAATATGGGCGATAAGGTGGTAGCCAAAGAAATCGCCGCTAAAGGGAAAGTGCCGATGTTGGGCGGCAGTAACGGATGCGTAATCACATTAGACGAAACACTCGATGTAGCCAAACAAATAGGATATCCATTGATAGTGAAAGCGGCTGCCGGAGGCGGTGGTCGTGGTATGCGCATCGTGCGCAAGCAATCGGAAATGAAGCAAATGTTTTTGTCAGCATCTTCCGAAGCTGCGGCAGCATTCAACAATCCGTCCGTTTTTATCGAGAAATATCTCGAAGACCCTCGCCATATAGAAGTGCAGATCGTAGCCGACAGTTATGGTAATGTAGTTCACTTAGGAGAGCGCGAGTGCTCGGTGCAGCGTAAGCACCAGAAATTGTTAGAAGAAGCTCCTTCTCCGGCACTGGACGAAGCATTGCGCAAAAAAATTACCGATGCCGCTATATCATTGGCGCGTGAAGCGGGATATGTCAGCCTGGGTACTGTCGAATTTTTGTTGGACAAAGACAAAAACTTCTTCTTCATGGAGATGAACACCCGTGTACAGGTAGAACACCCCGTTACGGAAATGATTACAGGACTCGATCTTATCGAACTTCAGATACGGGTAGCTAATGGAGAAAAACTTCCTATCGCGCAATCCGATGTCGTGCTGAACGGATGGGCTATCGAATGCCGCATCAATGCCGAAGATGCACAATCTGATTTTTCGCCATGTATGGGAACTATCAAAGCACTGAAAATACCAACCGGCGACGGCGTGAGAGTCGACACAGGCGTCGTAGAAGGATCGGAAATTACTCCGCACTTCGACTCCATGATTGCTAAACTGATTGTCCATGCTTCCGACCGCAAAACGGTCATCGCAAATACGTTGAAAGCATTAGATAACTTCCGCATCAAGGGAGTGAAAACTACGATTCCGTTCGACAAAGCGGTATTGCATAACAAAGTATTTCGAGACGGAGATTTCGATACTTCATTCATAGAGAAAGATATGGATACTTTGGTTCATCGCGAAGAGGGGGAAGAACTACTCGCAGCATTGTTTGCCGCTAAGCACTTCGAAAAACAGAACGCTCCACAAGAAAACAACAACGCCAATTTCGATTTGTGGAAAGTGAAAAACAGATTCAACAACATGTAATAGAAAATGAAGATGAAAACTCAAAATAAACAATTGGTAATACTGAACAAAGACTCGAACAAAGAGTTCCAATTTTCATTGCAGGATAATGGAAAAATTGTTTGTGATTCGAAAGAACTGGAAGCTCTGGTAAAAAATGACGATAATGGCTTTTCTTTCATCGAAGCAGATGGCAAAAGCTATCAGGTGGAAGTTGTCTCCTCACATCAGAACGAATATGAACTGTTGGTCAACGGCGTGAGTTACAATTTATCGGTAGAAACACCATTTTCTGCTACGCGATTGAAAATGTTGGCGAAAGAAAGCGAATCTACAACTATCCGTCTCAAAGCCCCTATGCCGGGTAAAATATTGAAGGTATTAGTGAGAACAGGAGACAGCGTGAAGGCCGGAGACACTCTCCTTATACTTGAGGCAATGAAGATGCAAAATGCTATCCTTGCCAGTACAAAGGGGATCATAAAGAAAGTATTGGCGAAAGAAGGAGACACAACAAGCAAAAGCGACTTGCTTATCGAATTGGAGAAAGATTAGTAGATGTGGTGCTCAAGACAATTCGAGTCCGAATTCGTCTTTTAATTTGCGCAAGCTGCTATTTTCTTCCATCATCAGGTTGAACTTTTCGGCAGGAGTGAAGGCTAATTTTTTCTCATTATCCTCACTGATGCGTACCTGCATTTCAATTTGAGTATTACGCAACTTGTCTTTCAAGTACGATAATATTTCGTAAGAATGGTTCAACAAACGCTGCTCTTGCATAGGATTGTTTACCACAACTTCGAATAGTTTGTTGCTCAACAATTCGGGTAAACAGTTTAACATAGAGTTTTTCAGATGGTGCTCCTCTTGCAATGTTTCAGCAAAAGCCTTCCATTCATTAATCAATTGCAGGGGGGAGAACCGTTCTGTCATTACCACCGAGTCTTCGATGACGGTTTCCTTAGTCTCTTCTTTTTTCTGATTGAATGCTGATATCGACACCCCTAATCCTTTGCCGATAGATGGAGAAGCCTTCGACGAAAGAGCCTTCTCTGCTCTTGGCTGAGCCGTCGAACGTGCTGTCGGGGTTGATATGGTAGTCGTTCTGATTTCGTTCGCTTGAGGCGGGTTAACTGTCCGTTGTGGCGATTCTTGTCCCGTGCCTGTAGCAGGTTGTGCTGCTGCAATAGGTTTAATTACATTTTTTTTTTGCTCCTCTGTCGTTGCTGATGGAGAAGATAGTTGGCACAAACGAATGAGTGTGAGATCGGAGAGCAAACGCTTATTCCGGCTTGCACGATAATTCAGATCGCAATCGTTGGCAATATCTATCGCTTTATATAAAAATTCGTTTGAACACTGTTTTGCCGTTTCTACATATCGTTGTCGGATTGTCGTTCCAACCTCGAACAACTGCGCTGTGCGCTCGTCGCGGCACAACAATAGATCTCTGAAATGTGAGGCTATCCCCGTTATTACATTCTGTCCGTCAAATCCTTTTCCGAGTATCTCGTCTAACACCAAGAGGCTGTTGACCACATCCCCCGAACGGATATAATCTGTCAACTTGAAGTAGTAATCGTAGTCGAGGACATTCAGGTTTTCAATAACTGCCTTGTAGGTAACGTTACCTCCCGTGAAACTGACTGCCTGATCGAATATAGACAAGGCATCACGCATTCCGCCATCGGCTTTCTGCGCAAGAATGTTCAGCGCTTCGGGTTCTACCGTTACATTTTCTTGAGAGGCTACATATTCGAGATGCTCTACAATATCAGTGATCGTAATGCGGCTGAAATCGTATATCTGACAGCGAGACAAAATGGTAGGTAGTATCTTATGCTTTTCGGTAGTGGCCAGGATAAAGATGGCATGCTTCGGTGGCTCTTCCAATGTTTTCAAGAAAGCATTGAACGCCGCTTGCGAGAGCATATGCACCTCGTCGATGATATAAACCTTATACTTTCCTATCTGAGGCGGAATGCGCACCTGTTCTATCAACGAGCGGATATCTTCGACCGAGTTGTTAGATGCAGCATCGAGCTCATGTATATTCAGCGAGCGGTTTTCGTTAAACGCGACACACGACTCGCACTGGTTACACGCTTCGCCCTCTGTTGTGGGAGACAAGCAATTGATTGTTTTGGCAAAGATGCGGGCGCAAGTGGTTTTTCCCACTCCGCGCGGCCCACAAAACAGATAGGCATGAGCCAACTTATTGGATGCAATAGCATTCAACAGAGTGGTGGTCAAAGCCTTCTGCCCTACCACCGAGCGAAATGTTGCCGGGCGGTACTTACGAGCCGAAACAATATAATTTTCCATCAAAAATGTCTCTTTTATTATATACAAAGCTATTAAAAAAAATCGGGAGAAAAAAAGCGAGATCAATATATCTCTATACTACTCAAAAGAGGGCAGTGGCAAGACCAATCATAGATATTTCTATACCGCGACCTTTTTCAGCTTATTATTTTACAATTATATTTTTGGGCATTTTATACATATCGGGCAAATCTTTTTCGAATAGCGTGGTGCTGTCTTCGTAGAATTTCACAAAATCCTCAGCCGAAGCATCGCCCTTGTACGGGCCGTAAGCGTGGCTTGGCTTATCGTTGCGCCATGCAACAACCATGCTTACTCCATGCAGTTTCAGCGGAGGCAGCACATCGTTTGTCCAATAGTCGGGCGTGTGATTATTTTCCAGTCCGGTCTCAGTTACCCCTACCGGCTTTTGCAATTCGAGAGAGAGGGCACTCAAAGCCTTCACATTGGAAAAGAAAGCATCCTTGTTGCGACCATGGTAGCAATCTATCCCCACAAAATCGACATAGTCATTCCCCGGCCAACGATACAATAACCGCTCTCTGGTGTCGGCATATACCTCATCCATTTGTGGCGAGATCGCATAAATAACGTTGTGCACATTTTTCGTATCGCGAAGATACTCTACTATAAACCGCCAAAAAGAAATAAATTCATCATCCGACGTTGCCCTCGATCCCCACCAGTTCCATCCTTGAGTGTGCTCGTGCAAGGGGCGAAATATAACCGGGATCGGTTGCCCCGCATCATCAGTCATCGCATGCAAAGCCTCAGCCACACGATCCAATATCTTTTTATACTTGATATTCATTTCGCTACCTTCGGTCAATATCTGATCCACGACCTTGCTGTTATCCCACGCTGTGCCGGCAGGGTATTTTGCATCCGGCGATTCGGTCAACGGATTGTCTTGATGCCACACCAACATGCTCACTCCGCCTCGTTTATAAGCCGCTTTCACAAAGTCTATTTTCGTTTGATTGATACGGTGCATATCGAGACTATATACCGCCGGATGGTCTCCTGTAAGATCTTTCACGTCGCTGCGGTCTTTATCGCCTCGCCACCCGATACCATAAGAGGGGGAGTCGTGATGCCCAAACATTACACCTTTTTGTGCGATCACCCACAAATTTGCATACAATGCTTTGGTCTCAGCTGTTGCTTGTGGGTCGACCATTGTTAATCCGACAGGCTGATTCGCTCCGGCATCTTGCCGGGTCAACATTTTTTGTCCGCACGATGCGAAGAATAAGAAGCAAAATATAACCGCCGAAAGCGACTGATAAAACTGTTTCATGACAATCAAATTATACGTTAACTATTGTGCTCCAAGATACTAAAATATATAGAATATCATACGAGCAAATCATCATTATTACATCTTACAATTCTGTTTATTTTTATTACACATTCGTCCTTTCTATTTAACGCTGAATTAACATTGGAATCTGAAAAACAGTGTACATTTGATCTGTTTTTAAGAAACATATTACAGACAATTTTAATTTAGAAAGTATGAAAAAGTTAATTTTTTCAGTTGTTCTCATGGCTGCTTTAGTTTGTTCTACATCTGCAATGGCACAAGATGTGAAGAAGAGTGAACCGGTAAAAGCAAAGGTAGAAGCTAAAGTTAGTACAAAAGAAGCTAAGGTTAAATCTGAGGCTAAATCTGAGTTGAAGACTGCGAAGTCTGATGCTGCGTCAGTAAAAGGCGAGGTGAAAAAAGAGAGCAAAAAATTGACTCCTGCAAAAACAGAACAGGCAGTAAAACAGGTAACTACAAATAAAGCTAAATAAGGGGCTTTACAGCATGTACCGTTTATAGGTCGTTCGGTTTCGGACGACCTATTTTTTCGGGCTCCAAATCCGGTTTCGATTTTTTCAATATGACAAGAGTTACCGATACGATTATAAGAGCTATCCCCAAGAGACTTACAGCATCGAAATATTCTGAAAAACATATTACTCCCACAAATGTGGCAACAACAGGTTCCATCGACCCTAATATAGATGTAATGGTGGAACCGATATATTTTATAGCCATCACAAGGGTGAGGTTCGAGATAATAGTGGAAAACAGCGTAAAACCAAGCAGTCGCCCAACGGCATGCATACTCGGAATCGGGCTT
>CALNCC010000095.1 GCA_937875275.1 uncultured Dysgonomonas sp. | reverse complement strand
GAGAGGATACCAATTCAGTGTAGATGGAAAAAGAGGTTTGCGACGCGTTGTCGGAGCATCGACCGAAAAGGCAGTTTACTTCCTGAAACAGAACGGAAGAAGCAACTCTGTGATTGCCCCGAAAGAATTCTTATTCGAAGAAGTTTCTATCAACAAACAACATTCAGGATTTTCCAACAATTTTTAGTAATCAACCATAAGACGATAAACGATGAAGAATATATATAGATATCAAAAAACATTTCTTTTGATCCTGGCGGCGTTCTTTGCTATGCAGATGCCCGCCCAAGCAAAAGATGGAGATGAGCTGCTGTCGCTGTTGAAAGAGTCGATGACCGAAGAATTTGCAAAATATTCGGGAAAAGAATTGCCGCTCTATTATATGAATTACCGCGTGTATGACATGCAAACAACCAGCATCGATGCTGCTATGGGAGCCATCGTCAGGTCGCAGGAGAATACACCAAGACGCCTATTTACCGTAACCTCACGCGTGGGAGACTACTCGTTTGACAACTATCACATAACAAAAGAAACGCAGAACAACCGCTCGTCTCAGAAGTGGCTTCCGTGGGGTAGCCAATTCGAACTTTCGGCGAAGGAGGACATAGAGCGTTCTGTCGAAGAGGCTTACGATGCGTCGAAGGAAGACTACAATAAGAGAAAGGCTATCGTAAATATGTCGGCAGACAAGAACGACACCGTACATGACTTCTCAAGAGAGAGTGTTGTATCATACTACGACACACCATACGCCAAGAAGGACTTGAAACTGAATATCAAAAATTGGGAAAAACAATTGGCTAATGTTTCGGCAATAGGCAAAAGCTATCCGGAGATACACAACTCGTATGCAGCAGTACAGGTGCAACCTATCAGAAAATACTACGTATCGTCGGAAGGCTCCGACATCGTGGAAAACGAACTATTCGTTATCGCTTACATTCAGATAGCAACCAAAGACAGCAAGGGAAATCCTGTTTCATTATTCAAAATGTGGCGTCCCGAAACAGTAGCACAGCTACCTACCGAAGGGGAAATGAAAGGAGAAATGGAAAAACTGATCACTAAGCTGATGCAATTGAAAGAGGCTCCGTTCGCCGATCCGTATTCGGGTCCAGTACTATTTTCCAACCAAGCTGCGGGAGTATTCTTCCACGAAATATTCGGGCATCGAGTAGAGGCTCACCGATTCAAGTCGGACACAGACGGACAGACATTCAAGAGCAAATTGGGCGAGCTTGTTTTGCCTAAGGAGTTCTCCGTATATATGGATCCTACTATAAACAAATACAAAGGGCAATATCTTTTCGGCAGCTACAAGTATGACGATGAAGGAGTAAACGGACAACGCGTAACATTAGTAAAAGATGGTAAGCTGAACGACTTCCTTTACAATCGGACACCGGTAGACGGACGCTCGAAATCGAACGGACACGGGCGTGCAGATATCGGCAACAACGCCGTATCGAGACAGTCGAACCTGATTGTAGAAACGACGAATTTGCTGTCGGCAAAAGGAATACGCGATGCGTTTATCGACGAATTGAAAGCACAGGGAAAAGAGTTTGGATACTATGTAGATGAAGTCAGCGGAGGATTGGCAATGACAGGTCGCATGCTGCCAAATTCGTTCAACGTATTCCCGGTCATAACATACAAGGTGTATGTCGATGGTCGCCCCGACGAAATGGTAAGAGGTCTGAATATTATCGGAACACCGCTGTCCGTATTTTCGAATGTAATAAAGGCAGGAGAAGACTAGCCCGACATATTCAACGGAATGTGCGGAGCAGAATCGGGATGGCTGAGAGTATCGGCTGTATCACCTATGTTGCTGATAAAACAAGTGGAAACACAAAAAGCAATGGAAGGCAACGAAAAGCCATTTATTACACCACGACCAGTACCAACAAGTAAATGATCTGGAGGTCAAAGCAATGATAAAAAAGGATAGGGGGAAATATTTTCCCCTATTTTCTTGATCTTTAGAAATTAAATCCTAAATTTGCACTCCGAAAAAGAAGGGAGGTTATATGAACTTTTAAGCTAAGTACAATTTTCATCAATTGTTTTGCCCAAAATAGCGGCGAAGCTTAGAACGTTCGTGTTTCCCATTGTAGAGTAGATATTATTACAGACGCGCATCGTGAGTTTTAGAAACCCGACATGCAAAACGAAAACAAAATAATAAAACAAACAAAATAAAAATAAAAATAGAATTAACATGATTATTGTTCCATTGAAAGAAGGCGAAAACATCGAAAGAGCCCTAAAAAAATTCAAACGTAAATACGAAAAAACAGGTGTTGTAAAAGAATTGAGAAGACGCCAAGAATTTGTGAAACCTTCGATCAGAAATCGTAAAGAAAGAATGCACGCAGTATATGTGCAAAAAATGCAAGATTCTGAAGAATAAATAGTGTATTCTTGAAGAAAATACATTAACTTCGTCATAAGGAACCTTTTCAAAAGGGGGTGGAGATGGCGAATTTAATAGAGAAATATATAAAGCATCTCCGTTATGAAAGAAATTATTCTTTACATACGGAGATTTCTTATTTAGAGGACCTCTCTCAGTTCGAGTCGTTTGTGAAGAGTCGCATAACGGACGTTGAGATAGAGGCTGTGGATGGAGACATCGTGCGCCGATGGATCATCAGCCTCATGGAGGCAGGACTGACAGCACGCACGGTAAACAGAAAACTGAGCGCGCTAAAATCCTTTTACAAATATCTGCAACGCATTGGCGTGACAGAGATCAACCCATTGAGGCAGATAACCGGTCCCAAGATGAAGAAAAGCCTACCCGCGTTCGTCAATCACGCCGATATGGAAACGATTTTAGACGAGGATAATTTTGACGACAGCTACGAATCGGTGCGAAACAAAACCATCCTTGAACTGTTCTATATTACAGGGATGCGCGAAGCCGAGCTGATAGGACTGAAAGACGTTGATGTCGATTTTTACAACAAAACGGTACAGGTAACCGGAAAGAGAAACAAACAGAGACTGATACCCCTTGGGGAAGCAAGCCTAAGCCGCTTGCAGCAGTATCTCGATCGGCGGGAAGAAGAATTTGGAGGAGGTTGTGAATATTTTTTCGTGAAAGACGACAATACCAAGCTCACACCATCGTTTGTGTACAAGATGGTTCACGAAGCATTGAGCGTGATATCGACTCTGCCCAAAGCCAGCCCGCATGTATTGCGGCATTCATTTGCCACCAACATGCTCAACAACGGAGCAGACATAAACGCTGTAAAAGAAATACTGGGACATGCGAGCTTAGCTTCCACCGAAGTATATACGCATACGACTTTCGAAGAATTAAAAAAAATATATGATAAAGCTCATCCACGAGCTGAATGAGAATTTGTTGAACAATATAAAAGGAGGGAATATTATGAATATCGTAATTCAATCTGTGCATTTCGATGCATCAGCACAGCTGCAAGAGTTTATACAAAAGAAAGTAGCAAAACTTGATAAAATCTCGGACAAGATAGTAAACGGAGAAATCACACTGAGAGTGATTAAGCCCGAAGCCGCAAACAACAAAGAAGCCGCAATGAAGATCAACATCAAAAATGGAGAGCTTTTTGCGAGCAAAGTTGCCGACACATTCGAAGAAGCGGTAGCACTATGCACCGAGGCACTCGAGAAGCAGCTGCTGAAAGCAAAAGGAGACCGATAGACTCCCCTATTTAAACATTTATAGATGAGCATTTTGGAGTACACAACAAAAAACTTTCAAGAATTAGCGCTAAAGTGTTGTGGTTCTAAAAAATAATTTCTAATTTTGTCGCCGTTTCTCTATCGATATAGCCGAACGGCGACATTATTGTATGAAAAGCATTTTGCCTCTTTAGCTCAGCTGGCCAGAGCACGTGATTTGTAATCTCGGGGTCGTTGGTTCGAATCCGACAAGAGGCTCAAAAGAAGCGAAAACTTCTTTTAGCAGAGCGAGTCTCTGCATTATCTCCGCTACCCTCCTTTGAGGTTGTTACTGAAACACAGAAGCAAATAAGAAGGGGTGGCTTTGAACAAAAAAACAAGCCAATGTAGCTCAGTGGTAGAGCACTTCCTTGGTAAGGAAGAGGTCACGGGTTCAAGTCCCGTCATGGGCTCTTTTATGGATGACAGCGTTGCAGTAGGATTTAAAAAATTTAATTACTAACATAACAATAGATTAATCATGGCAAAAGAACATTTTAACCGGTCGAAACCGCATGTTAATATCGGTACAATCGGCCACGTTGACCACGGTAAAACCACTTTGACAGCTGCTATTTGTAGCGTATTGGCAAGCAAAGGTCTTTCAGAAGCAAGATCATACGATCAGATCGACAACGCTCCGGAAGAAAAAGAACGTGGTATTACTATCAATACATCACACGTTGAATACCAAACAGTTAACCGCCACTATGCACACGTTGACTGTCCGG
>CALNCC010000094.1 GCA_937875275.1 uncultured Dysgonomonas sp. | reverse complement strand
TTGACTATCAATGGTGAAAGCACTAAGCTAACTACGAAAGAAGCTGAACTATTGGCTTTGTTATGTGCTCATGCAAATGATATACTAGAAAGAAATCATGCGTTGAAACAAATCTGGGTAGATGATAACTATTTCAATGCAAGAAGTATGGACGTATACATCACTAAATTACGTAAATTGTTGAAACCGGATCCAAGTATAGAAATTATTAATATACACGGTAAAGGTTATAAACTTATAGCTCCGGTAAATGAGGATTCCGAAATAGCAGAATAAGATCCTTTTTAATATATAAATAAAGGAGATACTTAGTATCTCCTTTATTTGTTTATATATCATTAGTTTTTATCCTTACTCAAAGGAAAAGTTGTAGGGTACTCTACCGGATAAAGTTTTTGGCCTCCTAGCAGGCGAATATATGTTTTGAACTCTCGTTTACCTTCTTGTAACTCAATTATACGACATCCGTTCAATCCGAGGTTATTATAAACTGTCTTACCTCCCGAATAACGACCATAAGCAAGATAGATGTCAAAGTAGTTGCCAATATAATCATTATCATGATCGTGACCTACAAAAGTCCCCATTACGTCTCCTGCCTCACGCATAGCAGTGAACATTCCTGAATTTAGACGTCCATTACATTCTCCCTCACCCTTAGTTCCTATTATTTTTGTCGAATCAGCAGACATTAATGGATATTCTGCTAAAGGAATATGGAAAAAAGCTAATGCCGGATAGGGCGTGCCTTCGTTTGATTTGGTATATGCTTTACTTTGATTTCTGTACCACTGTATCTGATCGAAAGTAAACCAGTCATAACCACCTACACCTTTTACTTTACTATATGCATGTGAGTCCATCAAATATAGTAAAGCTTGGGTTTTATTGTCATTAGTACCTTTGATTTCAAAGATATAATTTCCGACTCCCCCGATACTTTTATCGCCTGCTTGAGCCAGACAATAGGGTTTAAGGGTGGCATAATCCATAATTTCTGAACGAGACATTTCAAATTCATCATCGTGATTCCCGAAAATATATGCCCAAGGGATTTTACGGTCAACAACCGGTTCGAAGACTTCATCTAATATCTGTCTCGACGGTTGCCCCCAAACAACATCTCCCGTGAATACAACCAAATCGGGTTTTTCGGCATCCAACACTTCGTTTATCAGTTCGATAGAGACTGCCGATTCCACACGCCCGCTGATATAATGCACATCAGTAAATTGAACAATCTTGAACTTATGGTCGTCGTTGAACTTTAAGACTTCCGTTTGCCCATAGGCACTGCACACAATAAAAGACAGGATAAGCGATAATAGACACTTCATAGATGATATTTTTTTAATATTTTAAATTACAAATTTAAATGTACTAAAAAAAACATTATTATTACAAGTCATACAGCTTTTGTTTTTCTGAGTCGACACGTACATTGATATACCATGCAGTACCATTGGGAGCAACAAGCAATGAGGACGGAATGGAATAGACATTATATATTTTTTTAATTTCCTTATCATTCAGCACTAAACTCCGCCATGGAATTTGCTCTTTTTCCATTAATTCTTTCCATGAACTAAGCCCCTTTGGCTCATCTATTGTCAGATAAACTAAGTTCAATTTTGATTGCAGGTCTTTATGGATTTCTTTATAGATAGGAATAATCTTGTGGCAAGGACCGCACCATGATGCGGAAAATATAACTAAGGTATATTTGCTTGTATCGGCAATAACCGTCTCTTTTCTTGTGCCGTCTAATGTTGCCAACTCAATATTTTCGAAGGCATAGTCTGACACAAAGTATCTTTCTATAAATTGAAGCACCTCTTTCCCATGGTACGACTCCTTCATTTCATCACTAAAGCTATTGAAGATTTCCATAGCATATTCTTTTGTATCAAGTCCTATTTTAAATGAATTCAATTGACTTATAAAATATCTTGAACCGGGGTGCTCCTTGACAAGAGAGATGTATTCCTTGATGTATTCTTCGTCTGTTTTCTTTTCATCCCCTGGACGACTACTATATAGCATAAATCGAGGATACTTCATTTTCAAATTTAACTCTGTATTATTACCGAAAGAACCTATACATTGATAAAATTCTATTGTTTTCGGCATGTTATTGCTGGTGTGTATTGCCGGAATCACAACAGGTTTAATGCCAACAAATTTTGCATTCACAACCATGTCATCGGGCGAAAAATAATTATATTGCGTACTGATTGTATCGCCATTCTCTATTTGCATAAAAAGTAATGCGTTAAGTTTTTCCTTTCCATCGGGAACGATAAAAAACACACTTGCCTCTTCATACACATTGTTTGGAATTAAGAAAGTCCAACTCTGTTTGTCGGCAGTTTGTCCTTGAATATCTATATCTCCATCTGGCATAGACACAGCAAGCCGTATTTCGTTAAACTCCTTGCCTTCAAGATTCAATTTAAATGTCCTTTCCTGCGAAAAGACACGGGGAAGAATTGTAGTCAAAATAACAATTAAAAATAACAGTTTTTTCTTTTTCATAATTGATGCTATTGAGGTATGGATGAGAAATAGCGGTTCATCGCTTTTTCCATTGTATTATTTTATAGCACAAACATACGTCTATTTATTTAGACGCAAAAGAAAAGTCGTCTAAAACTTTAAACAATCATGCTATTTCGGCTAAGGTTATTTACTTTTAGTTAACTTTATTCGCTCTTTTTCTAATATACGACTTATGACTCATTATATATTACCCGATACACATACGGTTGCCGAGACCGTTATTCTTGCCAACGGACTGTTCCCTACTCATCCGATTCCATTATCCATCCTCCGAAATGCGTCGTACATCGTGTGTTGCGATGGGGCTATCGACAATTTGTCGCAGACAAAGATTGAGCCTCACGCTATAGTGGGAGACTGCGATTCGCTATCGGAAGAAAACAGAAAGAGGTTTGCGACGATACTTCATCCCGTATCGGAACAGGAAACTAACGACCTGACCAAAGCCGTGAATTTCAGTGTTGCTCAAGGGCGAAAAGACATTATCATACTGGGTGCTACCGGCAAACGCGAAGACCACACAATCGGCAACATTAGCCTGCTGTGCGAATACCAAAGTTATGCCAATGTGCTGATGATCTCCGACTATGGCTGCTTTGTACCCATCACCCGACCGGCAACATTCGACAGTGTGAAAGGACAACAGGTTTCTATCTTCTGCATAGACCCGAAGCCGATCAGTAGCGAGGGATTGATGTACCCGATCAGCGAGCAGATATTTACCAATTGGTGGCAAGCAACATTGAACGAATCCCTTTCCGACAAGTTTACAATCTATCCTTCGGGACGAACAATCTTATACCGCAACTTGTTATAAACTTAAATATCAAACCCATACACCAATGTTAAAATCTTACCACGTTTCATTTTGGGCACTAAGCACAGTTGCCGTCATGTTACTTACAGGCTGCGAACGCAAGGTTGCATCTCCTACGTATGAAGGGGATATAGACAAAGATGTATCGCTGGCTACAAATGAAAATTCACATAGCTTGACGATGAGTATAAACTCTGACAAAGAATGGTCTATATTTGCCGGAAGGTCGGAAGACAGTATAGACATGTCGCAACCCTTGGTCGAGGGATCGGGTAATGGCGACTATACATTGAACATAGATAACACAACAAGACATATTTTTCAAATAAATACGACACAAGGCAAAACGATTATGACAGAGAGAAAATTACCGCTCGAAGGCGGTCATAACTTCAGAGATTTAGGTGGCATAAAAAATAAAGACGGCAAACGGGTTAAATGGGGCAAGATATTCCGCTCCGACGATTTGCACTCGCTCACCGATGCCGACCTGAAATACCTTGAGTCGATTCCTATTACTTCTATTGTCGATTTCAGAAGTCAGACAGAAATAGCAGAGGCTCGGGACAAAGTTCCGCAGACATCTACACGCTACGAGATGAGCATCACACCGGGAAATCTAACCCTATTGTCTAAAGACGTATTGAGTATGACGAGCGAGCAGGCTATGGAAATGATGAAAGAATTGAACGACCTCCTCGCTTCCGATTCGGCATGCATCAATCAGTACAAAGATTTTTTCGGACTATTGCAAAACCCTGAGCATGCCCCCCTACTCTTTCATTGCACTGCCGGAAAAGACCGCACAGGAATGGGAGCAGCACTTATCCTCTTTGCGTTGAATGTGGATGAAGAAACTATATTCGAAGATTATTTGTCTTCAAACAAATACTTAGAAACAAAATACCAATCATATCTCGAACAATATCCTCAATTAGAAGCTTTGTTTGGCGTCAAACGAGAATTTCTGCAAACAGGTATCGACCGCATCAAAGCTGATCACGGTTCAATAGAAAATTATCTGACAAATGTGCTGGGGGTAGACATACCAAAGTTCAGAGAGTTATATCTTCACAACTAAACAGCGAGTTTTTTATTTCTTATGTAGAACATTGATATCCCCCTTTTTCTTGTAGTTGATGCCGTCCGATCCTTTCGCCTCAATAACGTAGAAATAGACTCCGGGATTTACGATTCGCCCTTTATATTTTCCGTCCCAACCTTGTGCAGGGTCTGTCCATTGATAGATCTTATTACCCCAGTTGTTGAAGATGGTGCATTTGAACGAGACAAGGGATTTGTATGAGACCCGAAACAACTTGTCGCTATCGGGCGCATAGAAATTGGGAACATCAAGCATCGATTCCGATATATTGAGAGTAACTTCTGCCGTTTGCGCGCATGTAGAACTACGGTCAGCAACTTCGAGACGAATAAGATAATCGCCCGATTCGTTAAAAGTATAGCGTATATCCTTGTCGGTATAACGAGCTATAACATTTTCAAGATCACTTTTCTTATATATAAACCACGTATAATAATACGCCACAGGCTCGTTGCCATATCCTTTAAAGGATATTTCTAATGGAGCAGAACCACTCAGTGAGTTTTCGGTTTCGTTATTACCTTCGGTTGCCTCATCATTACTGCTTTGATCGGAAGCCCCAACTTTGGTTGCATCTATATATGCCTGAACTGCAACTGACTGATACGCCGCCGTCGCAATCTCTTTCTCTATTTCGAAATGCTTGGCAAACTGATCGCCTTTGACTGTAAAATGCGTATCGGTATAAGGAGCCGGCACAACACGCTCAATTCCGAGCACGCTTTCGGGAACAGTCTGGGCTATATTTACAAACTTCTTCTCAGCACTATTCCATTCCACATCTGCATATTCGATGCTATATTTGCGGTCGACAGACCGTTTCACTCCGCTCTGCCCGTAAAAGAACAGCTCGTCCGATTTGTTTATCAACAGCTTCAGATAGTCGCACCGATCATCATCTTCGGCTACTTCTACCGAGTTGAGTACCGGCTGATGCAAAGCATAGTCGATAATCCACACGGCATCGCCCAACACTCCGTCTATCTCAGCAAGATAGCCTCTGCCATCTTTTATATTACTGATTGTATATTGAGTTTCTCCGCCAGAGGTATGTTTCTCGATATCAGAAGAGGGCACATCTACTTTGTCCGACACCGATGTTTGATAATAATAGAATGACGCGCTCGACGACGCAGATGTGTAAGTGATTGTCGCACCACTAAGCCCGTTCACAAGGAAGACTGACTGTATATCCATACCCGCCAGATTTCCTTTATAGTCATACGGAACTCCACTTCCGCCCGACACAGTATATTGGGCTGATAGCGAAAAGTGCAGAAAGAAGGCAGTCAGTATGAAGCATAAACGAAACATAACGTCTTCTTATTTTTTTTTAATTGGTTGATGACTTCACGATGCGGATACCGATACGCTCAATTCCCGCCAAAGGTTCATCGCGCATCCCCTGCATGATGGATATCGTATGATTGCGTCGGTCGGTAAATATGATTGATCGGGCATAAGGCAACGACACCTGGTATAACGAACCGAATCCGTCTCCATGCCACCGTCCTTGTTCGTCAGCCAGCACATAGTCTTTATTTACAAATGCTAAAGAATCGCCGTGTTGCGACATCTCGTCTCTTACAAACAACCATATATTGCGATAATCGTAGTGTGCATTATTCGTTATTTCGAGCGTAATATCGTAAGGTACACCCGGTTCAATATCGGTACTGTCTACTACAAAATGCAAGGTATCGTTCTGAAACCATTGAGCATCTTTCAGTTCGGCATATTTGAAATAAGCCTCTTGCTCTCCACACGAAACGAAAAAGGACAAGGATGCAAGGGCGAAGATAAACGATACGCCTATCTTCCGGCTAAGCTTCCGGTTTATTCTCTGTCTTTCCATCATTCTTGCGAGGCGGGCGATTTTTGTTATAACGTCTGTTTTTATTGCGGTTACTACCTTCCGAAGGCGCGCCACCGTTTTTGTTGTCATTCTCAGTTGCTGCCTGAGGCTGTTTCTTCTTCGGTGCATCAGGGTTGGCATTCGGGGTCTGATTCGGATTTGGCTTACTCGCTTTCGCTATACCGTTACTCTTGTTGCGGTCATGATTGCGAATACCCCTATCATCACTTTTAGCATTGTCTCCCCTATTACGATCTCCTTTTATATTATCGCCTTTGGTATCATCTCGCTTCTCCCAGTTCTTTTTCTTTTTAGGATTTTTGCGATCCCCGCTTCCGCCTTTATTGTCGAAACGAGAAATACTCTCCTGTTCTAAAACGTCTAACGATGCCGGCTTATTGTTTTCCACAACCTCTTCTTCGTTCAGCCGTTGCGGTTTCTTACCTTTTCGGTTCATTCGCACTATTTCGTATGCACGCCCTTTATCTACTGTTACCAGATTGGCGGCAAAACGTTTGTCTGTCGAATAAGTCATCTGCCCACTCAATATATCCGACTTGAAATGGAAGAATGTTCCATCCTGCGTTTCTAACGGAATATCGCGATTAGGCATCGTTTGTTGTGCTTCGACATAAGTGTCTACCTCAAAATTGAGACAACATTTCAACTTACCGCATTGTCCGGCAAGCTTCTGCGGATTGAGTGGTATATCCTGCAAACGGGCAGCAGCAGTAGATACCGACACAAAACTGGACATGGAGCACGAACAGCACAACGGGCGTCCGCAAGGTCCTATCCCTCCCACACGACCGGCTTCCTGTCTGGCTCCGATCTGCTTCATTTCTATTTTTACACGAAATTCGGAAGCATAAACCTTGATCAACTGACGGAAATCGACACGCTCGTCAGCGATATAATAGAATATAGCCTTGTTACCATCGCCCTGATATTCAACATCGCTGATCTTCATATTCAGCTTCATATCTTCGGCAAGCTCGCGCGAGCGCAACATTGTTTTATGCTCTTTCGCTTTCGATTCGTTGCTCTTATCTATATCCGACGATTTGGCGATGCGGTATACACGCTTCACTTCGCCTCGATAGTTGTTTTTCAGCATTTGCAGTTTCACAAGCTTCCCGGTCAGGGTTACCTCTCCGATATCATGTCCCGGCGTAGCCTCTACAGCAACAATATCTCCACGATAGAGTTCTATATTATTGCTATTCAGATAATATCCTTTGCGGGTATTCTTGAATTGCACTTCCACCATTTGCGTTTCTTGCTGCGCCAACGGAATATCGCCAAGCCAGTCGTATTTTTCTTGCAGCATGATCTGTTGTCTACAACAGGCTTCATCTCGGCAAGATTGGGCGCCTGCACTACAGGCATTTGTTCCGGAGTGTTAGCTTCCGGTATATCATTGTTACTTATATCTGAATTCATCGGTTTATCGTTTTAGTTTTTTTTACTAAGACAAAGCCCCTTTCTTTCGGCTTTGTGGGTTTATATAATTATACAAAATATTCTTATCGTTTCAGCAGCATGGTTACCTTGAGACAAAGATCGAAAAACACCATCTTTGCATTCACATTCTGCTCTACGTGCCGTTCTGCCAAAGCAAGTTCTGTCATAAAATCTTCAACATTGCGTTCATTTATGAAGGGTGCGAATTTCAATCCGAAGTTATTTTCTTCGGCATTGAGATAAACAATCTGAGGATGGCGAAGATTCGCCACAAAATATTCACGCACCATGCGTTGACAGTATGCGAGATAGTTTTTTTGCATCTCGCGCCCGATAGCGGCAATATCGTTTCCTATCGTTTTTATTTGTTTTATATTTCTTGCATACGAAGCCCGCATCATCTGCACAAAAAGATTGAAAAAGGCTTTATGCTCTTCATCGAGGCTGATAATTTCCAACGCCTTGTGGAAACTGCCTCGTGCCAGATGAGCGATATTGTCCGCAATGTCTGCCTCTACTCCATATTTTCGGGTCAACACGTCCGTCATATCTTCTTTTTCAACACCTCGGATGTTGATCCGCTGACAGCGCGACTGTATGGTATTGATGATATTGTCGGGCGCATTAGATACCAAGAGGAACAGCGTATCGGCTGTCGGTTCTTCTATTATTTTCAGCAACTTGTTGGCACAGTGTTCGTGCATTTTTTCGGGAAGCCAAACAATCATCACTTTATATTTAGCTTCATAGATACGAAGATTGAGCTTGCGAATAATCTCCTCGCTTTCTTTGGCATAGATGACACCCTGACTGTTTTCCGCCTCAATAGACGTGAGCCATTGGTTGAAGTTGAAATAAGACTGTTCGCTCAATATCTCTCTCCACTCTGTGATGTAATCATCGCAAACGTCTTTTTTCTTAGCCGCCTTTTTTATTATCGGGAAAACGAAATGCAGATCGGGATGCGCCAAATTTCTATATTTGGTACACGATGGACACACTCCGCAGGAATCAGTCTCCGACGGGTTTTCGCAATTCAGATATTGAGCATACGCTATCGCCAAAAGGAGTTTTCCAACGCCTTCGGGTCCACAAAAAATTTGGGCATGAGGTACGTACCCACTCTTAGCCGATTCTATCAGCCTCTTTTTTGTGTCATGCTGCCCTACTATATCTTTAAATTGCACTAATCGTTTTTTTTATTTTGTTCTTAAAATATTTCCTTCGCTATACGGCGCACACTTTCGCTTGCCATCAATGTGTAGAAGTGCAGGCTGGGAACTCCGTGAGCAACAAGATCTTTACATTGCTTGATTCCCCACTCTACGCCAACCTCGGCAGCCTCTTTGTCATCGTTGCACTTACGCAGTTCGACAGCTAACTCTTCGGGTATGCTTGACCGGAAAATCTTAGGAAGTACATCCAACTGATTTTTCAGCACAATAGGTTTCACTCCCGGTATTATCGGTTGAGTTATCCCCTCGGCACGGCAACGATCTACGAACGAATAATATTTTTCGTTATCGAAAAACATCTGCGTCACGAAATATTCTGCTCCGGCATCAGCCTTCTGTTTCATATATCGCAGGTCGGATTCAAAATTCGGAGCTTCTTCGTGAATCTCGGGATAACATGCCATTCCGTACGAAAACGGTGTGCTTGGCTTGTCATATACCGATCCGTCAACAGATATTCCTTCGTTGAAATCATTTATCTGAGTTTGCAGATCCGTTGCATAATCGTTGTGATTTACATACAACTGATCGGCTTCGAGTTTTTTCGCATCGCCTCTCAGCAGCAGCAGATTGTGCACCTCAAGAAAATCGAGGTCGATAAGCGCATATTCGGTTTCCTCTTTCGAGAAGCCCTTGCATATCATGTGAGGAACGGCGATGATGCCATATTTGTTTTGTATAGCCGCCGCGATAGCTACCGATCCGGGACGCTTGCGAATATTCATTTTTTTTATTGTCCCATCGGGCATATCCTTGTATATATACTCGCTGTGATGAGTAGTTATATTGATATATTTAGGGTCAAACTCGCGCAGTTTTTCTATTATATTATACACCTTGTGTATGCTATTCCCCTTCAATGGCGGTAATATCTCGATAGAAAAAGTCGTTTTGCTATCTTTATTTATAACGTCTGTTACTGTCATTCTATGCATCGTATTTTCTGATATATTATTTCGGAAAGTAAATATAGTTATTTTTTAATTATATAGAAAAAACGAGACAACACAAATGTCATCTCGTTTCCTTTATAAATATATTCCCTCTTCACAAAAACAACCTATTCATGCTGTTTTCATCTCAGGTCTTCAATTAATTGATGTATGCCAGCACTTGATTTTTCTGTACTGTCTGCCCCTGCTTCACTTCTATTTGCACAATTTTACCCGAAGCCAATGCTTTTACTTCTTCGATACCGTAGTATGTCTGAACGAAGCACAACACATCGCCTTCTTTGACTGGTGTTCCGATAACCGGTGCAGTGGAAACATCATCTACATCTATTTGCCAAATCACTTGTCCGGTAATGGTAGATTGAAGAGGTTTTGCTTCAGGATATTTTTGTTGGATAGCCTCTGCGTCGAAACGAGGAACTTCCACCACTTCGCGTGTAACGACGATCGGTGCTCCGGCTTTCTCCTTCGCCGCTTCCAAGTCTTTATTAAAACGTTCCTTAGCTACACCCGATTTGTAATCTCGGTACTGACGGTCGTGCATCGCAAGCTCGAACAATTCTTCATCGTCTTCGCCATACTCCCAACCTTGTTCGTCCATTTCTTTACGATATTGGTCTAATTGGTCAGCATATTCGTCTTGCGGATTTCCTGTATAGAAGTCCATACCTTTCGATTTTGCAAGTTCGATGATTTCATCGTCAAGTTTACCCGGTAGTTGTCCCGATTTTCCGAGGATCATTCCCCAGCTATCTTTGTCGATGTTAGAGAAACGTGGTTGTCCTTGCGCCATAGAGAAGATGTTCATCAAGGCGATATTTTTTGTATATTGG
>CALNCC010000093.1 GCA_937875275.1 uncultured Dysgonomonas sp. | reverse complement strand
TTCATGGTCGACATATCGTAGGGAGAATCTTCGGTCAGTTGCGTATTTTCATCAGCTAAATCTCCGCCTCCGATACTGTATATTATCCAATCTTCCAGCAATGTATCATTTTCCCATGCTTGGAATTTCATACCGTTGGGATGGAACGGAAGACTTATTTCCGGCTTCCACACTATTTCTGTCTCGGTAGGACTTAATGTATTGATGATGGCAACATCGGTCATGTGCCCTTTGCCCGTAGCAGCAAGACTTCCATAGAGGGTTACTACAAATTTGGTTGATTGAGGATACTTCTCTTTGAATATCGAAGCCGCCTTTTGCGGCCCCATAGTATGACTGCTCGAAGGCCCGTAGCCTATTTTATATATACTTTTGATCGACTGCATGTTATTCTGATATATATATTTTTAGTTTCTCTCTCAACTCGGCAAAAGAGGACAAACGATATTCTGTCCCTTTCTCTATGTACAGTATAGAATCAGGAGCATCTACCTTTAAACACAAATCTGCATTGTTCGGTTCACTCGCTATGGTAAACCCGTTTCGCTCCATAAAATTCTTAACCCAATGATAATGTTTATCTTTGGAATTTACAAATATAGAATGTCTATAAGTTCGTCTTATAGAGAAGTTACCGGTATCTTGATTGAAGGCAATATTTTCTTCTCCCAAGAATGCGGATATTTTACCCGACAGCACAATGTCCTCTGTTGCCCCACACATCAATCCATATTGAGGAGACAGCAACCAAAGTTTATCCGCCTGATTTAATGCTAATTCTATATCATGTGTGGAAAGCAAAATCGCTTTATTGTGAGTGGTGGCTATGTTGTGCAAGAGATTCATAATCTCTATTCGGCTGGTAACATCGAGAAATGCTGTCGGCTCGTCGAGTATAACTATCGGGCACTCTTGCGCCAACGATTTTGCAATCATCACCTTTTGCCTTTCCCCATCCGAAAGCTCTGCCACATATGCACGCGACTTGTAAGTAATGCCGACATCGTCCATCGCTTTCTGCACAATGGCTTTGTCCGCAGTGCTCAGCCTACCCCAAAACCCGGTGTAGGGATAACGACCAAGTGCAACAAGCTCGTACACAGTCAGCCCTCCTACCGAGACTTTATCAGTCAATACAAGTCCCATGATGCGCGAAAGATCTTGCTCGCTATATGTCTCTATCGCGCAACCGTCAACCTCTACACATCCCGCCAAAGGCGGTTGCAATGCACTAATGGTTCGCAACAGTGTCGATTTTCCTGCGCCATTGATGCCTAACAGACAGGTCAATTCTCCCGTATTGAGCGAAAAGTTGAGATCGTTATACAATTCCCCCTTACTGTCTTTGTATGGTTTGTTGTATCCTATACTTAATTTCTTTGCTTCTATTATTGATTTCATCGACAACAAATTAATTAAAATATTGGATTCTCTTCTGATTGATAATTACATAGATGATAACCGGCGCACCAAACACGGGTGTTATAGCATTCAGTGGAAGTATCTGCCCCGCACCGGGTAATACGCAAACGATGTTACACAACAAGGCGATAAATGCCCCCATCAGAATGGTTACGGGAAGGAGAGTTGTATGGTTGGATGTGCGCAACAGCAAGCGCGCCATGTGCGGCACGGCAAGTCCGATAAACGATATAGGCCCGCAATAGGCTGTTGTGATTGCGGTCAACAGTCCGGCACACAAAAGCAGCACAAACCTGACCACTTTTACATTTATACCCAAATTGGCAGCGTATCTTTCACCCAAGAGTAATGCATTCAGCGGCTTGATAAGGAATACAGACAGCAGCAGTCCTAAAGCTACAACCGAGCAATAGAACGGCAACTGATTGGACGATATACTCGAAAAATTACCCATTCCCCACATCATGTATGCAAAAGCGTTGTCGCTCGTGCTCCAGAATTTGAGTAAAGAGATGACTGAAGATATGAGGTAGCCGATCATGATACCGATGATCAACAGCATCAGATTATTCTTCACAATGGACGAAAACAGCATGACCACAAACAACACAGCAATAGCTCCGGCAAACGCGCCTCCTGTGATTGCCATCGAATATGTAAGGCTGAATCCTCCCGCACTACCCACAAATCCGCCAAAGAGCAGAACCACGATAGCGACTCCCAAACTGGCTCCGGCGCTGATGCCCAAGATACCCGATTCGGCTAACGGATTCTGAAATGCGGTTTGAAGCAGCAAGCCGGATACGGCAATAGCCCCACCTGTGAACAAGGCGGTAATGGCTTGCGGCAGACGCGACTCCATGATAATATGATTCCATGCTGCTTTCTCGGCTTCGCCTCCGTTGAGTATCTCAATGACTGACGCCAAAGGAATATCTACCGATCCGAATATGAGATTGAGAAAAAAGAGTACGACAATTCCTACTATCAGAAATAATATATATCCGAATATGTGGGGTTTCAGATGGGTATTGTTTTTAGAAAGTTGCATTGCGCAATTTTAAGAAAATCATTCAATAAAACTTGGAGTGACAAAGATACGAAAATCAGAGCAAACCTCTCGCTTTGAACTCGAGATATTTGTTGATCGAATTAATGGTCAGATTCTCCGGCTTTGACAATATTGCATGGATGCCATATCTATTCAATTCTTTCACGATCAACTGTTTGTCGTTCGAGAACTTCTCAGCCATTCCTTTTCTGAATGTTTCTTCTATATCGACCGGTGTGTTTTCTAAAATATTGTTGAACTCCGAATTTAAAAAGAACGAGACGAGGACTAAATGATCTTTCGCCAGACTGCTCAGATACTTCAATTGACGGCGCATACCGGTTACCGTCTCAAAATTGGTGTACAATATAATCAAACTGCGTTGCGTCAGTTTTCGGCGAATGGTTGCATAGAGCCGCTCATAGTCCGATTCTTTGAAATCTGTTTTCTGCGCATACAGCATCTCCAATATCTTGTTGCGCTGCTGGCGTTGCCTGTCGGCCGGTAAAATTTCGTCTACGTTGTTCGAAAAAGTTATCACTCCTGCTTTGTCTCCTTTGTTGAGGGCTGTGCTGCATACCATCAAGGTGGAATTGATAGCATAGTCGAGCAATGTCATTTCGTCGAACGGCATTTTCATTGTCCGTCCTTTGTCTATCAGACAATATACAGGTTGCGATTTTTCTTCGTGATAGGTATTTACCATCAACTGCCCTGTGCGAGCCGTAGCTTTGTAGTTTATTGTTCGCGGATCATCGCCTGCGATATAGTGCTTGATGTGATCGAACTCGGTAGCATGCCCCAGTCGGCGGATTTTCTTCACACCGTATTCGGTTAAGCGATCCGAAGCTGCCAACAGCTCGTACTTATGCATCTCGATAAACGATGGATAGACCGCAACCGACTTGCGGAAATCGAAAATATATCTCCGCCTCATCAAACCGAAAAGACCTTCGGCAAAGACGTTGACATTACCAAAACAATAGCTGCCTCTTTCCGTCGGGCGCAAATTGTAGTAAAAGACTTCTTGCTTGTCGGGCGACAACGATGTGTGGTATATCAGATCCCTCTTCTGAAACTGAAACGGGACTTCTTCGACGATGGTTATCTTGATAGTGAACGCATAATTGCTGCGAACATATATTGCCAAAGGATTATTATCTCCGTTCGACAAACGATCGGGGCAACTACGATATGCCTGAACTCCGTTCTTGACCTTATATACCGAAATAGTATCGATGAGAAATATAACGGTAAGCACCCCCATAACCGTCAACATTACAGCAATGGGAATACCGAAGATATAAGACAATATAAGCCCTACAACGCATGCGGCAAATGCGACGAAAAATCGATTGGTGAGGTATAGGCTTTTAAAGAATCCGATCATCGGGGAACCTGCGTTTTATCTATCAACTGTGATATAATTGTGTCGGCTGAAGTGCCGTCCATTTCTTTTTCGGGTGTTAACAAAATCCTGTGTCGAAGTACCGGCAACGCCATTTCTTTGATATCGTCGGGCGTAATAAAATCTCTGCCTCTGATAGCCGCAAGAGCCTTCGATGCGTTTAGGATTGCCAACGATGCTCGCGGCGATGCGCCCAATGTTATCCACGGGCTTTGGCGTGTAGCACCTACAATTTGCGCTATATATTCCAACAGCTGACGCTCAACGATAACCTTATCAACCGCTTTGCGCAGTTCGCTAAGCTTCTCGGCAGTCAGCACTTTTTCTATATGAACATCGGCAGACAATTCGCCTTTGTTTTGTTTGTCAAGAATGGCTATCTCATCCACAATATTAGGATAGCCCACCTCTATCTTGAAAAGGAAGCGGTCTAACTGCGCCTCCGGCAAACGGTATGTTCCCTCCTGCTCTATCGGGTTTTGAGTGGCTACGATAAGAAACGGATAATCGAATTTATAGGTAGTACCATCATTCGTTACCTGGCGTTCTTCCATCACTTCGAACAAGGCTGCCTGTGTTTTTGCAGGCGAGCGGTTGATCTCGTCGATGAGAACTATATTAGAAAACACAGGTCCTTTTTTAAACTCAAACTGCGACGCGCCGGGCAGAAACACACTTGTACCCAACACATCGGAAGGCATAAGGTCGGGCGTGAACTGTATGCGGTTAAATTTCACATCTATGGTTTTTGCCAACAATTTCGCCGACAGAGTTTTTGCTACACCAGGAACACCTTCAACCAAAACATGACCATTGGACAAGATGGCGACAATCATCTGTTCTATCAAGTGATGCTGCCCTACAATAACTTTTCCTATTTCCGATTTTATACTCTGAACACTTTGGCTCAATTCTGTAAAATCTATTCGTGATTGAAAATCAAAGTTTGAAAAATTTTTTTTTTTTTTTTAGTTTCTTACGTTTTTATAAAATATCTCCAACAACTCGTTGTATCGGAGAAATGCGGTGTTTGATATATCGGTCGGCGAAGAAATCATCTCGCGATATAATTCAAATACTTCGTGCAATTCGTCTTTTTCCATTCCCGACTTTGCACTCAACGATTGTATAAATTCTTCGTCAACAGTCTCGGTAGAGAGATAGT
>CALNCC010000092.1 GCA_937875275.1 uncultured Dysgonomonas sp. | reverse complement strand
CAAGTCTCTCTTTTACTTACTGACAAATACCTATCATCGCGTATGCCGTCTTTTGCATCCTGAATAACCATGTGGACAGTAGCTCCCTCTTCCATCAAACGCCGGGCAAGGCGCAATGTGATATCGTAAGCATATTCATCCTCACATAGAGTTTTACCATCTACCTTTCCCATCGCTCCGGGATCCGGCCCCCCATGTCCACTCGACAAAAAGAAGCATGCACCTTTCAATTTATTAGATTGGATGGTATATTCTTGATACTTTTTGCCGAATAAGGCGTTTTTCTTTTTTATCCCGGTTGTTGTTGCACTGCTGTCGGTTTGTTTTTTGCTGCTATCTTTTTTGTTCGACACAGGAGGCAAAGTGTATTTTACTCCTTTCTTCAACGTGTTGTTCTTACCTAATTTCGATTTATTTTGTTCGATAAACACCTCGTAGTCATTGACCGAATTTCTGTTGTTGCGCTGGAGAAATTTGTGCACCCCTTCTCCGTTACGGGGTACGTCTGTTTTGCTTTGAGAATAGCCTCCGACACTCAAGCAGAAAATAATCAGCAATAAAATAGTTTTAATATATATCATCATGAACATTTCTTTGGATAAAAAGCAATGGAGCAACTCCATTGCCAACACAAAGTTAATCAGTTTTTATTTTCAACGTGTCTCATTATAACCCAAAACGAAGAAAGGACTGAAAATAGTCATATAAATAATATTTAAACCTACATTTATTTGGGTAGCCCATGTAGCAAAACTACCACCTATCAGTACAAGACGTAGATAAATGATAGCGCATTTTATCCTAACCCCATCAGATATATTTCTTTATCAATTGTATTTATATAAAATTTATATAACTTTGTGTGTAGAAAAGGGTGGTTAGTAAGGTATAATTCTATGTCTAAAAAAAATATTGTTTTTCTCTCGGAAAGCATTCCGGAGATATGGAACTTATTGAACGAGAAGGAGCAAGAGATAATAACTCTTAACTCTCGGATTGTCGATATCAAAAAAAACGAAATTATATACAAAGAGGGTGAAATTTCTCATGACCTCATGTGCTTGTGTGCCGGCAAGGTGAAGATACACAAAGAGGGTGTTGGTGGGCGAAACCAGATTGTGAGAATGATTCGTCCGTCTCAATACTTCGGGTATCGAGCCTACTTTGCCAACGAGCCGTATGTTACTGCGGCATCGGCTTTCGAAACCTCTACAATCTGTTATATACCGATGGATATCATAGAAGGTCTTATCGTGAAAAATCCAGGTCTCGGTTTGTTTTTTATTAAAGAACTGTCTACCGATCTCGGTATTGCCGACGAACGGGTTGTCAATCTTACACAAAAGCATATTCGCGGACGCTTGGCGGAATCCCTTATATTCCTTATGGATAACTACGGACTGGAGGAGGATGGAGCTACCATCAGTATATATCTATCCCGTGAAGATTTGGCAAACTTGTCGAACATGACAACCTCTAATGCCATAAGAACCCTATCTACCTTTGTCGACGAAAGACTGATCGCTCTCGATGGCCGAAAGATTAAAATTATAGATGCCGAAAAATTAAATAAAATAAGTCGTATCGGATGATTTCTCGCTTAGCACGTGCCTATTTCGATCAGAAATACAAAGAAGTAGAACGATTTGTCGAAAATCCGATTGCGACACAAGATCGAGTTTTGAAGTATCTGCTCAACGGAGGAAAAAACACATACATCGGAGAAGAGTTTAATTTCCGAACAATAAAGAATCGAGACGATTTCCGCAAGGCAGTGCCAATCTTTCATTACGAAGATTTGCGTCCGTATCTCGACAAAATAATACTCGAGCGACAACAAAATATTTTATGGAACAAACCCGCGCAGTGGTTTGCCATGTCGTCCGGCACCACCGAAGACAAAAGTAAATACATCCCCGTTACACGCGAGTCATTGACACAAGGACACTACAAATGTGGTGAACAAATGCTTGCCATTTATGCACAGGCAAACAGAGATATGCGCTTCTTATTTGGAAAAACCTTGTTGTTGGGTGGTAGTAAACAGATCAACAGAATAGGCGAAGGCGTCTTTACGGGCGACATATCTGCCATACTGATAAAGAATGTATACCCTTGGACAAAATTGAGCCGCATCCCCGAAAAAATATCATTAATTCCCGATTGGACAGAAAAGTTGGAAGTGTTGACCCGTTATGCTTCTACTCATGACATCAGGGCATTTATGGGTGTACCGTCATGGCTACTTGTGCTTCTGAAAAAGATAAAAGCCGAAACCGGAAAAGAGTTGACCGATCTGTGGCCTCATCTGGAAGTGTTTTTTCATGGGGGAGTAAGCTTTACCCCATTCGAAGAGCAATATCGCAAACTGATAAACAAGCCCGATATGTATTATTGGGAAACATATAATGCCTCGGAAGGATATTTCGGCGTTCAATTTTCGAAAGATTCAAAGGAGATGCTCCTAATGTTGGATAGTGGGATATATTACGAATTTGTTCCGATGAGTGAGTGGGATAAAGAAAATCCCAAAACGTTGACCCTCGACGAGGTTGAGACGGGGCTGAATTATGCCATTGTGATCACAACGAACGGAGGTCTGTGGCGCTATATGATAGGCGATACGGTCGAATTTTCGTCAACGAAACCATATCTATTCAAGATAACCGGACGAACAAAAAGTTTCATCAATGCCTTTGGCGAAGAACTTATAATCGACAATGCCGATCGTGCCTTGAAGAAAGCTTGTGCGCAGACTAATGCGCAGATAATAGAATACACTGCTGCTCCGGTTTATTTTGGTGATAACAATACGGGTGCTCATGAGTGGCTTATCGAATTTGAGGTTGTTCCGTCTGATATGGACGAGTTTACACAATATTTAGACAATGCTCTGAAAGAAGTAAACTCGGACTATGAGGCGAAAAGGTCGTACAATCTCTCGTTGGGTGCTCCAATAATACACAGCCTACCCAAAGGCGCATTCAACCAATGGCAATCGTCGGTTGGTAAACTTGGCGGACAAAACAAAGTGCCCCGATTAGCCAATAACAGAGATTATATTGATCGGCTGAAATCATTTGTGCAGATATGATAAAGAAGATGCCTCACAATTGAGATACCTCCATTCTACTGTGCGAAATATTAAAGGCGCATTTACATCACGCAAGATAGCGATTACTTCAGTACTTTGTAGTTTGTGTTTTTCAGATAATTTGCTACTCTTTTGTCGCGATCTTCTTCCGACATGTTTGCCGGTACTTCTATCGAAGTGCGATTGTCTATTCTTATACTGATTGTTTTTCCGACACTTTTTTTATGCGCATCTAATATTTGGGTGAGTGCTTCCTCTGAGCTAAGTCTTTCCGATTTCCTTCTCGAATGCCCACTTTTCGACGCTGTTCCTTGTTGTTCTTTCATTCCAATATCCTTTTTTTATTTTGGGTATCTACGAATGTAGTGTTTAAAATGCAGATTTCCAAATATTTTAAGAACTCCTTGTGATCCGAAATGGATAATGACGGATATTGCTTGTCGGTTTCAGCCATGTATAATTCTCCGATAAATACTGCCACATACGGCTATTTCGCCCTATCCCAAAGCATACAAAAAAGCGACAATATCACTTTAGGAGTTACCGCAAAAGGTAACAGCAAGGCTTGCGTATATTTTTTTCTCTCTTTACAGGCAAATATCCAACGGAAACAAATTGTAGCTTCGAAATACGCCTGATCATAGTATTTCGCCTTTTTATTTGCGGCTTTCAATATCCTCATCCATCCTTTTAGCTTATCCAAATAGGAGGAGTCGTCAATCGCTGATACTCCTTTATTGCTGATAGAAACATGTATAGCCATTTCCTCATCGCTGGGAACGATGCCTATATGCTGCAACTCTCGCTTTTGTATTCGCCACACATTAGATAGCAAAGCCTCTTGCTTCTCTTGGCTGATATTGGTCTCATGCCAACGGTAACAAGTCAACTTGGCGGGGATATTATATAGCTTATATTTCCGTGCCAATCGACACCATAACTCATAATCTTCCGCCAGAGGAAACGCTGTATCATATTGATTATCGAGCGACACGCTGCGCCGTATCATAACACTCGACTGCAAAAAACTGTTCGCGAACAACAACGAAGGCTTTATCTGTCTGAACGGACGAGAAAGATTTATTTTTTTTATTCGTCGCCCACTGCCATCGATCATGTATGCCCACGTTCCGCACATTGCATAGTTCGGATTATTATCTAAAAAAGCCATCTGCTTTTCCAATCGCTGGGGCATGGCTACATCATCACTGTCCAGAAACGAAATATATTCGCCCGATGCTTTCGATATCAACCGATTGCGAGTATATATCAAGCCCATATTCGTTTCGTTCTCGTAGTAACGTATACGGTTGTCTTCGAATGAGCGTGCTATCGCCCCGCTATCATCCGTCGAGCCATCGTTGACAACAATCAGTTCCCAATCAGAGTATGTCTGCTGCAAGATACTTTCTATTGCCTCGGCAAGATATTGTCGGGCATTGTAGACTGGCATAAGAACAGATATTTTTGGCATGACGTGAATTTAATTTAAACCTTTCCCTTTAAAGAAGCCGATGCAGTCGTCTAATATTTTCGAACCCAACATTTTTGTTATCAACAGATACAATCCTATGCCGGATATAGATTGCACAACCAACAGAACCATATAAGAAGTTACATTGACAGGCAATGACAATACGGACGGAATAGTTATCGTGAACAAGTGTACAGGATCGAAGACAATTACCCTCTCTAAGAAATAGACAGGGACAAACGCCACTATCGAAATCGCTATATATGGAACAATATCAGACAGCACCTCTTTCAGCTTGTAAGGGAATTGCTTTTCCACGGTATAATATCCCCAGAAAAACGACAAGAATTGCACAATCGTGATTCCCCATACAATGCCCAATACTCCGAAACGAACAGACACGAGTGCCGACAAAAGCAGGAGTGCATTTTTCGTCGTCTCCACCTTCATCAACTGCCCCGATTTTCCTAATCTTTGCATCAATACACCCACCAAAACGAAGAAAGGATATGCCACTCCTCCGATTGATAGGATTTGAAGAATCGGAATAGATTCGGCAAACTTGTGCGTCAACAGAATCAGTATAATCGGTTTCGCCATCACAATCATCATTGCCGCAACAGGAAAGGCTATAAATGCCGTGATACGTATTATTTTCCGAAAGACACGCCCCTGCCGCTCCTCTTCTTCCACTGTCGACAAAATGGGATAAGCCACACTCTTGATGCCATCCGTTATCACGGATTGAGGAATCATGTTGAACTGATTGGCTTTACTATATATACCTGCCTGATGTATTGAGAATCTATCGCCGATGATAAGCGAAAATATATTTGTGCTGACTTGCCCCAATATGCCCGAAAACAAAAGTTTAGAGCTGTAGGGCAACATCGATTTTAGATGTGTCCAAGAGAATTGAAGTGCCGGCTTCCATTTTATAAATACCCAAAGTAGGACTGTTCTCACAAAACTTTGCATCACCAATTGTGCCGCCAAGCTCCATGCACCATACCCCATCTTTGCCATATATATTGCAACGGCTGCCGCAATACATCCCGCGATAACGGTTATCTGTGTATTTTT
Organism: uncultured Dysgonomonas sp.; assembly: GCA_937875275.1. Classification (GTDB taxonomy): domain Bacteria; phylum Bacteroidota; class Bacteroidia; order Bacteroidales; family Dysgonomonadaceae; genus Dysgonomonas. The sequence goes on along the minus strand of CALNCC010000092.1, from coordinate 3,634 downwards.
TCTGAATGCCAGTTTCTTTTGCAAATGGATATTCTGCACAATAGCAAAGGCATTGAAAATAAATGAAATGAAAATAAATCGGGAAAGATCGGTAAGGATAGGGTCGGGGGCTTTGGCAAAAGTATTTATCCCCCACGGAACACCGAAATAGAATAGAATGTAGACGACGAAACTAATGGACACATTGAAGTAAAAAACGGTATTGTATTCCGCCTCACTTACATTCTGTTTGCGTATCAGAGCCGACGAAAAGCCACTCTCCTGCAACATGTTGGCAATAGCCGAAAATAGAGCCAGATAAGCCACCACCCCAAAATCTTCAGGCAAAAGTATCCGGGCAAGGATATATACTGCAAGCACTTGAATAACCTGCTGACCGCCTTTATCTATAAAACTCCATATTAGGGCTGTTCCGGTTTTCTTTTTCAGTGATTCAGACATACTTGGCTTTTGTGAATAAACACAAAGTTATCAAAAATAAGATGTGAAGATTAATCTCGTGCCGAAAATTGCTCTACAATATCTTTGTAGCGATATATTTTACCATCCGAGTGAAATATATAGTTGCCATCTTCGCGAGCGATATCGGTATGTTTGTCGGCAACGTTATAGCCCATTATTTCGGAAAGGATGAACACGTTACTTGAGATACTCAGCAATCCCGATTCGGGATCTCTATACTTCGAGACAATCGAATCGACGGGTATAGCTGTTTTATTGACAACAACCAACGGAACATCAAACTGCGCCGGACCTTCATTCACAAAACCATGACCTTTATAAACAATTTCGCCATGATCGGAAAAGAAATACATAAGAGACGAAGGCACACCTTCCATCAATCGGTATATCCCCTGCAATGTGCGATCGGTATGATGTATTGTGCGGTCGTATTGATAATACTTATTTCCTGTTTCGGGAATGGCTTTAGCATCTACCTCGTCCGAATGTTCACTATAAAGAATATGGCTTCCGATCATGTGCATGATAAACATCTGCTTCTTCGACGTGTCTAACTTATCTTGTATGATTGGCAACAGATTTATATCGTGGCGAATGACCGATCCCTCGTGATACGAGTATTGCGATCCTCCCGATATGAAACCGATATAGCTATCGAATGCTCCCACCATATCTTGATTGGAAATCCAGATAGTTTCATATCCTGCATCATTTGCCATATCTATAACATTCTTCTCGGTAAAGAACGGCTCGGCGTTTGCCGTTGTCGAAAAACTCAACGATATTCGTAGTGCATCTCTCGTTACCGCCGCCGGAGATATAGCTTCGTAGTAATTCACATCTGCCGTCCGGCTCAGACTATCCAAAAACGGAGTCGTTTCCGCACCATAACCATACAGAGAATAATGCCCACGATAGGAACTTTCGCCTATAATAAGAAACAATGTATTTGGAACATCTTTGCTTTTATCTATTGCCACACCATCGGGCAATATTCGTTCTGTGTCCTTATATTTTTTTAGTTTGCTCATCTCATCCCTGTAAGCAACTATCGTCGCCATATCTCCATATATAATGGGGAAATGTTCAGATATTGCCGCCTGCACCGTGATTACCGGCAATAGTTTGTAATGATCGTACATGCCCGGTGTATTCTTTACCTTATAATAAGTTACAGCAGGCATAAACACAATCCAATAAGCAAGAATCCCTGCCAACGAGACTTTCCATGATAGTTTACATTCCTTAAACTCACGAACAGAAAGATAAAGTAACGCTACCGACACAGCATAGGCAACTAATCCCCAACCTAAAAAGTCCTTCGACATACTGGCTGCTTCTGCGGCATTAGTCTCAAATATCGAAGCCATAATCCCCACCGGTACACGCAAATGATAACGGAAAGCAAAATAAGCATCGAAGGCTATTAATATAGACAATATGAGTATGGGTATAATTGAATACTTGATTTTTGAGAACAAGTGTATCAACAGGAAGAACGAAAATATATTGACTACCGAAAAACGGCTGAAATAGTTTGCCGGAAGCACTGTTATAAAAAACAAGCAGACAAAACAGACAATAGAGAACTTATAACCCCAGATCGTTTTCAGAATAGCCTTAAAGATTCGTAGAATGGTTTGCATCGGTTTTTGTTTTATTACGATTGCCAAAAGTACAAATATATTGTCAAACAGTATTGTTCACAACTTGTGTAATCGAAATTTTGTTGAGGAAGATATTTTAAATAACTTTCCATTTCAAATTTAAAGACTAACATCGTATGGATATTATTCCCATAATTGTAGTTGCATTGGCGGCTACGATTCTTATAGTTGTTGTAACTTTTATTATACAGAAAAACAACAAGCAACAGACCGATGATCTAAAGGCAGATGTAAAAAATCTGGCTGACGAAAAAGATACTCTTCTGAAAGAACAGATAGAGCACATAAAAGAAATAGCAGAACTAAAGGCTAAGCTGGAATCGAAAGAAGAGTTGATGAAGGGGCAGCAAGAAGAGTTGATGAATACACGCGAGCAGCTCAACAAAGACTTCCAAGTGTTGGCAAACAAAATATTGGACGAGAAAACATCGCGGTTCACACTGACCAACAGAGAGAATATAGAAGCAATATTGAAACCGCTGAATGAAAAGTTGGTCGAGTTCAAAACGAAAGTAGAAGAGACCTACGACAAAGAGTCGAAGCAACGTTTTTCGCTCGAAGAAAGGATAAAAGATCTTGTAGCGCTAAACAATCAGATCAGCGAGGATGCCAATAATCTGACAAAAGCATTGAAGGGCAATAACAAGATTCAAGGCAATTGGGGCGAAATGATTTTAGAATCAATCCTCGAAAAATCGGGGTTAAAGAAAGGCGAAGCATATTATACACAAGAAACATTGAGAGACGAATTTGGTAATACCCATAAATCAGAAGCCGGTAGTCGTATGCAACCCGATGTTATAGTCGAATATCCGGGAGGGCGCAAAATTATTATCGACTCGAAGGTCTCACTGACCGGATATGTGAAGTACGTCGAATCTGAAACCGATGAGGACAAAACGCGAGCCGAGAAAGAGCACCTCCTTTCTGTGAAGCAACATATCGATGAGTTGAGCAAAAAATCTTATCAGGATTATATAGAGTCTTTAGATTTTGTGATGATGTTTATCCCCAACGAACCGGCGTATATTCTTGCCATGCAGTTAGACTCAACACTGTGGGACTACGCATATCGGAAACGGATATTACTCATCAGCCCCACCAACCTCATTGCATCGCTCAAAGTTGTGTCCGACTTATGGAAACGTGAGCATCAGAGCCGCAATGCACAAGAAATAGCACGGCGTGGAGCGATCCTGTATGATAAATTTGCCGGCTTTGTTGATACCCTGCAAGATGTAGGTAAAAATATCGAACGCACGCAGAAGTCGTATGATAAAGCATTCTCTCAACTAAAAGACGGTAATGGGAATCTTATCAGACAAGCTGAAATATTGAAAGAATTAGGAATAAAGTCTCAGAAAGAGCTTCCAAACAACGATATTTAGTTAAAAGATGTTATATGGCGCAATAAAAAACCGCCAACATGTTGTATAACATAAAATATGGCTTATCTTTGTACTGTGTTTTTCATGGTATTAGATTTAAGGTTAACAATGAAGATT
>CALNCC010000091.1 GCA_937875275.1 uncultured Dysgonomonas sp. | reverse complement strand
GTACGGTGCGTGGGGTATATGGTAAAGGCTTTGATAAAATGAGGTAACAAACGAAGCAAGACATGGATAACTACACGATTGTTTTATTCCTTTTTATGGTATTTGTATTTTTCTTCAACTATAGAGAATACAAACTACTGGGGCATGGAGAATATACCCTAAAGGAAAAACAGACTTTGGGCGTTTTGCAGGTCTTTATTTTTATTGGAATTCAGCTTCGTGTTGTTTATCTGTCATACCCCGGCGACTTGTTTCCCGATGAGGCTATTGGTGGATACGACGCTTGGTGTTTGGTAAACTATGGTGTCGATCAGCATTTGGCATCCTACCCTGTCTACTTCAAATCGTGGGGCAGTGGTCAATCTGCTTTCTATGCTTATTTGGCCTTCCCTTTCATTAAGCTGTTTGGCTTGTCTGTGCCTGTTTTTCGTTTGTCGATGGCACTTATCAGCAGTCTTTCCATAATCGTCTTGTATTGGTCTTTTCGCAAGACGAAACAAAATCCTTATATAACAGCTCTATTTGTACTGTTTGTTATTATCAGCCCGTGGCATTTGATGAAAAGCCGATGGGCACTCGACTGCAACATATTCCCCGAATTGTTTATCATCGGGCTGTGTTTTATGCTTGTGGCGTATTATACAATCGCTCAGGGGAAACGGTCAATCTATTACCTGCTATCTTTTTTCTTTATCACGTTATCTGCTTACGGATATGGAATAAGCTGGTTTATGCTGCCATTTTTCTGTGTTATTATAACCATATTCCTTTACCGAAAAGAGAAGATATCTGTCGTGCAGATCGTTGGTTGCATTGCGCTGATGTTGATTGTCGCCTTGCCTCTCATCCTTTTTGCAAAGACTCTGTTTCTTGGCGGAGAGCAATATCAATTAGGCTCTATAACAATAACGAAGCTCGAAGCCGGACGGCAAGATGCGACAACATTGCTCGGTCGCCCCGATTGGTTGCGAACAATGGCAAGTTATGTGCGTAAAGCTTTTGTGCTGATTTTGTGGGGAGACGATTCTCTTCGTTGGAACTCCTTCCCGTTTTTCGGGCAATATTATAATCTGATAGCGATTCCTTTTATCGTTGTATATGCAAAAGAGGTTTACCGAAAGAGGCGTGATTTGCTATTCATCGACATCTTGTTCTTGACTTGGATGCTTGCTAATATTCCGATAATAGTTCTCGTAGAACCGAACGTCAATCACTGGAATAGCCTTTGGTTTCCGATGATATATTTTACTGCACGAGGTCTTTATATTTATCTGAAGAAATCGGAGTCGGCAAGGAAAATAAAAATAGTACTGATCGGCTTGTTATCTTTGTTTGTGGTATTCACTACCACATATTTTACTTACTATACATTCTTCCCGGTAGCGTCCTTTTTTAAGGGAGTGGAGGAGTCGATTAAATATGTAAAAAAACTGAATGTAGACAGCGTGTATTATTCCGATACATATTTTGTTCATGGATTATTCTTTGACCCGATTGATCCACACACATTTGATGCGAAAGAAAAATATATGAAGAACGTAGGAATCCAGCTTATACCCAATTATGAGCGTAATCATTTCTATCTACCAAAGACGATTGGTGCAAGAAAAGGTGTTGCCTATGTCTTTGAGAATAGCAGAGTGGACACGATGGATATAAGAGGATTCGACGTGTGGCGTGGCAAAGAATACAGCGTTCTGTGGAATGAGTAACCCGAAAAATGTTGACGACGAACAAGTAGAATGTTTTGTTTCTGACGAGGAACGGTGTCATTTGTGATGAGATTATGATAATAGCCATCACATAAAATACTATTTTTGCATGCTTTATAATTTTGACTAAAAAACAGATAATCTGATATGACTACAAATACTCCCGATTCACAATACTCGAAAATGAGAATCCGCATTGCTGCGACATGCTTGTTCATTGCGCAAGGAATAATATTTGCCAGTTGGGTAAGCCGATTGCCCGACATCAAGGCCGACTTTAATGTTGGTGGATGGATGGAGTTCGGAAAGCTGATGGTACTCATTCCTGTCGGTAAATTTTTGGCAATACCGGCAGTTGGTTTTCTCATCCCCAGAATTGGCAGTAAGACAACAGCACTAATCGGAATTTTGGGTTTTGTATTTTCTTTGTTCATTATCGGGTTCATTGGTTATAATCTTTATCTGCTCGGAGCCATAATGCTTCTCTTTGGTCTGTTTTGGAATATGACCGACATATCGTTGAACACGCAGGCGATAGAAGTTGAACGCATCTATGGTAAACCTATCATTGCCACCTTCCATGCAAGTTGGAGCTTGGCGGCATGCTTGGGTGCGCTGTTGGGATATGCGATGATAAATACGGGTGTGCAACCTCAGATGCACTTTGTGATAGCGACTGTGATTGCTCTTGTGCTGATTGCGGCAAATTATAAGTGCCTGCCTAATGTGAGACCCGAGAAAAAAGCGAAACTCAGTACGGCAACAGAACACAAAACGAGTTTGTGGGAAACTATCAAGAGCCTGAGAACAGTAGAGAGACTTCTCTTGCAATTGGGGCTTATCTGGTTATTGGCTTTAATTGTTGAGAATACAATGTTTGAATGGAGCGATTTATATTTCCAGTCGGTAATAAAAGCCCCTGAAAGTATGCAGGTCGGCTTCCTTGTATTCATGATAATGATGTTTTCGGGACGTGTCATCACCAGTTTCTTGTATAAGATTTACAGGAAAGTTACTATCCTACAAATTGCCGGAGTGCTGATCTTCTTAGGATTTTTGGTTTCATCGTTGTTGATAAAAACTGTCGACGATTTGGTGCTGAAGGTTGTGGTCAATTCGCTCGGTTTCATGATGATCGGATTGGGGATATCGTGCGTTGTACCTACGCTTTACAGTATCGTTTCGGAGAAAGCTAAGACGCCTCCGGGAACAGCGCTTACCATCATGTCTACAATCAGTTTTGTAGGGCCATTCCTCACTCCGTTGATGGTTGGGTCGGTAGCCGAGCATCTCGGACTCGATTGGGCATACCTTGCCGTTGGTTTGGTTGGTATCGGTATCGTAGGGGTAACCTTTTGGGGTAAAGGATTGAAATAAAAGAGCCCTGTTTCAGAAAGACGGAATGTGAGTTTCGGCGTTCAGCATACGATCTTCTATATCGGCAACACTGCCGTGAAAAGGTCCCATGCCTTCAATTTTTATAGTCGCCATAGCTGCACCAAATTTTCCGGCTTCGGTAAAGTCTGCACCCAATGCTCTCTTGTACAGATAGCCTGTCATGTATGTGTCGCCACATCCCGTAGCGTCTACCACCTCATTGGGGATATATGCAGGTATTGGATAGAAGTCAAAACCATCGTAGATAATAGAGCCTAAGCTGCCCAACGTGATAACCACTTCTTTCACTCCCCACTCGTATAACTTGTGTGCTGCAATTCTCACATCCGACTCTCTGGTAAGAGACTCCAACTCCATTTCGTTTACTTTCAGGAAATGTACGTATTGTAGAAATTCGAGTTTGTTTTGCCAGTCGGTAGCAAACACATTTTCGCCTTCTACACGGCGCAGATAACCTTGCGAGTCGATAGCGATAAGCCCTTTTCGGGACAGATCGCGAACAAAGTCTAACGAGAAATCATTTGCCGTCAATGCTCCTAACAGGAATACCTTTGCCGATATGGTTTTCATATCTTTACTCGCAAACGGATCGGCTTGAGCCAATACCCGTTGCGTTCTGTCGTCCTGATTTTCTCCGTATATGTTTTCGAAATACAACGACTTGCGGCTGAGTATGACATCCACCTCCACTCCCTTGTTGCGCAAATCGTCAACGACCGCCATTTCGGTTGCGGCAAGCGATGCCACAAGCGAGTATTTTATATCGTTGAGATGTCTTATAGCGTGCGAACAGTAGAAAGATGTTCCACCCGGCATATACATTGTTTGATTTGGAGTAACCACTTTGTCGAGGGTTATATGTCCAACACAACAGAGATCGTATTCTTGCATTTCGTTTCTTCTTTTGTCGTTTTATGAAATGGCAAAAGTAATAAATAGGAAGCCTGCCTAAAAGTTTTTTGTTAATAATCTGTATTATAATCACTAAAGAGAAGCGAATGTTTTTTTCACTTATACTTAGAGCCGTTTCGAAAAAAGCATTACCTTTGCCTCTGATTTTGGTGTTACGATTCCGAATCTACGGAAGAGTGATGAAAAGGGAATCAGGTGTAAATCCTGAACAGACCCGCTGCTGTAAGCTCCGCCAAAAATCTTTGAACAATACTCAAATCCACTGTTCAGCAATGAATGGGAAGGACGATTCGAAGATGGAGTAAGTCAGAAGACCTGCCAGAATAAGATAGTTTTAATAGCTTTCGGGAAATGAAGCTTAGGAACAAGAGGAAAGTCTTTTTGATAGATTCTATCTGACTTTTCGTCTTATTTTACTCTGTGCCTTTTTTTATTTCTCGGGAAGCTAAATTGATGAACTTATATCATTTGGCTAAAATGTTTGTGCATACACCCAAAGTTGCTCTATTGCTTTTGTCGCTAATGTGTTTGGTAAATACTTCTACGGCTCAGAGCAAGCTCGATAGTATATACGAGTTAGACGAATTTGTTGTCGAAGAGTCGCAGGTAGTAAAAGAAATCATTCCTGTTCAGAGCCTTTCGGGTAAGGAATTGGAGAAGCTGAGCGCGCACTCGGTTGCTGATGCTTTGCGCTATTTTTCGGGAGTTCAGGTTAAGGATTATGGTGGCATCGGTGGCTTGAAGACAGTTAATGTCAGAAGCTTGGGATCGGAACATGTGGGTGTGTTTTACGATGGCGTAGAGATTGGTAACGCACAAAACGGTGTTGTCGATCTGGGGCGTTTTTCTCTCGACAACATGGAGATATTGTCTCTCTACAATGGGCAGAAAAGCGCAATATTTCAGTCGGCAAAAGATTATGCTTCGGCGAGTAGTATCTACATGACAGCCAAAGCTCCGCTTTTCCGTGATCGGAAAAATTATAATATAAAAGCGACATTCAAGACCGGCGCATTCGACCTACTGAGTCCGGCAATATTGTGGGAACAACGCATCTCGGACAAAGTAAGCAGTGCCTTTAGTGCCGATTATATATACTCGTCGGGTAAGTATCGTTTCACGCAGAAGGTAAAGAATAGCATCGACTCGCGCGGAGGATATGACACTACGATGGTGCGCCGAAATGGCGAGATAAATATGTTTCGTATCGAGCATGGTCTGTTTGGTAAAATAGACGGTGGCGAATGGAAAACCCGCACCTATCTGTATAGTTCGGACAGAGGATTGCCCGGAGCCGTAGTTAGAGAAGAGCCGGGACGATTCAAAAACGAAGACCATCAGTGGGATAAAAATTTCTTTGTCCAGACTTCAATCAAAAAACGTTTTTCGGATACATACAGTACTGAACTGAAAGGCAAATACGGATACGACTATATGCGCTATCTCTCCGACCCGGAAAAGGACGAGCAGGTATTTATTTATATCAATAACAAGTATCGCTTGCACGAGGCTTATCTGTCGTCAGCCAATCTGTTTCGCATCACCCATTTTTGGAACATAAATTTGTCGGCAGACTATCAGTGGAACAAGCTGAATGCTAACCTCACCGACTTTGTCTATCCTGTTCGTCATACGGGATGGATGGCGGCAGCATCCTCTTTCTCGTTCAGCAGAGTGAGATTACAGGCAAGCCTTTTGGGCACATTTGCTAATGAGGCGTACGATGAAAACGTCTACGACTCAGACAATAACTATCAAGGCAGAGCAGAGGTGAAAAAGAAATGGCGCAGATATACGCCATCCCTCATAGGGTCGTATCAGCCATGGGCAAACAAAGATTTGCATATCAGGGCATTCTACAAGAAAATATTCCGCTTGCCTACATTCAACGAGATATACTACACTATTCTGGGCAGCGGCAAATCACTCATCAAACCCGAATATACCACCCAATACAATCTTGGCGGCAGCTATGCGAAGAACTATCGCAACTCATTCCTCTCCCGCATCGAAGGGCAGATGGATGTATACTATAATCAGGTAGATAATAAGATTGTGGCTTTGCCGTCGGGCAACCCCGGACGATGGTCTATAACCAATATCGGATTGGTAAAGATAAAAGGCGTGGAAACATCACTGACAGGAGGGTTGCGTTGGTCGCGCGACTTGAGATCGAATGTGCGGCTCACATATACATATCAGAAGGCGCAGGATTATACATACTCCGAATTGGGGTCGAACGGAGAGCACGATGTTACATACGAAGGGCAGATACCCTACATCCCGTGGCATAGCGGATCGGCAATCGTGAGTACAAATTACAAAACATGGGACTTTAATTATAGTTTCATATACACCGGCGAGCGATACATTTCCAGTGCCAACATAGAGGTAAACAAAGAACCGGCATGGTATACGCACGATTTGGCATTGACCAAAAGTGTGAAGTGGCAGGGTAGGGACTTTCGCCTGACGGCAGAGGTCAACAACCTATTTAACCAACAATACGATGTTATCCGCAATTACCCGATGCCGGGAACGAATTTTAAATTTATTGTAAGTATAAACCTATAAAAAATGAGGGTAAACAAAGGAATGAGAAAACTAAAGTATATGCTGCTGTTGTTGATATTGACTGCGGTATTTGCTTCTTGCCGAGGCGATGATGATGAGTTGTCGGGAGCGATAGAAGTGCCTGTAACCAAGCCTGAGAAATATGACGGACCCGTCAAGGGGTTCTTCCTGCTCAACGAGGCGAATATGGGAAGTAATAAATCGTCTATCGACTATTTCGACTCAGAGTCGGGGTCGTATTACCGAAACATATATCCGACCATCAATCCTAATATGCCATTAGAATTGGGCGACGTAGGCAACGATATACAGATATATGGCAACAAGCTCTATGCAGTCATCAATGTGTCGCACTACGTAGAGGTGATGAACAAAAACACGGGGAAACACGAAAACAGTATCACGGTAACCAATTGCCGCTACATCGTTTTCGACAAGGGATACGCCTATGTGAGTGCATATAATGGACCGGTCAAGATAGAACCTAACACACCATTAGGCTGTGTGGTCAAGATAGATACAACAGATATGTCTATCGTAGGCGAATGCTCGGTAGGCTATCAACCCGAAGAGATGGTGATAAGAGACAATAAGCTCTATGTCGCCAATTCGGGCGGATACAGGGTTCCCAACTACGATAAAACCGTTTCGGTAATCAATCTCGATACGTTCGAAGAAGAGAAAAAAATTACGGTTGGCATCAATTTGCATCGCTTAGAATTGGATAGTTATGGTAATATTTATGTGAGTTCGCGTGGCGACTATAAGTACGTGAAATCTAAGACTTACATAATAGACCGAAACGACAAGATAAGCAAGGTGCTCGATCTGCCTTGCAGCAATATGACTGCCAGCGGCGATTCTATCTATGTGTACAGTACCGAATGGAGTCATCTGACAGGTAAGAATACCATAACCTATGGTATCATCAACACCCGTACACAGAGCGTTGTTACTCGCAACTTTATAACCGATGGTACAGACAAATTCATTACCATCCCTTACGGATTGGCTATCCATCCCGATACGAAAGAAATATTCGTAACCGATGCGAAAGATTATGTCAGCCCCGGTACACTCTATTGTTTTACGCCCGATGGCAAAAAGAAATGGGAAGTGATGACGGGCGATATACCGGCACACATTGTATTCACCGACAGAGCACTCAAACTGACCGGTGTGATGAGCGGAAATTGAGATCAGAAGAAAAAGCAATATATATTATTAATTAATCAATTATGAAACATTTGTACAGATTTAGATTTTTGTTGCTGACGATATCCATAGGTATGTCGGCACTATTCTCTTGCTCGGACAATGATGATGATGCGAAAGATGACAATAACGCAGAGAGCATTACCATTCAGTTTTCGACAGATGAATACAAAGTGAAATTAGGGAATGAAATTATCATCGAACCCGCTGTGGCAAAAGCCATCAATCCGATTTATGTGTGGACAATAGATGGAAACATAGTGTCGTCTGAGTCGTCATTCTTATTCAAAGGAGAAACTCTTTCCGAGAGTTTCCTTACCTTGAAGGTGATAGCCGAGAATGGAACTGCCGTAGAGCAAGTAAAACTCTCGGTGGTAGATAAACTGCCTCCACAAATCAGTTTCGGGGCAGAGCAGGTTGCCTTTCTTGGCAAGGCAACCGAGTTGGCAGCTACGGTCGAATATACCGATGCAAGCACAAAGTTTGAATGGATGGCTGCCGACGGCGAAGTGATAAGCACCGACTCGGTATATGTGTTCACGGGAACGGTAGTGAATACTTTCAACATGTCGCTCAAGGTATCTAATATGGACGGCGTCAGCAGTATAAACTTTGGGATGTCTGTATTGCCCGAGCCGACGGCAACACTCTTTTTTGATAACGGTCGCTATATCGTACCATCCGAATTTAAAGACCCGAATGCAATGCGCAAGATGAGCGTTCCTATCGGCAAAACATTGGTGATGGCTCCCGTAAAAATGCATATGGGCGACAATGTTGTGTATGAATGGGCGGTAGACGGAGCAGCTCAATCGGGAGTAACCGGCGAATATTTTAATTTCAAGCCTGCGGCACAAGGAGAATATATAGTCTCCGTAACCGGAACGGGCACAGGAGGTACAGCCTCCACAAAAGTAAAAGTTGTGTGCACTCCTCCCGAGGGAACCTATTTCCATAAATTGACTGAAAGCAGTAAATATTGGTCAAATACCTGTTTTGAGTTTATACCTGCACCCGGTCAGTTTGTAAACTATCAGGAAAATTCTAAAGCCGAAGATGCGAGACTAACAATTCATACTTTGGTTAGCAAAAATACCTATCCCTCGGCGAGTTATCTTGCTTCTATCGGAGCATTTGGCGGATATATAATATTCGGATTCGATCACAGTGTGGAAAATCTCGATGGTCCTGACTTGGACGTTGGAGGAAATGCGTTTGCCGGATGGGGCGAACCCGGTATCATATGGGTGATGCAAGACGAGAACGGTAACGGTTTGCCTGACGATACTTGGTATGAGTTGGCTGGTAGTGAAACCGGAAAACCAACAGCCACACAACGCTTCACCATGACATACTTCCGCCCCAGCAAGGATAACTCCAACATCGTTTGGATCGACAGCAACGGGCGTACGGGTTCTATTGATAATAATGGATATCACAACCAGAAATCATACTTCCCGATGTTTATGACCGAAGAGTCGTACACCCTTACCGGCACTTACCTGGCAAGCTCGTTTACAAACAATGGTATAGAATATAATCAAAGCTACGACTGGGGATATGCCGATAACATCAATACTCGCGAAGGGTTGTATCTCGAAGATGCTATCCAGCAAGATGGTTCTCCGGCAAATCTTAAATATATCGACTTTATAAAAGTACATACAGCCCAGCAAGCCAAAGGTGCGGCGGTAGGAGAAATCTCAACCGAACCTAAGTGTCCTGTAGATTACAAAATGAAACTTAAAAATTAAAAACAATGAATAAAAATATAATCAATATATTATTTATCAGCTTCTTATCAGTCATACTGGCAGCCGGATGCAGTGATGAGGAGAATGATGACTTTGAAGGAACAGACAATTATATTCTCTCGTTCTCTTTGAAGCAAGGCGATGCGGTATATTCTTCGGTTATTCGTGGCGATGAATTTATCCTCAACGCGCCCATAGGTGTATCGCTCAACAATGCTACAGCAGAATATACCCTGAGCGAGAATGCAACTATAAGCCCCGATCCGGCTACGATAACAGACTGGAACACCGAAACAGCTTTTGTGATATCGTCGCATAACAAAAAAGGACGTGCTTATAAATATCGAATCAACAGATCTGCCGTCGTGTCGGAAGGATCTGTGGTTCTTAACTCTCAAGCACAAGTAGAAGAATTGGCGGCAAAAGGCTATTCTTCGATAAGCGGAGACCTTATTATCGGACTTGAGGCAACAACAGATATTATCCGTTCGTTAGAGTCGCTTCGCGACTTGAAGGAGATTAATGGAAACCTTGTCATCAACAATGCCTATCGAGGCGATGCATTGACTGGGCTTGACAATCTGAGAACGGTAGGATCGGTACAGATCAACTCGGTCGACAGCCTTATCGATTTCACAATGTCTTCACTCGAAGAAGTAAAAGCCGATGTGTCGATCGTCGGCAACAATATCTTTGTTGTTTCGGTTCCAAAATTAAGGAAAATAGGGGGATCGTTATCCGTAAACACTTCAGCAAAAACGGTGGAATTTCCGTCGTTGCAAACGATAGGCTATAATTTTACGTACACCATACAAGGAGCAAGTATTCTTACCGGATTGAATTTTCAACAACTGAAAACTATCGGAGGAGCTATATCTATTGCTCGTGCCGACAGTAAAGCAACTGTGCAATTAAGTTCGGTAGGCTTTCCCCAATTGGAAAAATGCGGAACAATCTCGATGGCATCGACAAAATCTATAGGGCTGATGTATTTGCCTAAATTAGAGCAGATCGAGGGAAATCTTAGTCTTGCCGATAATCCGTATGTAGACCTCAACTTCGCATCATTGAAGTCGGTAGGGGGAGTGAATGTGAAGTCATCGAAAAAGGCCTCAGTCAATTTTTCCGAACTGAAGAGTGTGGACGGAGACCTGACTGTAACGGTTACTGATTTCAAACTTCAGAATCTTACCAAATTGGAGACCGTAGGCGGATTGTTAAAAATAAACAATAAGGTGGACGGAAACCCACTGCCTCAATCGCTCAAGAAAGCCGGTACATTGCAGCTCGAAGGTAATTATCCCGAAGTCGATCTTCGTGGTATGGAGATAGGTTTGTTGACTATTGCATCCGACATGTATTCGGGATGTACGATCATGGGAGACGATGTCTTTGCCGGAGATATAACATTCTCGAATACAGCGGTATCCGATTTTGTTTTCCCTACAATGCAAGGGTTCAAAGAAGTGGGGAAAGTGTATTGTGTAACCAAAGAGTTCAATATGCCTGATCTGGAAACTGTAAATGGAGATTTTTCACTTTCCGGACCATCAGTGTTCAATATGCCGAAGCTGAATAAGGTAAATGGCAATGTCGATTTTTATATTTCGGGAACGCAGACTAATCCTACAATGGAGATATCAGGTGTGAAGGAAGTAACAGGCAATTTTACTCTCACAATGTCATATGTGCGTGATTTGAATACGCTCAAGCTCAACAATATGGTTTCTGTTGGTGGCAATATGGTTGTTATTGCCGGATTTGGAGCCAATTATAGCTTGACAGAATTGTTATTTCCAAGTCTGAAAACCGTAGAGGGTGCTTTGGGCATATATCCTAATTCGGCGACTTCGTCGAGCGCAAATACCAAATTGGCGAATCTTGACGGATTCTCTACATTGGAGAAAGTTGGCAGTATGGAAATTAAATACTTCACAGCCCTATCTTCATTCGAGGGAATTAAGAAGATTGTACCGTCATTGACCGCCGAGACATGGAATGCCTCCGGCAACTTGTATAACCCGACTTATGACCAATTGAGCAACGGGGAATGGACAAAGACTCAGAACTAAATAAACAGAAAAAGAAATGAATAATTTGAAATTTATGATACTATCGCTCCTTGTCGCATTCGTTGCGGTTAGTTGTAGCGATGATGACAGCGATTTTGCGGGAAAAGATAATTACATTACGTCTTTTGCTTTGGTGCAAGGCGAAGATGTATATCAGGGCGAGATAACTGGCGGTAATGCGATCACAGTCGATGTTCCTCAGAATATCTCACTCGATGGGCTTGTACCCGATTATAAAATAAGTGAGAATGCAACCATAAGCCCCGATCCTGCAACAATATCGGATTGGAGTAAAAGCGTTACATTCACCGTAACAGCGTATAACAACAACGACAAGAGGACTTATACATATTCGTTGACACGTAGTACGATTGTAGAGAAAAACAGTGTCGTGTTATCTACTCAGGCGGAGATAGATGCTTTTGCGGCTCGACAGGTGTCGGCTATCGACGGCACACTGACTATTGGTAAGTCTGTGGCGTTGTCCGACGAAGATTCCATTCGGTCATTGGCAGCTTTGTCTTCTCTGAAAAGTGTAACCGGCAACATCATCGTCAACTCTAATTACGCTAAAAAAGAGTTGAATGAATTCAAGGCATTGCAAAAGTTGGGCGGAACCTTGATTATAAACAGTGCATTGATAGAGGATGTTGAATTTCCGATTGTCGCCACCATTGGCGGAGACATAGAGTACAAAACGCCAACAAATTTGATTAGCATCAATTTCCCTGAATTGACAAACTTAGGAGGTCGTTTGTTGTTGAATGTGAATGCGTCGTTAGGGGCAAATACAAACAATGTGATCTATACCGACCTTTTATTTCCTAAATTGGCGACTGCAAAAGAAATCGTACTGGGAAGAAACAAGACACTTACTGAAATCCGTTTTCCCGAACTGAAAACTATTGAGTCGATCAAGATAGAAGGAAGTCAGTATTATCCCACAGAGGAAATTGAAGCCGGAACATATACAAAGAAAATTTCATTTGATAAATTAGAGACAATCTACAAAGACTTTGCGCTTGGTAACTGTTATTATTTACAGGAACTCAATCTTCCTCAATTGAAAACTGTCGGAGGCAAATTTGAAATAGCAAACACCAATGTGCCGGCGGCAGATGAGATAGACGCGAAACAACTGACAAATATTGGCGGAGACTTTACACTTAAATCGGTTACCGCAGACGACTTCTCAGGGTTCAAATCATTGGCGGGTGTCGGGGGTAGCATTTCTCGCACATTCGGACAATGGCCAATCACTTACTTTAATGGTACCGAAGGTTTAGAAGCTTTGTCTTCTGTTGGTGGCACAATCTCGCTATCGGGTAATTATACAAATCTGAACGGATTGAAATCTCTGCGTACCGTGGGGGCGAAAATCACTCTTAGTTCGAATAGTTTGTCGGATGTTGCCGGCATTAAAGATTTGAAAGCGATAGACGAACTATTTTTGTCAACATCGGGCAGCAGTTTGTCTTTATCCGCGTTGAAGAATGTAGATATAACAACATTGAATATGAATTTGACTCCTTCGGTTGCGGCTAATTATGACATAAAAGGGGTTGCTGCCGAGAATATAATTATCAGAGGCAATATCAATGGATCGATAGGTGCTACCTTAGTCGGTGATCAGACTTTGAAGGCTAATCTCACTCTCGATGGTATTGTCGTATTGAGTGGTACGAAGAAGATAGAAGGAAACCTGAATTGTGGAAAGAAGACAACAACGAGTTTCTATCCCCGCAAGTATGAATTTACCGATTTGGAAGAGGTTTCCGATACACTGTTCGTTCGTTTAGATAATAACACGATCGGCGATGTTCAGTATCCTAAACTGAAGAAGGCGGCACAGGTTGTCTATTATTACCCGGCAATGACAACAGCAATTGTTGCCGCAAATATGCCTCTGTTAGAAACCGTAACACACGATTTCAGATTCGAGGGTAATGTCAAAGGATTTAACTTTTCGGCATTGAAGACTGTCGGAGGTTTGTTTCAACTCATAAAGTACGGTACGGGTGCAAATCAGATTGCGGATCTAAGTGGATTTCCACAACTGCAATCGGCCGGATCGGTTGAAATAGGCAAGTTTGGATCGTTAGTTTCTTACGAGGCTCTGAAGTCTGTTGTAGGAAAATTGACCGGTAAATCTCAATGGTCGGTATATAACAATGGCTATAATCCGACTTATGAAGAGGTAAAAGCCGGTAAACTGACACAAGAATAAAAATATTGTATATCGGTATTTAATAACAAAGGCTGCCTGATGGCAGCCTTTGTTTGCTTTTTATACGTAGTAGAGAAATCATAGTCCTGTTTTCAAATATGCTAAAAGGGTTTGCAATATGAAGATACCAACTAATAGTCCCGACAAAAACATAGAAATACATACCGAACCGAATCCCGTTCTCTTATCAGCCCATGCTGTCTTTAACCTCCGATAGTTGAGGTAACCGGCATATGCCATCAAAGGAACCGACAACCCGTAAAAAAATATTTGACCGATATTTGTGCGTGTGGCATCGAAGAAAAGGGCCGCACATAGAACAACTGTAGCGATGAGTGCAGGGATATAGTATTTACGTTCCGATTTAGGAATCCCCATTGCCCACATTTCACGATTGTCTGATACTTGTTTGTTTTCCATAGTTCTCTGCTTTATTAGGCATTATAAAATTAAACGTTCTCTAAGTTACAATAAGTTTTTTACTTGCATGGTAGATTTCCGAAATAATTTGCACTTGTTTATGCTGGGCAAACCTTAAATGAAATCTTAGATTAAGATTTCAGGGCGAGACAACACCCATTTGTTTTCAAAATGCAAGAATAAATTGCGCCAAAAAAATTCCGATTAAAACGCCCGACATAATCATTGATATACATACTGATCTGAGGTCGACTCTCTTTTCTCTCCATGCTATTCTAATCCCTCTATAATTGAGATAGCCCATGATATACGCCATCAGCAGAACCATGAATCCGTCAACTGCTAATCGACCGGTGTCAGTGCGGACCGCCTCAAAAAAGAACGAGATACATAAAAGAACAACTCCGATAATAGCAGGAATATAGTATTTACGTTCCGATTTAGGAATCCCCATTGCCCACATCTCACGATTGTCTGATACTTGTTTGTTTTCCATAGTTCTCTGCTTTATTAGGCATT
>CALNCC010000090.1 GCA_937875275.1 uncultured Dysgonomonas sp. | reverse complement strand
TGACTGTTAATCAGAGGGTCCTTGGTTCAAGTCCAAGAGGAAGAGCAAAAAAACGGAGGTGTCTCAAATGAGACACCTCCGTTTTTTATGCTTAGTTTTCAGCGAAGATTAATATTCTCTTTGCAATATCCACCAATCATTGAATGGTATACCATATTTTGTTTTCAGAGCTTCAACAGAACCGCCGTCTGTATAACCATTTAGAATTTGGTTTTTAGCTTGTGCTGCCGCATCTTTAGTGTCATGGCTTGATATGATTACACGGTATAAACCTGATTCATTCTGAACAAGAATAACTTTGTATCCATCAGCCTCAATTTTCTTTTTCAATGCATCCGCATTAGTTTTCAGCCCCATAGCTGCAATAACTACGTTATACGCTTTCAGTCCCGATGCATCGCTTTCGTAAACCGGAGTGATCTTTTCTTTTCTTACCGATTCGTTTGTAGAAGCATATGTCGGTGTCGTTTTAGGTTTTTCTACCGATGTTGTAGGAGTGTATGTATCCTCTAACTGTTTTTCTTGTGCTGCCTCATACACCGATTTATATGCGCTTTGTTTTGGTTTACATGAACCAAAAGCAACTATACAAGCTAACATTAAGCTTAGTCCCAAAAATTTCTTATTCATAATTCTATATTGTTATAAATTAATTTAATCCGTACTCTCGTCAAATTTAATACATTACCTTGGAATACAACAGATTTCTCCACAAATAGTTTATCCTGAATACTAATTTATTATGGAGAAGCCGGTGTATGGAACCAATGCTTCGGGTATTTTAATCCCTTCCGGGGTTTGGTTATTTTCTAAAAGAGCAGCAACAATGCGAGGAAGCGCCAAGGCACTACCATTGAGCGTATGCACAAGTTGCGTTTTCTTGTCTGCCGTTCTATATCTGCATTTCAGCCTATTAGCCTGATAACTCTCGAAATTTGATACCGAGCTTACTTCGAGCCATCGCTCTTGTGCAGCAGAGAAGACTTCAAAATCGAATGTCAATGCAGACGTGAAACTCATATCTCCACCACAAAGACGCAGGATGCGCCAAGGCAATTGTAATTCATCAACAAGAGACTGTACATAATCGACCATTTCTTTCAGCGACTCGTAAGAATGCTCCGGTTTGTCGATGCGGACAACTTCTACCTTATCGAACTGATGCAGGCGGTTAAGGCCTCTCACGTCCTTGCCGTATGATCCTGCTTCGCGACGAAAACAAGCCGAATAGGCTACATTTTTTATCGGAAGATCCTTTTCTTCAACGATCATATCTCGATACATATTCGTTACCGGCACTTCGGCCGTCGGAATCAGGTATAGGTCATCGACTGTTGCGTGATACATCATACCTTCTTTGTCGGGCAACTGACCTGTTCCATATCCCGAAGCGGCATTTACCACATACGGAGGTTGCACTTCGGCATATCCGGCTGCCAAGGCTTTGTCTAAGAAAAAATTTATCAACGCTCTTTGCAGGCGAGCACCTTTCCCTTTATATACGGGGAAACCGGCTCCTGTGATTTTTACACCGAGTTCGAAATCTATAAGGTCATATTTCTTTGCCAATTCCCAGTGAGGAAGGGCTTCTTTCCCTAAATCGGGGGTAACGCCTCCCGTTTTTTCTACAACATTGTCCTCTGCAACTTTGCCTTCGGGAACACTGTCTGCCGGAAGATTTGGTATCAATACAAGCAAGGCGTACAAATCTTCTTCGGCTTGACGAAGAGTCTCTTCGAAAAGCTTGGAACTTTCTTTTATTTCTGCCACCTTGTTTTTTGCAGCTTCGGCTTCCGATTTCTTCCCTTCTTTCATCAATATTCCAATCTCTTTCGACAATTTATTTTGTTCGGCAAGATTAGAGTCGAGGCTTGTTTGCGTTTGTCTTCTGAGGGCATCTATATTTAAAACGCTTTCTATCGTTTCTTTTCCGTCAAAGTGCTTTTTTGCCAGTTTCTTTATCACTTCTTCCGGATTATCACTTATGGCTTTTAGCGTCAACATTTTGTTTCTGTTTTTAGATATTTGAGGTACAAAGATATAAAATAATTATACTGATGCATGCGAGATTTAATCAAAACTCAACCCAAACATGTCAGTTGCATTTTTAGACGTAATCTCGGCAACACTCTCCGGCGACACATTATATATCTCGGCCAATTTAGCGACTATATGCACACAGTAGGAGGGTTCGTTTCTCTTTCCTCGATAAGGCACAGGACTGAGATAAGGTGCATCTGTCTCGATTACGATATGCGACAGGTCGGTCTCGGAGAGAGTCGTAGAGAGGGATGAATTTTTGAATGTAACTACCCCATTGATCCCGATCAAAAAATTTCCGAGTGAGAAGATGTTGTTCATGTCTTCAACTGTTCCGCCAAAACTATGGAATACTCCTCGCAATTTATCAGCACCAACCGACTTGATGCAATCAATGGCTTCGTTGATGGCGTTGCGGGTGTGGATAGAAACGGGCAGATCGTAATCGATGCTCCATTGCAGTTGCTCCTTGAAAGCGGCAATCTGGGCATCTTTATATGTTACATCCCAATAGAGGTCTATTCCTATCTCTCCGATGGCGATATACGATCTTTTATCCAACTCCTTTCTTATAAGAGCCAATTCCTCTTTCCATCCGGCAGAGATGCTGGTTGGATGTAGCCCCATCATGGGCAAACAGTAATCGGGAAAAGCATCTGTTACGGCAAGTAAAGGTTGGATGCTGGCGGCATCAATATTGGGAAGTAGTATTTTTTCTATTCCGGCAAGCTTTGTCCTGTCAATAATATTTTCGATATCTCCATCAAACTCCTCGGAGAAAATATGTGTGTGCGTATCAATTATTCTCATCGTCTTGAAAAGACTCGTCTTTCTCGTTTTTTCTAAGGTAATATATCAACCCAAATTCTTTACATTTCTCTATGCGCTTGACAGGAGGCAAATCGGCAAACATGGCTTCTACCTGATTCCATAGGTCGCATATCAACGAATCTATATCGCCCCGTTGCGAACTAAGGCTTTCGAGTAAACGAGCTGTTTGTTTCTGATATGTCTTTTGCGAAAAGTAGGCATCCTTGAACTGAGAATACGCCACATTTACGCGAGCTATCGTTGGGTTATAAATAGGTGTCCCTCCACTGCGTTGTCTTTCCTGATCTCCCTCAACGACATTTTTACCCCATTGCAAAATCGCCTCGTTACTCGATAGATCGGGAACGGAATAGTTGTCCAGATCTAAATTGTATGAAGATTTCACCTGTTTTTTTATTTCCCCTCTGATGATGCACAGATTGAGGACTTGTATGAAGTGGGATATATATAGCTTGGCATTTTTTATGTACTTCTGAAATTTTCTATTTTCTGAAGCCTGCTTTGCCAAACTTTCTTTATACATGGATTGAGCATTCTCGAATGTACGCAACACCCTTTCGGCGGCAATTATGTCTACTGAAATTTCGGTGTACAACGAATTTCGTTTTTTGTCGAGTATTGTTCGCAAAGATTTTATTCTGGCATTGTCTGTATTCGGTAAGCGGCGATAAGGCATAGTCTAATTTTTTTTAAGAGTTTCTGAACATCATTTTTTCTGCAAGTTGCATGAGTTGTTCTTTTCTTGTGGCATCAACCTCCACTTCGCTTAAGTTTTGCAAGGCTTTTTTATAATAACCTTCAATCAGAACTTCTGTCTTTTCCTTCAGCCCAAGTTTGTTGTATATTTCTGTTACAGCATTGACTTTCTCTGCTCTGTCGAACGATGTTTTTTCAATCCATGTAATCAATTCATCATACACACCCTTGTTTGCAAGGGCATTAATCAGAAGGTATGTTTTTTTATTACATGCTATATCTCCTCCTATTTTTTTGCCAAAACTCTTTTCGTCTCCATACACATCGAGTAGATCATCTTTCAGTTGGAATGCTAAACCAAGGTTTATTCCGAAATCATAAAGAGCATTAATATCCTTGTCTTTAGCTTGAGCAACAATAGCTCCCCCTTTTAGGGCATAACCAAGAAGAACTGCTGTTTTCAGTCGAATCATTTCGATGTATTCTTCCACCGAAACATCTAATCGGTTCTCAAATTCAATATCCAATTGCTGACCGCAACAAATTTCTGTTGCTGTATCAGAGAAGCCTTCAAGAATGGGTTTCAAAACATCGGAAGACACTTTGCTGATCTCTCTGTATGCTTCTATCACCATGGCATCTCCTGAGAGAATTGCCGCATTATCATTCCATTTCATATGAACAGTCGGCTTGCTCCTTCTCATATCGGCTCTATCCATCAAATCATCATGCAGAAGCGTGAAATTGTGGAACACCTCTATGCCCAAAGCTACCGGAAGGGCTTGGGAAGCATTTTCTTGAAACAGATTGCATGCCATCAACGCCAATGCCGGTCGAACTCGTTTTCCTCCCAGAGAAAGGATGTATGAAATAGGTTCAAATAACGATTCGGGCTGCCTCTTAAACTTCAAAGCTGTTATTTCCGATTCTATAATATCCAATATGTTATCGAAGGTATATGGCTGAGTCATCTCTTTTTCCTCATTTATGTTTGTTTTACAAGACGTTCTTTATTAGAGAACTACAAGATTAACAAAGATAGTAAAAAACAAGTATAAAAGAATAAAGCCTGATGCGAATTTCGCATCAGGCTTTATTTGTATTTTAATAACATTAGCATCGTGTAGTATCTTGTCAACTCCCATTCAATGAAGAAGCATAACCGAGATCTCCAGAAAGGAGGTGTTCCAGCCGCACCTTCCGGTACGGCTACCTTGTTACGACTTAGCCCCAGTTACCAGTTTTACCCTAGGCCGATCCTTGCGGTTACGGACTTCAGATACCCCCAGCTTCCATGGCTTGACGGGCGGTGTGTACAAGGCCCGGGAACGTATT
>CALNCC010000089.1 GCA_937875275.1 uncultured Dysgonomonas sp. | reverse complement strand
AGGTACATACCCCGCTTTCGAGTGGTGTGCAAACAAGGGAGACGGTTGGTATCTGCCTGCCATATCTGAAATGATGGATGCCTATTGGAAGAAAGAGACATTGAACCCCATACTGGAAGAAGAAGATACTGCTACCCCATTGTCTAACACGAAATATTGGACATCGACAGCGTTTTACAATAATGATTATCATGATGAGGATGAAACCAAGGCTGATGTTATTGATTTCAGCGATGGAATTGCCAAAGAGGAACTCCGCTCCGAAACCCTCTATGTGCGTGCGATGAAGAAGTTTGATGTGACAAAATAACAAACAGATCAGTTTGACAGATACATACAGCAAGGCTGCACGTGGGTGTGGCCTTGTTTGTTTTTTTGGGGGGGCTTGCCCGATTCCCGCATCCGCTATGCACGACAACGGCATCAGAGCATAAAAGAAGGCCTACCCTCGCGGGCAGACCTTTCCACATTTAATTGGCTTTAAGGAAAAGCCATCAGAACACGATATTCATACCTAACATGATTTGGCTCAGGTCAAAATCAAACCCGAATGAATTTGTTTTGAGTTCGCCAAGCTTGTCATACTGATAACCTAAGAACCCGAATTTGCCTGTAAGGGCGATATTGTCCGTTACATTGAATGCTACTCCGGGACGGAATCCCACTTCTATCTCGTGGTTTTTGATGTCCGATCCTTTTGTCTTGCTATAAGTATATCCTACGCCGCCGTCAACAAACAGTCCGCCGATGTCGCCCTTGGCAAATGTGTAGCGGGCAAACGGATTAACGCCAAACCCGTCAACCTTGTTTTTGTGGTTGTTGCGCACTACCTCGTCGTGGGCATATCCCAACTTGACACCTACCCCCCAGCTGTCGCTGACGACGTATCCTATTTCGGGTATTACGTTATAGTTGGTCAGCCGATCGGCATTTTTGGTTTTGCTGGTGTTGAACCCTACGCTACCGCCTACCCATATGTTGCCGGGCGATTGTGCGCTGAGAGTTGTTGATAATCCGAGAACAACTGCTATTGTTAAAAGTAATTTTTTCATCATCATCATTTTTTTTAAATGTTAATTAAAGGCGTTTCATTTCTATTAACGCGTTTACATTTGCAAAGATGCGGCGAAAAGAAAGATGCGTAAAGACCTAAAAGCCGCGAAAGATGTTCTATTGTTCGCATTGTGTCTGTCGACATATATTTTCCTGCATTTTCAAAAACTTATTTTCATCTCCGATGCGTCTATTGCAGGGCGTTGTGTGGCGTTATTGAAATAAAATGCGTTCCTTTGCAGATGTCCTAAAAGTAATTTGACGAAGAAGAGAATATATGAGCCTTACGAAAATAGAACTCGACGAAATATCGGAAATATTAGATCCGCATGCGATAAAAAACTTTATGGTGTCGGATCAGTCGGTCAATCTGCCTCCAATGACGTCCGACTATCCGTTTACGATCAACGGCGTGGTGTTTGCCAACTGCATCAAGGGCAAAGCGCGTATCAAACTTAATTTTCATGAATACCTTATCGAAGAGAATGTGGTGATTACGATATTGCCCTATTTCGTAGTCGAATATCTTTGGCAGAGCGACGATCTGGTGATGGAGTTTCTGATATTTTCTACCGATTTCATCACCGAGATTCCCAAGTCGGGCGATAAGCGTATCGACATATCAAAAAGCATTATTCAATCGCCCTGCATCAGCATCACGCAAGAGGAGATGTGCGCCTATATGGAGCTTCATTCCTTCATCGTCAAACAGCATAAGCGCACCGAGCATCCGTTTCGCACCGAACTGGTTAAGAGCCTGCTGTATGCCATGCTCACCGAGATAGGGGCTATCTATTATCGGCGCTATGTGAAAGACGAGTCGGATGCCACTACGGCAACTTCGAGGCAGGTGGATGTCGTGTCTCAGTTTTTCAGGCTGGTGCTCGAAAACCACAGAGGCAATCACGACTTGCAGTTCTATGCCGACAAGATGTGCTTGTCGTCTAAGTATCTCTCTACCGTGATAAAGGACAAGACGGGTAAGACAGCTTTTGCATGGATAAACGAGTCTTTGGTGGCATCGATAAAGAATCTGCTCAAGACCACCACCATGACGGTGCTCCAGATATCGGAGGAACTGAATTTTCCTAACGCCTCATTCTTCGGGCGTTTCTTCAAGAAACATACGGGCATCACTCCGCTCGCATATCGCAACAGTTGACGGGGAGCAAGCTTTCCTCACCCCTTCAGCACGCTGCCGATGGCGGCAACTATCTGGTCGTGGTTTGTAGTCGTGGTTACGATGGCTCGGCTGCCCTTGTTGTACGGCTTATATTGCTCTACGTTGGTTACCGAAAACAAGCCTAAGGTGGGCGTGCCCGATGCGCTGGCAAGGTGCATGATGCCCGAGTCGGCTCCGATGAATACATCGCAGTTGGCGATGACGGCACTTATCTCGCGAATGTCTTTGCTGTAATACGCCGGTGCTCTGAACTCGACCTGCGACACGTTCTCTACGGGCAGCACCTCGAAGATGTTGTAGTCGTCGCCCAATTGTGCCACCATCTTTTCATACAGCGGCAGCCACCATTGGGGCGGATAGCACTTGTTGCCGGTGGCGTAGGTGTATATCGCAATCGTTGGTTTGGTCTTGTCTTTGAGGTAGTCTTCGAGCACGCGTCGACCATCTTGCAGCTCCTCGTCCGACAGCTTCATGTTCATGTCGGGTATGGGTCTCGTTGTACCTTCTGCGCCTTGCGTGTGCAGATAGTTGCGCAGGTTGTAGATGGGGAATTTTGCCATGTGCACATAGTCTTCAAATTGAGCTTCAAGCTTTTCGTCTTCCAAGTTGAAGAACTTATATTCGCCATTGGCTATCTGTGTCGACAGGCGTCCCGATGCCGACTCCCTGTCCATATTGAAGACGAGGTCGAAGCGATAGCGGCGCAGGCTGATCCACACCTTTGTGTATGCCCACAGTTCCTTGAAAGGTTTGCGGGGCAGCGATATGATGCGGTCTACCGACTCGTAGTTCTGAAAAATAATGTTCGACAATCCGCCTCTCACAAAGAGGTCTATCTTGGCATTGGGAAACATCTCGGACAGTTCGCATACCAGCGGCGTGATGAGTATCTGGTTGCCCAAGCGGCTGTTGGGGCGAGTAACGAGTATTCTCTTTATTTTCAGGCGATCTTCCCATTTCCCTTCTTTGTTTTTTGTCGATTGTCCGATGCCACCCGTCAAGCCTCGCATAAGGTTGCGCCTGAGGTTGTTTATACTTTTCTTGAAACTCATACTCTGTTTGGTTTAGTGTCTGATGGTATTTTCTTGTCTGTTCCTTTTGTTCGACGAATGACGACCGGGCGATCACGAAACCGCCCAATCGGTGCAAAGTCGGTGCAATTATATGAAAAAAACACGATAGAGCCTTGTTTTCTCCTTCTTTTTCATCTTAAATGATTGCTTTTATCTATTTAATAAAAAAATGGAAAAGAAAAATACAAAAAATTACAGTGTGATAAAGTTGTCGGATATGGTAAAAACCTATCCTCATTTCAGCCGCAGCATACGCGGATGGATCAATTATGACAGAGACAACCTGTTGCCTCAGCGCATCATAGAACTCAACAACGAGTCGGCGGTAAACAAGGCAATCATCGAAAACAAGGTAACCTATATCTGCGGCAACGGCATCGACGACTCGTCGTACAACGGGCAACCCAATCTCAATTGCAGTTGGGGCGATATGGTCGAGCGTTTGGCGAGAGACTATGTAACCTTCGGCGGCTTTTGTTTCCAAGTCATCCGCAACGAAGACGGCACCAGCGTGAGCCTCTATCACACCGACTTCAGCAAGGTGCGTGTGGGCAACCTCAACGACTATGGCGTGCCGCAAACCTACTTCATCTCCAACGACTGGCGACGCACGGCGGGCAAGCATGCGCCGATAGAGATAAAGGCGTATGGCTGCGAAGAGATGGGCAAGGGGCAGGCATACCTCTACTACTACAAAGACTACGAGCCAAGCCTCGACCACTACCCTGTGCCGCAGTATTATTCGGCGTTGAACTATATCGAAGCCGACGGCTTGTTGGGCAAATTCTATCGCAACTCGATCAACAACGGCTTTGTGCCGTCTACGATCATCACCATGCCCAGCAATCCGGCCGACGACGAGAAGGCGCACTTTCAGCAAGACATAGAAAGCAGCTTTGCCGGAGCCAACGGCGCAAACAGCATTGTAGTGCTGTGGGGCGAGAGTCAGGAGGTAAAGCCTGTGGTAACGTCTTACTCGGCAAGCAACAATGCCGACCTGTACAACAATGTAGACAGCATCATCTTTCAGAAGATAATATCGGCACACCGCCTCACATCGCCCACCCTTGCGGGAATATCGGGGTCGGGCAACTTGTCGGGCAATGCCAACGAGATCATCAACTCGTACATCCTTTACAATCAGACGGTCATCCGCCAACTGCGTCGCCGCATATTAGACACGCTCGACGTGTTTGCCATCAACAACGGCTATCATCGGTTAGAGATCAACGATCTGGATATTGTAGAGAAAATAAAAGAATCGAACCTGCAAACCGAGGAGTAAATACATACACACACATACTGACACAAATACACAGCAGAACGGACGAGGGCAATCTTCGTCCGTTTTCGTTTGTGCTTTGTCTGTAACTGAGGAAAGAGGGGGATTACTCAAACTTAACTTTATACAAGACTAAGATTGGGTTATCGTCTTCTGTTCTTTCAGGAAATTTGTCAGGATAGCGATGTCCGTATGAAAATGCACTGATGAAATATTCGTTATGAACCCCCACCGTATTCAAAGCGCAAGAAACCAATCGGGAAACAGTTTCGTATATTTGCCCTCCGGCTCTCATTTTTTCAGAATGGATGTTGCCTATGATATCAAACTCTGTTTCCATTCCATATCCCATCTTGAACATGTAAGAGCCTTCGTTGTTGATGTAAAATTTCGAGGCGGTGTCTAACTTCTCCGCTTTGTAAACATCCGTCGTCTGTGCCGCCCGGTCGTAGTCGAAGATGTCTTTCTCGAAACCGAATTTGTGCACCAGTGTAACACCCTCTTCGGTGAGACAGTATAATTCGTCGGTAAACAGCGAGATGAAGTAGTATGAATCTCCCTGCTGCACAAAGTAATTGTTTACTGTTCGGTATGCCTGTTTCTCAACAAAATTGGGACGGGGAATGTAGCCCCCGACAGGCTCGTTGGTGCAATAGCGGAATCTTCGCAATTCGTATTGCTCATCGGTCTCGGCGGGGCTGCAAAGAAAAACGATGTCTTTACTCTCGGGCAGATAAGCAAATTGGTTAGCCCTCATACGGCACGAATGGATGAAGTTGCCGTCGTAGTCGTAAAAGAGAATCTGAAAAGATGCTCGATCGCAAATTACGATCTGTCTGTCTTTGTGGTTGATAACAAAACTGCAAGGATCGACAAACTCACCGGGTCCCTGTCCCCGTCCTCCTATCTGACCAATGAACTTGCCTTCGAGGTCGAATCGGTATATATTCTTCGAGAAGTTATCTAACACGAAAACCTTGTCGTCGACAATCTCTACTTTTCCTATCTCGCCAATGATGGAAGCGTCTGTCGTCTCTAAAGGAATGAACCGATAGGATAACGTGTCGATTATATCGGAGTAGCCTATCGGACGGTCTTTGTATGACAAGATATCGAAATCGGATTGCTGCTTATCGCCACAACTTGCAAGTGTCAATACAAGAAGAATAAAAATGTAGTTGATTCGTTTCATAAAATTTTTTATTTACTTAAAATTCATTTTAATGAGGATGGGATTGTCATCCTCTTTCCAATTCTCGAACACATCGATATTTTCCACTGCCCTTCGCTCCAGTATGTCGGGCATGCACTCACTGTCTATATAACCCACACAATAGTCGTTGCCGGCATGTAAAACCTTAAATTGGCAACCTTCCTCCGTCTGCTTGAAATAATGATATTTGCCGGTTTCTTTTTCGTAAAACACATTGTAGGAATCGGGTTTGTAGTTTCGGTCGGCGGAAGTCATACGGCGCATTCTGCCCTGCGAGATGTGTGTGTAATAATATCTGTCTGCCTCGAAACAAGATATCCGCGCATGATTCTTTTCATTTGCATTGAATATGTCGATGTATTCGGGCACAATCTTGTTAAAGGTTTCGGGAGTAGACTTCATGGTTTTCATAAAATCGTTCATCCGATGCCCGAAATCCCACTCGTAGGCAACAACATAGCTCGTGTCTACAAACCGGTAAATGTTGTCTGATATAAAATTGCTGAGATACACTTCGTCGTTGTACTTATATAGGTATATGCCAAATAAGGCAACGGCAGGATCATGGAACATGAATGCGTTGTATTCATGTTGTTTTGCATTCAACCCCGACAGGTGTATGAACGGACGCTCCTCGTCGAAATAGGGAACTGTATAAAACAGATACGCCGAATCGTTTGTGCACTCGAACGAGAAATAGCTTAATGGCGGACTGGGTAGTTGTGTCATTTCTATAAAGTTGCCGTCAAAATCGTATGACAAAACACGTTGTGGAAGCACTAACAACTCTATCCTTCTTTTTTCCTTATTGACATTGAAATCATAAACGAAAGTATATTCTCCGGGACCTTGTCCGATGCGATGAATTTTAGTTACAAACCGCCCGTCTTTATCAAATATAAATATAGAGAACATTTCCTTATCGAATATGAAATATTTATCCTCGAAAAGAACAATCTTCTTCATGCCTTTTATCAGCGATTCTTCATTCGTCTCCAACGGAATAAACTCTACCGATGCGCAAAAGTCGTTCAACGAAGTGGCTGTAACACTTCCGATTTTCAGTATAGGGTGCGTGTCGGGCTCTGTCATTTCCTTTTGAGAACAAGACGTGAGATGGAAAGTGGCAAGGAGTGAAATACCTGCAAATAATATCTTCTTTTTCACTTACTTAAAATTCATTTTGATGAGGATGGGATTGTCGTCCTCCTTCCGGTTTTCGAACACTTCGATGTTTTCCACTGCCCTTCGCTCCAGTATGTCGGGGATACAACCGCTGTCTATTACGCCTACGCAATAATCATCATTCATATATCGAATTTCAAATTTAACGCCTTCCTCCGTCTGTCGGAAGTAATGATATTTACCGGTTCCTTTTTCATAAAACACATTGTGATAGTCAAATTCTCTTTTCATAAGACTTGAGTAATACCATTTGTCTGTCTGAAAATCCTGCCATCGAATAAAATTGTTCGGATTACCGTGAAGGTTATCCACGTACTCAGATATAATTTCATTCATGTTTTCAGGAGTTGATTTTATGGTTTTCATAAAATCGTTCATCCGGTGTCCGAAGTCCCACTCGTAGGCAACGACGTAGCTCGTGTCTACCAATTTGTAGACATGATCGGAAATGCCTTCACAGATGTATAATTCATCTAAATATGTGTATCCCGAACAGCCAAAGCTCGAAACCATCTGATCGGAATGTTTAAAATCATTATAGCATAACCTTTCGGGGGCGTTCTTTGATAAATGAGTTATGGGTCTCTCCTCATCATGGTTTGGAGAGGAGTAGAATGTGTAAGAAGAGTCATTCGGACTAAATATACGCCAATAATTGAGCGGTGGACTTGGCAGCCTCAACGATTCTATAAAATTGCCGTCGAAGTCGTACGTCAACACACTTCCCATCGGATTCAATAAGTCTATCCTTTTTTGTTCGCCCTTAACCAAAAAATCATACAACATCGTATACTCTCCCGGTCCTTGTCCGATGCGATGAATTTTAGTTACAAACCGCCCGTCTTTATCAAATATAAATATAGAGAACAGCGACTTATCGAATATGAAATATTTATCCTCGAAAAGAACTATCTTTTTTATGTTCTTTATCAGCGATTCTTCATTTGTCTCCAACGGAATAAACTCTACCGATGCGCAAATGTCGCTCAACGAAGTGGCTGTAATGCCTCCGACTTTCAGTATAGGGTGCGTGTCGGGCTCTGTCTGTTCTGCGTCTTTGCATGACACGAAAAACAAGGCTGCGCACAGTGCGACAAACAAGCAGGATCGTTTCATAACTATTCGTTTACTTAATTCTTAAATTCATGAATAAG
Organism: uncultured Dysgonomonas sp.; assembly: GCA_937875275.1. Taxonomy (GTDB): domain Bacteria; phylum Bacteroidota; class Bacteroidia; order Bacteroidales; family Dysgonomonadaceae; genus Dysgonomonas. The sequence goes on along the minus strand of CALNCC010000089.1, from coordinate 9,635 downwards.
CAATATCGGATTGTCATCCTCTTTCAATTGATCTGCCAAAGCCTCAAACTTCGGATTGGGTTGTTTGTCTCCTATATTTCTCGTTTTCTTTATTTGGGCGATTCTTAAGAGTATACTCGGGTCGATTACCGATAATACTTTATTGCTATTGTTGCCGATGGCGTATAGCTGTCCTGCGCTCATGTTATATTCTGTGTTGTGGATGCCGTGGCTGTAGACAAATATGTCTTTCCTTTTGTCCCAAAAGCAGACTCCCACATTGGTGCCGAAGATGAGGTAGTTGTCGTTATCTATAACGTCTGTGATGCAGCAAATATATTTGTTCTCGTAACATTCTTTGCTGAAATCCTGATACGCCATTTCTTTGCTCAATAGACTCAGAGGTAGCGTGTTCATCCCAAAGTCGAAAGTGTATTTCTTGTTCAGTTTACCATCTTTCAACTCGTATATGTTGTTGTCGAACTGATATGCGTAGTAGATACCCGAATTTTGGCTCAACGTTTTGCCTCGCGAGAAAAGGACTCCGTCTTGCATCGTTTTCATATACTCTATGCCGTTGTCGACAACATTCAGCTCTTTGTTGTAGAATGTCAGGCGCTTGTCGCCCTCTTTATTTGTCGTAGTTTCGGTATATATCCATTCGCCGTCGGTGGCTATCTGAAAGTTTAACTGCGAGGTTGCCGTTTCGCGTTCAAATTTACCGTCATAGCTAAAGTACATTACCTTGTATGGGCGGTCGCACAGCAGCAATATCTTTTTGTTTACGGGATCGAGGCAAAAGTCGGTTGCCTGTATATACTCTTCCGGGCCTTGCCCGATCTTATGAATGTTGTATCGAAATGTGCCATCTTCGCCAAATACGCTGATTCGGTTTTGAGGCTGATCGAAAATAAATATCATGCCGTCGTCCATCGCCACACGATCTATGTGGCTGATGAGAGACTCGTCTGTTGTCTCCGGCTTTATCAGTATCGTAGACTTAAACAACAGCGTATCGTAGAGCATACGCGTCTTCTCTTGGGTTATAGTCAGCAACTTGGGGGTGTCGGCTGTGCCGTCTTCTTTGTCTGTTCTGCTATTGGCGCAACTTGCCAAAACAACGATTGTGATGATGTAGAATATTTTTTTCATAGCTAATGAGGGGATTTAATTTAATTTAATTTTTTATAGATATTTATTTTGATGGCGTTTCTCATTATATTGGTTTTATCTCATAATGAATAATATCGGATTTGCTTCTTTATCTATCTTGAACGGAGATTGCTTCCCTATTTCGAACAGATCATTTGCCGATAAACTGTATGGACTCACCGGATATATCAAACCATCGGAGCAAGTCGCTATTGGCTCGGTCAGAGTTAAGCTTTCGAAACTATAATTGCTCGCAGTGGCAGACGTATATTTTCTGAAACCCGAAATTACATCTGTCTTATTATTCTCAATATCAAAGATTGTACTGTATCGGTACGATGCGCCCGATATATTGGAAAAAGAAAAATACAGCTTGTTTTTGTACAGATTGACATTTACGATATCTCCCAAGTAATCATTCTGATTTTTCAGATTGGCAAAATATTCCTCATCCGTTATCTCATGAATCTTTGCATAAGGAAGCGTCTTCTTCCCGAAATCGATAGTGAAAAACGGGGTCGGGTTTTGCTCTCTCAGTTCGTATATAATATTACTGAAGGGATAGGTGAAATAAAAGGCGCTACTTTCTTCGTCTTTTACAAATCGAATTCCATCCAAAGCCGGAAAGAATTTTTTTTGAGGTAAGAACCCGTTTATTTTTTTATCAAGATTTTCGTTTAATAGCATAAGTGCATAGCCATCTGGGTTCTCGTCAGGATAGGGAGTGTATACCCAAAAGCCCTCTTTGGTTTTACAGAAAGCATTGAACCAGTAATTGGATGGAATTTCTTCGACCAACTCTCCGGAAAGTTTATATACCTGCATTTTATGTTTGATGCGCTCATATGCATATATCAGATTCGTCTCTTCGTCAAAAAACACATCGTTAAACATTCGGTATTCTCCCGGCCCTTCGCCTTTCTGCCCGATATTTCGGATAAAAGAACCATTTTCCCTATCGAAGAGGAATAATTCGTGTTTCCGTAAATCGACAACAAACACATGTTCTTGGGTGATGTATACCTTGCTTATTTCCTTTATCATAGAGCTGTCGGTCAGCTCTAATGGAATAAAACTTCCGATCTTTAATTCCGGCGAAAGGTCAATACTTTTTGCCTGATTTATATCTACCCCGATTGTATAAGTTTTGTCTGTCGCATTTTGTTTCTCACAACCGATTAAAACAGCAGATAGTAAGATGAAATAGATTTTGAGGTTTTTCATGATTTCCGGTTTAATAATTCTCACACACGACTATGATTACATTTTTCTCCAGGGGACTCTTTCTCCATGATTGCCAATGTACCCGATAAAGAAACTAAAAAAAAGAGCAGGTGCAAATAAAGTAGGAAACTCAATCTTAACTCAATTCTTACAAAATATAAAAAAAGAAACTCTCTTCGCGTAGCGTGTGTCGAATTGAAGAAAATACTATCTTTGTTAATCAGGCTCTAAGAGTTTGGGGGAAACAATAAAAATCTCAAAAACAATTTCTACTTATGAAAAAGATTCTCGTTAGTATAGTTGTCATAATCTTCGCCTCAGTTTATCTGCCATTGAAGGCTCAAACGCAGAAGGTTGACGACTGCGATTTTTTCGATTCGGTTGTAAACAATCACAATCAGCTCTTTCAGTCATCGTGCATCCCATCAACGGTGGAAATGGTGCTAAAATATTGCAAAGTTGTAAGTCCGGACTTCTATGACTTGCAGCAAGATTGGAAAAACAAGATTGATGGTTCTTTCCTCAACTTCGACAAAACGGAACTGTACGGCGTTACTTTCTTCCATCAATTCGATTTGCCGCGAAACGCAGACTTCCCGATAGATAGTCTTTTCCAAACGATAGAGAAGGAACTCAAGGCAGGGCGAAAAGTAATCATCTCCCTTCCGTCCGACATGGGCTGGCACATGTTTGTCGTACACAAACAAACGGCAGATGGCGAGTTCGTTTCATACAGCAAGCAGGCGAGTCATACGTTGATACTCCGAAACACAAAAGAAATTGTGCGAAAGGTAAACGGTACCGATATCATGACTTACAGCGTGCGCAAGAAAGACTAAGATGAAAAAACTTATCGCGCTATATCTTCTGTCGTTCAGTCTGTTGTCGTTGCAGGCGCAATCGCCGTTGCGCATCGGCGTGATGACCGACACACACTATCTGTCGGCACAATTGATGGATGGCGGATATGCAGCGCAGGACTATGTGCTCACATCGGGGCGAAATATCGTGGAGTCGTCCGCCATTGTCGACGAGGTAATAGCCGACTTTGCAGCGAGCGACATCAACGTGTTATTGGTTTGCGGCGACATAGCCAAAGACGGCGAGCGGCTCAGCCACCAAGACTTTGCGGCAAAGCTCAAACCCTTGCACGAGAAGGGCGTGCGAGTGTTTGTCGTTCCCGGCAATCACGACATCAATGTGCCCCATCCCCGAGGATATAAAGGCAATACGACCTACGATGCCGAAAGCACCTCGCCCGTGCAATTTGCCGACATATATGCACCCTTCGGTTACGACAACGCCATACAGCGCGACACGGCGTCGCTGAGCTACGTGGCTGCGCTCGACGACACCACTTGGCTGCTGACCATAGACGCCGCCCGATACCGAGAATACACATCCAAAACCATATCGGCAGGACGCATCCCCTCGTCCACCTGTACGTGGATAGAGTCGGTGCTTGCCCTCGCCCGCGAGAAAAACATGCGTGTAGTGGGCATGATGCACTGGGGATTGGTAGAACACATGCCGATGCAATCTTCGTTTTTTGCCGACTACCTTGTCGCCGACTGGCAACGTATAGCCGCCCTGTTGGCAGACAATGGCGTGAAGATGATGTTCACGGGGCACTTCCACGCCAACGACATCACGCTGTACACATCCGACAATGGCAACAAGATATACGATATCGAAACAGGCGCGCTCTGCTCCTATCCTTTCGCCTATCGCCTCATCGACCTCTATGCAGACCGAGCTGTCGTGAAAACGAAGAACATAACATCTACGCCCGACAGCCGACACCTTGCCGCCGACAGCCGTCGACAGATGGAAGACATAGCACGCCGAATGGCGCAGAACAAGCTGAAAAACATGGGATTGAATATGCCCGACAATGTGTTGAAACCGATGGCAGACGTATTGTCGCAAGTGTTTATATTGCATCTCGGCGGAGACGAAAAAATGACACCCGAACTCGAAGCCGCAGTAGACAACCTCATGCAAGGGTCTGACGATGACGCATTCAGCGGCGAACTCGACTTCTATCCGCCCGACAACGATGTGGAAATAATATTCTGACAGATGGCAAAGCACGAAAAGCTACAACTCTCTCTCTACCCTCATCTCATCGAGGCCGGATGCGACGAAGCCGGCAGAGGATGCCTCGCAGGACCTGTGTTTGCGGCGGCGGTTATTCTCCCTGCCCATTTCAGTAACGACAAGCTCACCGACTCGAAACAATTGACCGAGAAGGATCGCTATCTGCTGCGCCCCATCATCGAGTCGCAAGCCATAGCGTGGGCGGTGGGCATCGTAGACAATCGCGAGATAGACAAGATAAACATCCTCAACGCCTCGTTCCTTGCCATGCAGCGGGCGGTAGACCAATTGGCCGTTGCGCCCCAACACCTGCTGATAGACGGCAACCGTTTCCACAAAACATCGGCGATAGCCTTCACCTGCATTGTCAAGGGAGACAGCAAGTTGCTGCCCATTGCCGCCGCATCCGTCCTCGCCAAAACCTATCGCGACGACTATATGATGGCACTGCACGCCCAACATCCGCAATATGCGTGGGACAGAAACAAGGGATACCCCACCAAGGCGCATCGCAAGGCAATAGCCGAGTGCGGAGCAACCGAGCACCATCGCATGAGCTTTGCCCTGCTGGAAAAACAGCTTACCTTAGATTTATAAAAGTCTATTTGTTAAAAATCAACAACGGCGGTTACAGTCAATCGAATGATTGTCTAAATTTGCAGTGGTTTTCAATACACCATCATTTGCTCAAGGATGTACAACTTAGTAATGTGAAAAGTATGAACATATAATTTATAAGAAAAACAACAAAAAATATGAGACCAACCGATTGTGTTACATTAGAGAAAGACAAAAGCTTTAAACGCGAGTATGCAGGACGATTGTCTTGGTGGCGCAATTTTCTGTTTGTCGCCCCCTCGCTCATCATGTTTTTGGGGCTTGCCGGCATGCTTTACCTGTTCAAGGCCGAGATGTTGGTTTCGTGGTACACCCTGCCCTTCGTCATCTTCTTCATGCTGGGCACTGTCTGGCTCAAAGCCGTAAAGCGCCACATTATGAAAACGCTCGTCAACACCGAAGGGTCGTTTCTCGCATGCCCTGCCGCCCTGTACGACGACGACGGCAAATATTCGTACTTCATCTTCAGCATCGCCGACAAGCGGCACAATGCCCACTACGTGAAAACCGTTGGCGACCGCCTTCGCGCATCCGATGCCCATATCGACAAAGACGCCGCCCGTCGCTCGGCAATTACGTTCAGCGACCCCCATTCGCAAGACACATTCTACCTGAAAGGTTTTCCGCACAAAGACATTCGCCGCAGCAACGCCATGTGGACAGACCAAGACGCACTGCCGCTGCTCTATGTCGATGCCAAGAATGTATTTATCATCAAACGACGCGACTTGCCGCAATAAGGTGCTCGCACACACCGAAAAAACATTCCGCTAAAAGGATTGTTTTTCCATTTTTTTTCATAGCTTTATAGGATAATTGATTCGGGAACAATCAGTCGTCCGATGTCAGCATTGTAATAGAAACGCTTGAAAAACAACCCGCTATGAAGAATCTATTGCTGTTTTTTGCCCTCATCCTGCAAACGTTGGCTTTGTCTGCGCAAATCGGCATAAGCCCCATAATAGTAGTCGACGATATCGACAAAAAAGAAAAACCTATCCAGCTGACGACCGTCAAGGTCGATGTCGATGTAGTAGGTTCGCTTGCCGTAACCACTATGGAGATGACCTTCCGCAACCCCAATGCGCGTGTGATGGAAGGGCAACTGCAATTTCCGCTTGGCGAGGGTCAGTCGGTATCACGTTTTGCGCTCGACATTAATGGCAAAATGCGTGATGGCGTGCCCGTAGAAAAAGCACGCGGACAAGAAGTCTTTGAAAGCATTGTCCGTCGGGGTGTCGATCCCGGTTTGCTGGAGATGACCGAAGGCAACAATTTCCGCACACGGATATACCCATTGCCCGCAGGCGGCGAACGCCGTGTCATAATAGCATACGAGCAAACGCTGAAAAAAGGAAAAGACGGATTACAGGTTTTTCTGCCTGTCCATTTCGGGCACGAAGCTATCGACTTCACGCTCCATGCCCGCGTCTATGGCAACGAACGTCAGCCGCGCGTCAACAAAAGCCCGTGGGGCAAATTCACTTTCGACAAGGCAGGCGATGTCTATACCGCATCGTACAGCAAAACAAAATTCAAGGCTTCGGGGCAATTGGTGTTTACCATTCCGTCTCGCACCGCGAAAGACATATATGTAGAAAAAGGAAAGACGGGAAACGAAACGGTTTTCTATGCGCAGCTTTACCCTCGCGTCATACAGCAACCCAAAGAGCAATCGAAACATATAGCCATCTATTGGGATGCTTCGTTGTCGATGATGAATCGCAATGTAGAGCTTGAGAAGCAACTGCTCGACCGCTATTTCAAGAAAGCGAAAAACGTGGAGGTTGACTTTGTAGTCTTCAACTGCCGCTCGCAGAAGTCGGCAACACACACCGTCAGCAATGGCAATTGGCAGTCGTTGTCGGCAGCCATCGACAATGTAGTGTACGATGGTGCTACGCGGTTAGACGCGCTCAGCCTCAACCCAAGCGGATTGAAAGAAATTCTGCTGTTCAGCGACGGGCTGTCCAATCTGGGCAAAGCCATTTCGCCGCAGAATGCAAACGGCGTAACCACCATCAGCTCCACGCTCAGCGCAAACTACGATATGCTCAAATACCTCTCGTCTCGGTCGGGAGGAAAATACATCAATCTGATGAATACCCCTGTCAACAAGGCTTCGGATATGCTGTTTGCCGAAGAATTCAGACTGATATCGATAGACTACAACAAGTCGCAGATCAAAGACCTCAGCACCTCTCTGTCGGCATCCGATCCACAGGCAGGCTTTGCCGTCAGTGGCAAGCTCACGGGCGAGGCAGCCCTTGTGTCGCTCAGCTTCGGCATCGGCAACAAGGTGCTCTATACCGAAACGATAGACGTCTCCACATCGCAAGCCGACGACTACTCTAACATCATACCGCGCGTGTGGGCACAGATGAAGATAGCCGAACTGTCGCTGATGTACGACGACAACAAAGCCGCCATCAGCCGCATAGGGAAAAATTACGGCATCGTAACCCGCAACACATCGCTCATCGTTCTCGAAAGGGTGGAAGATTATGTCCATTTCGACATCACACCTCCCGACGAGCTGTTGGCGGAGTTTAATAATAGAAAAGAGCGATTGTTTAAATCGAAACAAGATATAAACAAACGTCGTATCAATGATGTGGCTTTTGCCTTCGAAAAGCGCAAAGGATGGTGGAATAGGACGTTCCCTAAGGGCGAGCTTATTCTGATAAATTGCAAGCTTATAGATCAAGATGGCAATCCTATTCTTCGGACTAGCTTATTGTGTGATGATGGATTTTCACGTCAGACGGTTTATCCCGATCAGGATGGCAAGGCTTTGATAAGGTCTTCTCTTGGCGATACAATTACGTTTCATGTACCCGGATATCATTCAGCCGGAGCGAAAATCAATTCGACTGAAATGACTATCCGACTGGATAAAGAACAACCGATCCAACAGCAAGAGAAACAACAGACAATAATGCCCCGAATTGTAACGGGGAAAGTTGTTGAGGCAGAAACCGGAGAACCAATCATTCAGGCTTCCGTAACCTTGGTTGGGCGTCCGGGTATAGGTGTAGCGACAGACTTGAATGGAGAGTTTGAACTGAGAGCCACTGATCTCGATATTCTTCATGTCTCCTATATAGGATATGAAGCGCAGCAATTCGCGGTAGCGAAGATTGAAGGTTACCTGAATGTTGCCTTGAGGTTAGATGATAGAGAAGTCGAGGAATTTGTGATGACAGGAACTGGTGTTCAAAAAATGATCAGCACAACTGCGGCAATATCGAATGCCGATGTGGTGCAGGTTGAAAGCCGGGAGACGATTCTCAAGGAACGTGTTGCAGACCGAGCAGTGCGTGCAAATCCGATGACGGCAGGCATCTCTCTGCAACGGTGGGAGGCAGATGCGCCTTATATGAAGACGCTGAAAGAAACTGACAAATCGCAACTCTATGCGACCTATCTGTCGTTGCGCGAAGAGTATATATCTTCTCCGTTCTTCTATCTCGATGTTGCCACCATATTTGAAGAACAGGGGATGAAAGACGAGGCGTTTATCATCCTGTCCAATCTCATCGAATTGGAAAACCAAAACTACCGATGGATACGAGTGCTTGCGCACCGTCTGCTCCGTCTCGGATACAACGACGATGCCATCACATTGTTTGCACGGGTGTTGGAGTTGCGCCCCGAAGAGCCGCAGTCGTACCGCGATCTGGCACTTGCCGAGGGTCAGTCCGGAAACTATCAGAAAGCTATCGACCTGCTCTACGAGATATGCACAAAGAATTGGGACCGCCGTTTCGATGGCGTGGAAAACATCGTGCTGGAGGAAATGAACGCACTGATAGACCAAGCCAAGCGTGAGGGTGTGAAGATAGAGACAGAGGCTATCGACTACCGTCTGATATACAACATGCCGATGGATGTGCGCGTTGTGCTCAATTGGGACACCGACAATTCGGATATGGACTTGTGGGTAACCGACCCTTACGGCGAAAAATGTTATTACAGTAACAGACTTACCCGCATCGGTGGCAGCATGTCGAGCGACATGAGGAATGGATATGGACCCGAAGAATTTACAATACGAGATGCCGTGAAGGGCAAATACAAGATTGAGCTTAATTATTACGGAACCCGAGAGCAAACTCTCATCGGCGCAACGACAATCTATCTCGATGTCTTCACACGCTATGCGACCAACAAAGAAGAAAAAGAAACGATAACCTTGCGCCTCACTCAAGCTGAGGGGCGAAGAATATACATAGGAGAAATAGAGTTTAAATAAAAACACCACAGATTATGAAAAAACTATTACTGATACTCATATTACTACCATCGATATACGCATCGGCACAGACCACCAACACGGTAAAACGAAGCCCTGTTGTAGGAACGATAACCGACACAGCGGGGCAACCCTTAGATCAGGTAAGCGTCCTCATTCGGCAAGATTGCCGTACGGCGATAACCGACTGCGAAGGCAATTTCCAGATCAATGCCTCGCCCGGCGAATACATCAACATCTACAAGGAAGGATATAAACCCAAGTCGGTGAAGACGACTTCGGAGCAGATGTCTATTGAGCTGAAAGA
>CALNCC010000088.1 GCA_937875275.1 uncultured Dysgonomonas sp. | reverse complement strand
CGACTGACGAAGCATTGGTATACGATATTCAAAAAACAAAAGATCTTGGTTTCAATATGATCCGCAAACATGTGAAAGTAGAGCCGGCTCGCTGGTACACACATTGCGACCGCATGGGTATACTCGTATGGCAGGATATGCCTAACGGCGATCACTCGCCACACTGGATACAAGGCAAATATTTTGACGGAAGAGAAGTAGTTCGCTCTGCGACATCAGAAGCTAATTACCGTACAGAATGGAAAGATATCATGGACTTGTGCTACTCTTATCCAAGTATCGTTATGTGGGTTCCGTTCAATGAGGCCTGGGGACAATTCAAGACAAAAGAAATTACCGACTGGACAAAAGCTTATGATCCATCTCGCCTTGTCAACCCGGCAAGTGGTGGTAACTACTATGCCAGTGTAGGCGATGTACTGGACATACATAACTATCCGGGTCCAAGAGTTACGTTCTTTGCCAGAGCAACAAATGTAGCTACGGTATTGGGCGAATTTGGAGGTATTGGATTACCGATGGAAGGTCATTTGTGGCAAACAGATAAGAATTGGGGATATGTTCAGTTCAAAAACGAGAAGGAAGTAACGGATGAATATGTTAAGTACGCCAAAGACTTATTAGATCAGATAAAAATATGCTACTCGGCGGCAGTCTATACTCAGACTACCGATGTGGAAGGCGAAGTGAATGGGCTGATAACCTACGACCGCAAAAAGGTTAAAGTTATAGAAGCTCGCATTCGCGAGGCTAATCAAGAATTATGTAATTCCCTAAATAATAACGAATGAAAAAAATCATCTATTTAGCTTCATTTGCAGCAGCCGCTTTTTTTACCGGCTGTTGCGATGATGCGACGAAAGAAATGCCGATAATAACGAACGAACTTCGTGCACCGGCATATCCGCTCATTACAATTGACCCAAACACAAGTGGGTGGTCGGCAACTGACGCATTGTATGACAGCAATGTACAACACTGGACCGGAAAAGACTTCCCGCTGATGGGAGCTATCCGTGTCGATGGCGAAGTTTATCGCTTTATGGGTCTTGAAGTTCCCGAACTTGAGACTGTGGCAGGAATGTCTATGGTAACACCTTGGGATGGAAAATACACTTTCGACGAACCCAAGAAGGATTGGGAAACAACAGACTTCAACGATAGTGCTTGGAAAACGGCTGCGGCTGCTTTTGGTACATCTGACGAAACCAATGTCAACACCCTGTGGGAAACAAAAGACATCTGGGTACGCCGCGATATCAATCTGACTGAAGATTTGACAAACAAAACTGTTATACTCGAATTTTCTCACGACGATATCTTCGAATTGTATATCAACGGTATTCAAGTAATCAAAACAGGATATGTATGGCGCAAAAATGTTCGCGAGGTATTGTCCGAAGAAGTAGTGAAGACATTGAAAGCCGGCAAAAACGTAATCGCAGCACATTGCCACAACAGAACAGGTGGTGCTCTTGTCGATTTTGGTTTATATACTGAAAAAGAAAATGGTAAGCCATTTGCAAAAACTGCCGTACAAAAATCGGCTGATGTGCAGGCAATGCAAACTCATTACACATTCGAAACAGGAAATGTAGAGTTGAAATTGACATTCATGGCTCCGTTGTTCTTAGACGATCTTGATCTGATGTCTCGCCCGGTTAACTACATTTCGTATGTAGTGAAATCGTTAGATGATAAAGAACATGATGTGCAAATGTATTTTGATGCAGCTCCACATTGGGCATTAAATGACCCGATGCAACCGAGTAAGGCAGAAGGAGCTGAGAAAGATGGCTTGCTATACGTGAAGACCGGAAGTGTAGACCAAAAAGTGTTAGGCAAACGAGGCGATGACCTGCGTATTGATTGGGGGCACTTCTATATGGTTGCCGAAAAAGCTACAAGCTCATACAACATAGGTAGTGCTTATAAAATGCGTCAAGCATTCGTAGAAAATGGCACATTCAACAATGAAACAGAATATAGCGAAAATGCAAGTTTAGTGATTACTCAATCGTTAGGTACTGCTAAGACTGCATCGGGTAAAATCATGTTAGGATACGACGACCAATATTCAATACAATATTTCGGAGAGAATATCCGTGGTTATTGGAACAGAGGCGGAGACAAAACTATCGAGATGATGTTTACTCAGGCTAACAACGATTTCCCTAAATTGAGAAAGAAAGCGTATGAGTTCGACTACGATCTGATGGAGAAAGCAACAAAGGTTGGCGGTAAGAACTATGCCGAGTTGTGTGCTTTAGCATATCGTCAGGCAATATCGGCTCACAAACTGATAGAAACTCCATCGGGAGAATTGGCTTTCTTGTCGAAAGAAAACAACAGTAACGGTTCAATCGGAACTGTTGACGTTACCTACCCTTCTGCTCCGATGTTCTTGTATTACAATCCTGAATTGGCGAAAGGTTTACTCAATTTTATCTTCTATTACAGCGAAAGCGGAAAATGGAAAAAACCATTCCCTGCTCATGATGTAGGTACTTATCCATTAGCTAACGGACAAACATACGGTGGCGACATGCCTGTCGAAGAAGCCGGAAATATGCTGGCTCTTACGGCTGCCATTGCAGTAGTGGAAGGCAATGCCAAGTATGCCGAAAAGCATTGGGATGTGTTGACTACATGGACCGACTACTTAGTGGAGAAAGGTCTCGATCCTGAAAACCAATTATGTACAGACGACTTTGCCGGGCACTTTGCGCACAACGTCAATCTGTCAGTTAAGGCTATTATGGGTATCGCTTCTTATGGCTACTTAGCAGACAAATTAGGCAAAAAAGACGTTGCTGAGAAATATACAGCTAAAGCAAAAGAAATGGCTCAAGAATGGATGAAGATGGCTGACGACGGCGATCATTACCGCCTGACATTTGACAAAGAAGGCACATGGAGCCAGAAGTATAATATAATTTGGGACAAGATGTTTAAATGGAATATCTTCCCTAACGAAGTGATTGAGAAAGAGCTTAAGTATTATCTGACTAAGCAAAACGAATATGGTTTACCATTAGATAATCGTAGAACATATACCAAAACAGACTGGATAATATGGACTGCAACTTTGGCTGACGATCAGGCTACATTCGAGAAATTCATCGACCCTATTCATAAATTCATGAACGAAACGACAACTCGTATTCCGATGTCGGACTGGACATATACAGATCGTCCTCTTCATAGCGGATTCAAGGCTCGTTCGGTGGTTGGTGGATACTACATCAAACTCCTCGATGAGAAGTTGAATAAGTAAACAGCAAAGGCAAGATATGAGAAAAGGCAGACTGTAGCAGTCTGCCTTTTTTATATGTAAACATGTCTATATATGCTACTTGCACAAATACATTAGCGCATCGCCAACAGTAAAGTTGCTTCCTCCTACAAATATCAGATCATCATCACCTGCAACCTTCAGCGCAGCAATAGCACCCTCATCCACAGACGGATAACAATCCCCCTCGAGCCCAAAAACCTGAGCTTTTTGTTTAAGTTCATCCGCACCTAAAGCTCTTGGTATAGACGCCTTTACAAAATAGTAGTTGGCATCTTTCGGCAAAAGGGTCAATATTCCCGATATATCCTTATCATTCACAACTCCAAGAATAAAATGCAATTGTCGGTACTTTTCGTTTTTCAATTGTTCGACAATATATTTCACTCCGCCAACATTGTGCCCCGTGTCGCAAATAATTTTCGGGCTATGTTGAATTATCTGCCATCGTCCCATCAGTCCAGTCAATTCTACAATATGTTCAAATCCGTCATAAAGGGCATTATCAGATATGGTATATCCTATCTTTTTCAGTTCGTCAATGGCACACAAGATAGTCGCAGTGTTTTTCAGTTGCGCATATCCCGACAGCCCGTTTTTCAAGTTAGCATATTGTGACGTGTCTATATACAATATTCCTTTGTCGACGTTCCACGAACGAACAATATTTTCATCTTCGGCAAAACGGATAGGTGCTCCTACCCTATCTGCCGTATTTTGAAATACCTGACGCACATCACCTTCCGCTTCTCCTATGATTATCGGTATATTCGGTTTTATAATACCTGCCTTTTCCTCAGCGATTTTTTCTAACGTGTCGCCCAAAAATTGGGTATGATCGAAACTGATGTTCGTAACAATACCCAGATCGGGAGTGATAATATTTGTGCTGTCGAGCCTTCCTCCAAGCCCAACTTCTATAATGGCAACATCGACTTGCGTATCAGCAAAGTATTTGAATGCCATAGTCATTGTCAGCTCAAAAAACGAAGGGTGAATAGATTCGTAGAAGATATGGTGTTCTGCAACAAAATCGACGACATACTGCTCCGAAATCTTCTCTCCATTGATGCGGATGCGCTCTCTGAAATCGACCAAATGAGGCGATGTGTATAATCCCACTTTATAGCCAGCACTCTGCAATATAGCGGCTAATATGTGCGATGTAGAGCCCTTTCCATTCGTTCCGGCAACGTGAATAGTCTTATATTTTGCATGTGGATGAGAGAAATACTCATCAAGGGCAAGGCTGTTGTCAAGCCCTTCTTTGTATGCACTGCCTCCTACTTTCTGAAATACAGGAAGCTGACTATATAAATATTCTATGGTTTCGTCGTAATTCATTTTATTTCTCTATTCGAAATTTTCACTTTTTGATAAGAACTTCCTAACAATGTATATTTAATAAAATCATTTCTGTTTATAATATTTATTAATAATAGGCATATACATATCACGGTAATTGATACAATAGGGGTGATGACAAAATTATATAACCAAATATCGACTGAAATATTAAACAATGAAGATATCCACGTTTCTACAACTGCATATTGAAGTATATAAATAGCCAGAGTATATCTTCCAACCCTCTCTAAAGATAAGAAAAAAGTGTTTTTACGATAAATATACTTGAAAAGGAAGACAAAAAATATACTACCCAAGACTCCTATCAAAAAACGAAATAGAGCAACACCTAAATTAGATAAATAAAATGTATGAGTCCTTATATCAAATATTTGAGGAAAAGGGGATATGTATATAGTGTAATATCCGTCCCAAAAGAATAAACAGAAAATGAATAAGACTCCGGAGATAAACAAAATGACTTTTGAATAAGATAGAATTACATCAATATTATCTCTCATAATAAAACCGATCCAAAATATAGGCAATAGGAAACGCTGAAATGAACACAATGGAGCTATCATAACAAACATTATACTTATCAGTATAGCCACCCACCTGCGTTTCAATACTTTTAATGATGCAAAAACAATGATACTACTCAAAAACAACTCTTTTAGAAACCAGAAAGGCCATTCCAAAGGGGATATAATTGACTTTATTTCTTTTTCGAGTATAAAGGATTCGTGAAAAAACAGAGATAATATAATTCGAGAAAATGAATAAAAAACAGCCCAAATAAGGCATGGCAAAAGGAGTTGTGTGATTTTTTTCTGTACAAATTCACGGAAACCTAATTTCATTGATGAAACAAAGAAAAAACCACTCAAGAAAAAGAACAAAGGCATATGAAATGAATAAATAAGTTCATATACAACATTATGAAAGATATCGACACCATCGCCTAAAGCTTGTATCACATGTCCCCAAAGGACACAAAACATGGCGAACCCTTTCAATGAGTCTATAAATTCTATTCTAGCCTTCTTCTCCGTCATCATTGCGGTACTCGATATCCGAAAGATAATTAACTAAACAGATGCCTAAATGCTTCTTCCACTTTACGCACTTGCAATATCTTGATATTGGTCTTCGTAGTAAAACCTTTCAGATTGTTGTAAGGAATAAGTATCTCCTGAAAGCCTAACTTTTCGGCTTCGAGAATACGTTGTTCGATACGGTTCACAGGACGTATCTCGCCCGACAAACCCACTTCGCCCGTCATACACACATGGCGGTCGATAGCTATATCCAGATTGGATGACAAGACAGCCGCTATCACCGACAAATCCATTCCCGGATCGTTAACCTTCAGTCCGCCTGCAATATTCAGAAAAACATCTTTTTGTATAAGCTTAAACCCTGCTCGTTTTTCGAGAACGGCAAGTAACATATTCATGCGTCGTATGTCGAATCCCGTAGCCGAGCGCTGCGGCGTTCCGTATGCAGCAGTACTGACCAGTGCTTGTGTTTCGATAAGAAACGGGCGTACACCCTCGATGGCAGCAGAAATAGATACTCCGCTCAGTCCCTCGTGATTCTGTGTGAGCAGCAACTCTGACGGATTGCTTACTTCACGTAATCCATTTTGCCGCATCTCGTAAATACCCAGTTCGGCCGTACTTCCAAATCGGTTTTTAATACTGCGTAAAATGCGGTACATATAATGTTGATCGCCATCGAATTGAAGAACCGCATCGACAATGTGTTCCAAGACTTTAGGCCCGGCAATGCTTCCTTCTTTGTTGATATGCCCGATCAGAATAACGGGCACTCCCGATTCTTTGGCATATTTGAGTATGCGGGCAGAGCATTCTCTGACCTGCGATACGCTTCCCGGCGACGATTCTATGGTGTCGGTATATACGGTTTGTATAGAATCTATTACGATGAAATCGGGGGTAACGTTTTTTGCCTGAACAAATATCTGTTCAAGATTTGTTTCACACAGAATATAACAATGTTCGTTGCTACTATTTATCCTATCGGCACGCATTTTCAATTGCCTTGCGCTTTCCTCACCCGATACATATAAGGTTTTTATATCATTCAGTTTCAGTACGGTCTGTAATATCAGGGTCGACTTACCTATTCCGGGTTCTCCGCCAAGCAGTACCAACGAACCGGGAACAAGCCCTCCACCGAGCACACGATTCAGTTCATCGTCTTTGAGGTTGATACGTGGATCTTCGCCCGTACTCACGTCTTTCAGTTGCAAGGGTCTCGGGCGTTCGGTCTCGAATATATCCGCCCCTCTCTTCTGCTGACCGGTACTTATATGTTCTTCGACGTAGCTATTCCACTCACCACAAACAGGGCATTTCCCCAGCCATTTGGGTGAATCGTTCCCACAGCTATTGCAAACGTATACGGTTTTTGTCTTAGCCATAACTTATTTGATGATCTTATATGTTTTCGATGCTTTCTGCGATTCCACAATAACTAAATACAACAATCCGCTGCTCCAAGCAGAAGTATCCACATCGTAACGGTTATTCTCAAATCCACCGTCTTTCTCGAATACTACATTCCCTTTCAGATTCACAACTCTTATTTTCTTTATCACATCGTCATACCGTTTTGCTCTCACATACAGCATATTTTTATCCGAAACATTTGCTGATGTTTCGTTCCAAGAAACAAATATATCGGGTGCACGGGCACTTATAGTTGTAGAGTGAACTTTCACTGCAATAGTGTTTTCTTCATTCTTTCGATCCGACACTTTTATGGTCGCATTGCCGGCAGTATTGCCCGCTGTAACTATTATCTGTGATTTGTCCAATTCATTTATTCGGGCTGCAACAACACTCTCATCCGACAACTTTATCTGATAATCGCCATTGCCCGATGTAATACGTATACGTACTGTTTCATCCATATCGAGGTCGAGTGACGATCGGTCGAACAATATTTTTTTATCAAACCCATCCCATCCCGATAATTTTTCCACGCCGCTATCGTCCGGATCGAGATATTTTTTCAACTGCTTATCTGCATCCGCATCCTTATCGAAATTGTATCCGAATTTACTGTATAAGTCTTTCCCATACGCGTTGGAACAATTAGAGTTCCCTCCCGTCAGTGAACCTATTACCAAACCTTCGTTGTCAAACAACGGCGCACCCGAAGAGCCTTCTTCGGTGCTCCCTTCCGAATATCTCGTTGCCCAATGCACTTTGGGTATTGACCCTGTCCAGCTATCAGTATAAAGTCCATTGTCGAAGAAGCTTATTTTTTTAACGTCTCCCGACGGATGATGAATCACGGCTCCTGCATTGATTGCATAATCTTTCGTTTCGGTGTTCCATCCATTAAAATATACATTCCACGACAATGGCAGCGATTCATTTATTTTCAGGAATGCAGCATCCGATCCACCACCAAGCAAGCTTATCATCAGCGAATCAGCCCCTTTGATATAGTTATACGATGGTCGCTCTGTCTCATTCTCACATCCCGAAAATTCGTAATCGAAAAAGAACTCCGTCTCCGAGATATCCTTTGCCGTTCCTATTACTCCTTGATCATTAAAGCAATGAGCCGCAGTAAGTATATATGGGGTACGATCTTCATTCACATTATTGATAAGAGTACCTGTGCAAGCATAATAAATACCATTGAGATTGGTTCTCATTCTCACAATACCCTTTTTCTGCTCCTGCCAATCTTTCCCCTCTTGGCAGTTAATGTTTATCATACATGGTCCCGAGCGGTTGAACCCACTGATATATACATCATCTGCTTTGTATCCGAAACTCGAAACTTTGAGTCGAGGAATCTCAGCTATATCGCCCGATGGCTCTACATATTTCAATCGCATCTTGTCGGATGTGTAACTCTCTATCGAGTATGCTCCGCCTTCGGGATTGTTGCTATGCGTAAACAACAATGGATTTGCGTCATCATCTGACTGATATACATATAGGTATGCTCCTTGAGGAATATAGAAATCGTCGAAATTGAGAATGATACCTCTCGAATCTGTAGCTTTCAGGTCGAAAGTCCACACATTGCCTTCGGGCAAGGCTTTCCACACGCCAACTTCCGCATTGTCGATGAATAAATCATATTTTCGTCCAATTTTTAGCGGTCGTCCAAGTTTCCGGTCGGCATCTCCTTTCAACAAGCCTTTCGTCGATTTATCTTTAACCTCTATCGTTATTGTCGATTTATCGTTATTGAATCTATAATCGAAACTTTGCCCCGACAATGCCGGTATAAAAATTAGTGTCAGGAGTAAGATGAGAATGTGTTTTACAGTAAAAGATTTCATTTTATCAGTTCTTTTATTAAACGGTTAACATAATCTTTAGCCTGTGATTTGTTCAGCAAAGTTTCTGTCTCGAATATATAGGATGCCTTGCTGTAAAAAGGCTCCCTTTTTTGTAATGAACTATCTATAAATTCGAGAAGTTCGGCTTCGGTCTTGTCTTTTATCAACGGGCGTTTTTCCTTGCACGGATTCAGTCTTTGGGTCAGTATTCCGGCAGATGCTTTCAGATAAACGGTCTCTCCTACTTCATTCATAAAATCCATATTGTCGAAGAAACATGGTGTTCCTCCACCAACCGATATAATGACGTTCTCAAAGCTGCCAACTTCTTTCAGCATAGTACTTTCGATTCGGCGAAAACCATCTTCGCCAAATTCTTCAAACAACTGATTTATTGTTTTCTGATGGCGGGCTTCGATAAAGTGATCTAAATCGATAAATTCAACGCCCAACTCTTCGGCAAACAATTTACCTAAGGTCGTTTTGCCTGCCCCCATATATCCTATCAAGAAAACCTTATTCATGTGCTCTACCTATTGTGTATATTATTCTTTACGTACGATGTCTTTAATTATTGTTTCGAAATCCGATTCAAAATTAATCGTAAAGATATTTTTATTCATATTCTGTTCTATTTCCTCTATCCTCCAATATCTGCCATCGGCAACCTCCGTGCAGTCGAGTGTAATTGCACCCTCGTAAGTTACATAATAGCAATAGCTCAACTCTCGCTCTGTCGGCGTTTCGATTATATATTTCCGGATAAATACAGGCTCGACATTCTCTATTCCCAATTCTTCTCGCGCTTCACGAAGAACAGCCGTTTCGACTGTCTCGCCAAGGTCTATATGTCCGGCAACAGCTGTATCCCATTTGTTGGGCTGAACATCCTTCATTGCCGAACGCTTCTGTAAAAACAATTCACCTTTCGAATTGAAAATGTGCAGATGGACAACCGGATGAAGGAGCTTGCTTCCATTATGGCATACCGATCGGGGTGCTTTGCCTATAACCTCTCCTGATTGGTTGACTAAGGGAAATATTTCTTCTGACATAAGCACACAATTCTTAAAATTGTTCCAATATCGCTATTCTCTTTTCAATGGGAGGATGCGTAGCGAAAATGCTCGACAGTCCCGAACTTCTTTTCTTGCTTTCGTCTCCCGGATGCTCGATAAATAACTGTGCCACATCTTCTCTTGTTATGGCTTCTATCTGACTGTCTTGCGACACTTTGCGCAAAGCATTCGCCAAAGAAAGCGGTTTTCTTGTCATTTCGGCTGCACCGGCATCGGCAAGATATTCTCTTTTGCGCGATATAGCAAACTTAAACAACATGGAGAACAAATATCCTATACCTGCCAATACAAGAACTAAAACAAGAACCGCAATTCCGCCACCTTTGTCTTTACTGCTACGTCCTATACTTGAGAACTGAAGTGAACGCAAAGCTATTTGTGCAATGAATGCAAAAATGCCGACAAAGACAATGGAGACTATCAGCAAACGAACATCGCGGTTTCTGATATGAGACAATTCGTGAGCAATAACACCCTCCAATTCGTCGTCGTCCAACTTGTCTATAATTCCTTTCGTGAGGGTTACTGTATACGTCTTTTCGTTTATCCCACTGGCAAAAGCATTCAACGAGTCATCATATATGATATTGACTTTTGGCATTTTCATACCGTTAGCCATACATAGATTTTCCACCAAGTTATACACCCTCTTGTTGTCTTTGCGAGAAAGAGTTTGTGAGTGTGTGGCTTGTTTGATAATGTATGTATTGGAAAAATAGGCAATAGCAAACCACGCTGCGACAACCAATATAACCATCGGAGCCGATTCTAAAAATATACTGTTTGTGCTTTCCAAATATTCATCTCCGGCATACCCGTTGAACAGGATAAAGAAAAAGAGGTAAATCAATCCCAATAGCAGTATAGGGAAAAGAACCAGTAACACCGTTGATTTAAGATTGTTACTGGACTTTTGAGCCTGTAATCCTATATATTTCATTTATAAAATCTGTTTTTTTAGAATTTAATTGTCGGTGCTTTCTCCATCGCAGCACGATCTGCATCTACGTTAAACATTTGTTCTTTGTGGAAACCCGACATCCCTGCAATTATATTCGATGGGAATACCTGCACGGCATTGTTATACTCGCGTGTAGCACTATTGAAATAGCGACGAACAGACGATAGTTTGTTTTCCACATCCGAAATTTCTTCTTGCAGTTGCAAGAAATTCTGATTTGCTTTTAAGTCCGGATATGCTTCAAATACAAGGCGCATTCCGTTCAATGCTCCGCTAAGTTTGTTCTCGGCATTGATTTTTTCATCTATCGAGGTTGCGTTCAACGCTTGATTACGAGCATTGATTACATTCTGCAATGTTTCTTTTTCGTGAGATGCGTAGCCTTTTACCACCTCTACCAACTGAGGTATAAGATCGTGGCGCTGTTTTAATTGTACATCAATGTCAGCAAACGCATTTTCTCTGTTGTTGCGTAGTCTTACCAGCTTATTATAAAGCGATATAAAAAATATGACAAGCAAAACGAGTATTCCTATTCCAATGTATAATCCCATGATGTTTTATTTAAATGATTTATAAAAAATTTCTTAGAACAAATATAGTGATATTATGCCGAGAAATGATGAATAGAAGAGAAAAAAGAGATGAGCTGCCTATTCGAATTACTTCTTATATGCAGCGATAATTTCTGATAATTCCTTATCGCTTAGATTTTCATTCGAGGCATCGAATGGCAGACGAAATTCACATCCCGTTTTCCAATTGCTGCATCCGTATGCGGCTTTGCCTTTCAGTATCTTACCCTTGCACAGAGGGCAAAGTAGTTTGACTTTCTTTTCGGTTGTTTTTTTCTTTTTGGGAGCTGCCTTTTTCTCCTCTTTATCGGTCTTTGCTTCCGAAGGTATTTCGATGCTGATTGGCTTATATTTTTCTTTCTTCACATTATCTACAATCTGAATGAGCATCTCTTTCAGTTCATCTATAAATTGGCGAGGCTCGTACTCACTTTTCTCAATCTGACGAAGTTTTTTCTCCCACAGCCCGGTCAGTTCGGCAGATTTCAACAACTCGTCTTGTATTGTGTTTATCAACTCTACACCGGTCGGCGTCGCATACAGATTTTTTCGTTCTTTGCGTATATAGTTCCGCTTGAAGAGGGTCTCTATTACCGCCGCCCGCGTAGAAGGACGACCTATGCCATTCTCTTTCAGGGCATCGCGCAACTCCTCGTTTTCGACAAGGTTACCGGCTGTTTCCATCGCCCTCAGCAAGGTTGCTTCGGTATAGTATTTAGGTGGTTGCGTCCATTTCTCGGTCAGGGAAGGCTCATGAGACCCGGTCTCTCCTTTCACAAAGTCGGGCAAGATGAAATCATCCTCTTTGTCTGCCTCATCTTCTTCCTGCGCTACCTGCATTTTGTTGCGGTATATTACCACTCGCCATCCTTCATCGAGAATCTGTTTACCCGTAGTTTTGAATTTTACGGCATTCGCCTCTCCCAGAACCGTCGTAGTCGATATTTTACAATTGGGATAGAATGCAGCTATAAATCGTTCGGTTATCAGATTATACACCTTACGTTCAAGCTCTGATATATTGTTTGCCCTTACGCCCGTGGGGATAATAGCATGATGATCTGTAACTTTGGCATTATCAAAAACCTTTTTCGACTTCTTTATTTTCGATGCTAGCACTGGCTTTACCAATTCTTCGTATCCGGCAAGCCCTCGCATGATAGAGGGAATTTTCGGATACATATCATCGCTCAAGAAGGTAGTGTCGACACGCGGATAGGTAGTCAACTTTTTCTCATACAACGATTGTATTGTTTTGAGCGTTTCCTCTGCCGACATCGCAAATTTTTTGTTACACTCTACTTGCAACGAAGTGAGATCGAACAGGCGAGGTGGAGCTTCTTCCCCTTT
>CALNCC010000087.1 GCA_937875275.1 uncultured Dysgonomonas sp. | reverse complement strand
TATCTCACCGCGACCTACTGCGACGCCGACTCCCCGGGCTCGGTGATGGAGATCCCGTAGCGGATCTCTCCGGTCTTGGAGATACCTTCGCCAAACATGATGTCGAATTCAGCTTTACGGAAAGGAGGAGCTACTTTGTTTTTCGCAACTTTTACACGTGTCTGGCTACCTTTTACCTCTTCACCATCTTTCAGTTGTCCAATGCGACGGATATCAAGACGTACGGAAGAATAATATTTCAAGGCATTACCCCCTGTTGTTGTTTCGGGCGAACCGAACATAACACCGATTTTATCACGCAACTGGTTGATAAATATACAGGTAGTGCTTGTTTTATTGATTGCCGCTGTCAGTTTACGTAAAGCTTGTGACATTAGGCGAGCTTGTAATCCCATCTTAGAGTCACCCATCTCACCTTCCAATTCAGCCTTAGGTGTTAGTGCAGCAACCGAGTCGATTACTATAATATCGATAGCCGACGAAAGGATTAATTGCTCTGCTATTTCGAGAGCTTGCTCCCCACTATCAGGTTGAGATATATATAGATTCTCGATATCTACACCGAGTTTTTCCGCATAAAAGCGGTCAAAAGCATGCTCTGCATCTATAAATGCAGCTATACCTCCCGCTTTTTGAGCTTCAGCAATTGCATGTATGGCCAAAGTTGTTTTGCCAGACGATTCGGGTCCATATATTTCTATTACTCTTCCGCGAGGATATCCCCCTACACCGAGAGCCGCATTCAAAGCTATTGAACCAGTGGGAATAACGGCTATTTCATCGACCTTCTCGTCTCCCATCTTCATAATAGAGCCTTTACCATAACTCTTCTCTATTTTATCCATTGCGGCGTGTAAAGCCTTTAGCTTTTCCGTATTTGGTGCCGCTTTCTTGCTATCTTTCTCTTCTGCCATTATTTCTCTGATTTCAATTAGTTATTTTAGATTCAATATTTGCTCTGCGTGTTCTTTTGTCTTGATTTCTTTTGGAGTTATTATTTTTTCAATTACTCCCGATTCATTTATTAAGAAGGTCGTACGGAATGTACCCATATACTTTCGTCCTGCAAGAGTTTTCTCACCCCATACACCAAATAACTCGACAAGGCGTTTGTCCGTATCAGCTATTAAAGGAAAAGGGAGCTGTTGTTTTTCGATAAACTTCTGATGTGATTTTTCGTTATCAACACTTACTCCTAATATCTGATATCCGGCTTTTCGCAATTCTTCGAAATTATCTTTAAAGCTACATGCTTCAACCGTACAGCCCGGAGTGTTATCTTTCGGATAAAAATACAGCACAAGCTTCTTGCATGCAAAATCATTCGCAGTCAACTCTTTTCCGTCTTGATCTTTCCCTAATATTTCGGGTATTTTATCACCTATTGTTAATGCCATTTTATTTCTTTTTTCTACTGTTTACATAATAAGTTTTTTCGTATGCATTCTTTTGATCTCTAACCATATTTCTCAGATCTATGGCTTCATTAGATATATCTGTGAATTTAATAGATGCTCGGTTGTATACTTCAACATCTGAATCCTTATCCGCACCCAAAATACCAAGAATTTCCAATACCTCTATTTTTTCTCTTACAGCAATTATATATCTTATAACAGCCAACTGATATTCATCTCCACCCTGATACACAGGTGTATTTTTAACAATGTCAAGACAATCCTGAACACCTCTTATCGCTTTTCCTTTCTCGTTTTTAATGCTAATCGTATTTAATTTACCGTCCCACGCCATTTGTACTGCACTCTCATATTCGGTATAAAAAGCATCCGCATCGTTGACGGCATCTAATAGCATATAGTTGTAAGTAGTCTTAGAATCAGCTTTTTTATTTTTCTCTACTATTCGTTTTGATACTGTACCTTTATTATCTTGAGCGTATACTCCTATAGCGCTGAGGATAGATAATGTAATCAATAAATACTTTTTCATGTTAATTTTGTTAATGTTTGCTTTAGTTTGTTAGTCTGTCTTATCTGGTTTCAAACCATTTATCATTTTTGGGAGGAACATAGGCTTCCATTTTTAGCAGGAGTTTTTCTACATCATCGTCTACAATCAACATATTCCGATACTCTTCCTTCAAAAAGCCTTTTTCGATCATCTTGTCAGATAAAGCAATCAACGGGTCGTAAAATCCTTCTACATTAAGCAATCCTATTGGCTTTTTATGTAATGCCAATTGCCCCCATGTAAGCATTTCGAAGAGCTCCTCCATTGTCCCATATCCACCGGGTAAAGCAACAATAGCATCACAGAGTTCATTCATCATTGCTTTTCGCTCGTGCATCGTATCTACAATATATATTTGTGTCAGCGATTTGTGTTCCAGTTCTTTTTTTTGCAAAAACTTCGGAAGCACACCTATAACTTCTCCCTTTTCACTTAAAGCACCATTGGCAACTGCTCCCATCAGTCCTACATGTGCTCCGCCGTATACTACTCCATAACCTTTCCGG
>CALNCC010000086.1 GCA_937875275.1 uncultured Dysgonomonas sp. | reverse complement strand
ACTTCAGCAACGTGGAAAAAATCAGCTATCTGATTTATCAACCCAGAACATCGGGAACAAATGGAATCTTTAAAGAATT
The DNA here is from genome assembly GCA_937875275.1 of uncultured Dysgonomonas sp. Lineage (GTDB taxonomy): Bacteria > Bacteroidota > Bacteroidia > Bacteroidales > Dysgonomonadaceae > Dysgonomonas. Next base: position 14,891 of record CALNCC010000086.1, on the reverse strand, counting down.
TGATCTGTATGTGGCTACGGAGAGTAACCCTACATTGACAAAATACGGGACATACAATTTTAACGGAAGCACATCGGCAAGTCAGATTACATTTACATCTCCGCTTATAAGTCCTACAACTATTCAATTTATTGTAAAATCAGGAGTGGGAAACTTTGTAAGTTGTGCAGAAATGGAATTTTTTAAGCAATAATTTTTAGTTTAGTAAAAAGAAAGGATTGTGGAACTCCACAATCCTTCTTTTTTGTCGAATATTTCTTAAGCTTTTATCTTGTCAAATCCTTCGCCATATACACCCCGAACCGTGCTTTGTGAAATAAATGCTCTTTCGTCTATACTTTTTATCAGGCGGAATATTTCTACCGATTCGGATCTTTTGGCTAACAGAACGATCACTTTAGTCGGCTTCTTGGTATACCACCCCATCCCATCCAGAACAGTGCATCCTCGGTGCATCTCGCGGTTTATGGCAGATGCGATTACCTCATATTTCTCCGAAAAAATAAAAAATTGTACCGACTGACGAAAACCGTTTATCACCATGTCGATGGTGTATGTCATCGCACCCATTACGATAAGGCTTACTACAATCTTCTGATAATCCTGAAACACGAGATAAGAGCAACAGATGATGACAAAGTCGCACAGCATCATTCCCCGCCCGAAGCTGATATTCTTATATTTGTTGATAATCGCAACCACAATATCCGTTCCCCCGGTGCTGCCGTTTACATTAAAGACAAGCCCGATACCTGTTCCGCACATCATGGCGCCGATAACCGCTGAGAGCAAAGGTTCGCCCTCGACTATGGGTTCGACAAATATGGTCTGACAGGCAGTCAATAGCCCCGTAAGGACGATTACGCTATATATCGTTTTGACCATAAATTTCACGCCAAGTATTTTCAGCGCTATTGCCAACAAGATCATGTTCACCATGAAGTAAGTGTATTGCAGCGGAAATGCTGTCGCATATTCGATCAGCAAACCTATACCGGCAAGTCCTCCGGTAACGATCCCACCGGGTTTTATGAAGCCTATCAATCCAATCGCATAGAGGAGGAGACCAAGTGTGATGATCAAATAGTCTTTCAAATAAAATTCCTTCAAATATTTCTTCGCCATATACTATATGTATTATTCTTTATATTTAACCTTTACATCGTAATATTTGCTCATCGAAGGCTCAGAATATAATGGGTCTTCAATAGCGTACTTCGTCTGATTTCGATACGATTCTATTATTACAATATCTTTCCCTTCACTTTTTGCTTCTTCTATACAAGCTATCCTTTCTGTATAAATCTGATTTACCTCATTCACATCCTTATATACATCGAACAGGTTAAAAGCAAAAACCAATATACCTAATGCAATGAACCCATATTTTATGTTACGCACAAACGGGCTCTTTATGTTTACAACCAATATGCCGACAGCGATAATATTAAGCGTTATCACACCAAACCATGCCCGAAGCGGGAAGGCGGGAGAAAACAACATGACATATATGCCGGCTAAGGTTCCACCCATATATATTAGTGAAGTCCAAAGGGCTTTTCGATCCTTTTTATCGGGGTTTTCTCTGACGAACAAGAAAATGAGAATGGCATAAATGGCATTCAATATGCCCAATTGATTGAGGAATGATTGTGTATGTCTGAATAAACGGTAGGAAACCAAAAATACATCGGTTGATGTTCCCTCTGCTCTGATAGCATTTCCGGGAGCAAGAATCATGATGAAATAGCCGATCAATGCGCCGAATATTCCACTATATGCCCACAGAGGAATCGTATATTTATGGTAACGGTAGCTGACAATAAACAGAACAGCAATCAGCAACATGGCTGCTGCCGTATTCTCGTTTGTCCATCCGCAGATCACTCCGCACAGAAGCATCATCAATCCCTTGCAAATGGCTATTGGTAAATTGTCTTTCGTCGATCCATCGTGCAGTCTGTATACAAGTAAGAACAACATAATAAGAATCATTCCCCACATATAGTTTGCACTACCCGTAATCCAGAGGACAGTCTCGGCAAAAGGCATCAGAAACCACACCAACAAGAAAATTCCGAGAAAAAGGCTTGCGCTGAATCTCTGTTTTGTATTGATATGTTTATAGACTAAAAAGATGAACGCACAAAACGCAAAAGCATTTATAGCATCCATCAACAACGGCGGCAGCATCAATAAAATTTGTGCAATGAAATGCACTACCGAACGTCCGCCCCACAGGTAATAGTGATTGACCTGAGACGTTATTACATCTCCAATGCTTTGCACCCTATCCATCGTGTTATACACGAACGAGTAGGATAGATCATCGCCCAAAGTCGGGGTCTTGACATTAAGGTAGAAAAGCAAAAAAAAGACCCCGCTAAATGCCGAAGCAAATAGCAAGATCTTCAATTTTTTATTATCTGCATACGATTGAGCAAACGTTTTCAGTTTGTTTGTCATTGTCGTTGTATTTTTATGGTGCAGGAGAATCGCTTCTATTGTTCAAATATAGTCTTACAATACTATATTGACAATCTTTTTCGGTACAATAATAACTTTTTTCGGAGTTTTTCCGTCAATCCATTTTGCCGAATTTTCATGAGCAAGCACCGCTTTTTCTATTTCTTCGTTTGTCGCATCGGCAGCAAACTCGATATTGAAACGAGCTTTCCCGTTGAAAGAGATTGTATAATTAATAACATCTTCTACCAAATAGTCTTCGTTGTGAGCCGGCCACTGAGCCAAGCAAACCGAAGTTGTATTGCCCAATTCGCTCCATATCTGTTCTGCGATATGAGGTGCAAAAGGAGACAGGACGACGATGAAATCGCTCAGAATATCTCGTTTGTTGCACTTCAAGGCTGTCAGTTCGTTCATGCAAATCATGAATGCAGAAACCGACGTATTGAACGAGAAGTTTGGTATATCAGACGATACTTTTTTTATTGTCTTGTGCAATGCCTTCAGCTCATCTTTTGTCGGAGTTTCATCAGAGACATCCAATCCATTGTCGTTGTGGCAAAGATTCCACACCTTGCGCAAGAATCGATGTACGCCATCTATTCCGTTCGTATCCCAAGGCTTAGATTGCTCCAACGGGCCTAAGAACATTTCGTAAAGACGAAGGGTGTCTGCTCCGTATTTTTCGGCGATATCATCGGGATTAACAACATTGTGATATGACTTCGACATTTTTTCGACAGCCCAACCGCATTTATATTCTCCGTCTTCGAGAACAAACTCGGCTGTTGCAAATTCGGGTCTCCATGCTTTGAATTTCTCAATATCGAGAATGTCGTTGCTCACGATATTTACATCAACATGTAATGGGCTTGTTTCGTATTGATCGATAAGGTTCAACGAGACAAATTTATTTGTGCCATTGATACGATACACAAAGTTGCTTCGCCCTTGTATCATTCCTTGATTTATCAATTTTCGGAATGGTTCTTCTTCGCACGAGATGCCTAAGTCGAACAAGAATTTGTTCCAAAAACGGCTATATATCAAGTGCCCCGTAGCATGCTCCGTACCTCCGATATACAAATCTACGTTGCGCCAGTATTCTTCCACGTCTTTCGCCACCAGTGCCGTGTCGTTGTGCGGATCCATATAGCGCAGATAGTAAGCCGATGATCCGGCAAATCCCGGCATGGTATTCAATTCCAGAGGGAATATTGTCTCATGATCTACTTTTGTATTATCGACGACCTTGTTGTTTGCCGTATCCCACGCCCAAACGGTTGCACGACCTAATGGCGGTTCGCCCGTCTCGGTTGGCAAGTATTTATCTACCTCCGGCAATTCAAGAGGCAAAGCGTCTATTGGCAACATCTGAGGAAGTCCGTCTTTGTAATACACAGGGAACGGTTCGCCCCAATATCTTTGGCGAGAGAAGATGGCATCACGCAAGCGGTAGTTGATTTTCACTTTCCCCAACTTGTTTTCTTCTACATATTCTTTCGCTCTTTGGATAGCCTCTTTCACTGTCAGTCCGTTTAGGAAACCTGAGTTTGTCATTATTCCTTCTTTAGCATCGAAACTATCTTCCGATATGTCGCACCCTTCGATAAGAGGAACTATCGGCAAATTGAAATGTCGAGCAAAAGCGTAGTCTCGGCTATCGTGCGCCGGAACAGCCATAATAGCTCCCGTTCCGTATCCTGCCAATACATAGTCGGAAATCCAGATTGGAATAGCCTCGTTGTTAAGTGGATTGATAGCATACGATCCGGTAAATACTCCCGATATTTTTTTATCTGTTATGCGTTCTCTTTCTGTGCGACGTTTGGTTGCTGCAAGATAGTCATCCACAGCAGCTTGCTGTTCGCTTGTTGTTACCTGTTGCACATACTCGCTTTCGGGAGCAAGCACCATAAATGTTACTCCGAATATAGTATCGGCACGAGTAGTAAAAATATCGAACTTGATATCCGAGTCTTTCACACTGAATTGCATTTCTGCTCCTTCGCTACGACCGATCCAGTTACGTTGTGTTTCTTTTATCGAGTCGCTCCAGTCTATTTTCTCTAATCCATCGAGAAGGCGTTGTGCATATGCCGAAACGCGTAAGCTCCATTGACGCATCACTCGTTGTTCGACAGGATGCCCGCCGCGTTCCGATAAGCCATTGATTACCTCATCGTTAGCTAATACCGTACCCAAAGCCGGACACCAGTTTACTGTCATGTCGGCAAGGTATGCAATGCGGTAATTGAGCAATATTTCTTGTTTTTCTTTATCCGATTTTCCGTTCCACTCAGCGGCAGTGAACTCCAATTCCTCAGAACAAGCGACATTCATATTGGCAGCACCTTGTTGTTCAAAAACTGAGATCAGCTCTTCTATTGGTCTTGCCTGTTGCTCGTCGTTGCAGAAGTATGAGTTAAACATCTTCACGAAAGCCCATTGTGTCCAATGGTAATATTTTGGATCACAGGTTTGAATCTCCCTGCTCCAATCGAATGAGAATCCGATTTTATCTAATTGTTCGCGGTATCTGTTGATGTTCTGAGCAGTTGTGATTGCCGGATGCTGTCCAGTCTGTATCGCGTACTGTTCGGCAGGCAGTCCGTAAGCGTCATATCCCATCGGATGCAATACGTTGAATCCGTTCAATCGCTTATAGCGCGAGTATATATCAGAGGCGATATATCCTAACGGATGCCCGACATGCAGCCCGGCTCCCGATGGATAGGGGAACATATCCAACACATAATATTTTGGTTTGGATGTGTCTTCGTCTACCTTATAGATCTTATTGTCAACCCAATACTGTTGCCAGTATTTCTCAATTTCCTTAAAATTGTACTCCATGATAAAGTGTCGATTTTAGCTTATTTTTTATTGCCACAAAGGTAGTTTATTTCTTTGGATTAAAAACATATAAGTATTTTCATCTTTCTGTGAATAGAATATTTGACGACAGATTGAAAAAAACAAAAAGCGGAAGAAAAGGCACAGAAAAGAGGCTATTCTCCACTTTTGGGAATAGCCTCTTGACTTCTGAAAAACATTTGAAACAATTATCTACCGAGGATTATAAAAACCTCATTATTATTGGAACTCGATACGTGTTGTATCCCCCTTAAGAGACATATTCATTGTTGCATCTTTGTGCTTAGGTATCCAGTTTACAATTTTTGCTTCCGATTTTGATTGCTGAGTATTATGATTGCCGCTTCCTGTTAGGTTCTCTGTCCCGATTTGGCATTCTTTTACGCCCCAGTTATTCACATTATCCAAATCGAGATTGAAAGTATTGATCGTGTTCTTTCCCAAGTAAACACTTCCACTTCTACCCCCTTTGAATATTGAAGCACTCAACTCTCCAATCTTACTTTCTTGAATAACAATACTACACTCGTTCGCCAATACAGACAGCTTATCCATTTCCATCTCATTTGCTACGACTCCAAAACGAGGAATCTCACTTATTATCTGAATGTTAGTGTTGTTTATGCTCAATGTCAGCGTTACGCCACGAACAAAAGAATCCCACTCGCCGATAGAATCAGCATAGGCTTTGTATATATCACCATGTTTCAGACGGATATTCAATGTATCTCCCGCCATCTCGTAATTTACATACGGAGAAATGTTGTTGGTAAATGCCAATTGATTCTTATCTCCCTTCGATTTTGCAGGTGCAAGAACGATATTTCCCTCCACTCTTTTTTCTCCATTAACCGGTGCATTCTCGTCAATTTTTACCACAACTACCCCGAATGAAGACAGATCGAATGATTTCATATCCTCCTGCGGAATATCATAGGAGCGGAAACGAGTAGAATGACGATCGTTCTGCCAGGAACGGATGGCTTCACGATCAAATGTAATAGCGGCATACATAATCACTATAATGGAAAAGGCAAAAACAAAGCCTATTATTCCTAATACTATTTTTGTTGTGCATCTCATATTTTTCTCAATTTTGTTGTTCTTTTAAGTATGTCTTATACATAACCATAACATCCTCGATGGATATGTCAAGCATATAGATTTGTTTGAAAAACTCTCCTATTTCTTCGTTCACAAAAACTTCTTTCCGCATCGAAACGATGAGTTTTTTTGCGTCTTGCGAGACGAAGAATCCAAGTCCACGTTTGTTGTAGATGATCTCCTTCGACTGCAAATGCTCGAAAGACCTCATCACTGTGTTCACATTCACTTCCACGATTGTAGCATATTCCCTGACCGATGGGATGCGATCGTCTGCCTTGTATTTGTCTAACAATATTTCGTCGCAAATGCGGTCGGCGATTTGCTCATATATTGCTTTCTTATCTTTAAAATCCATAAGCTTATATTCTTTTAGCAACCTCTGCTTCTCTGAAGCGGAAGTAGCTGATTACCCAATTAAGAAAGGCGAAGAAGAAAAGCCCTGCTGTGATGCCTTTAAATGTGGACACTCCTCGATCTTCATCACTGGTGTCTCCCATGCGAGAATCTATAGAAAGTCCAAAATCATTCATTCCTTCAGGGAAAATAGTCGAGATAAGCCCTCCACAGACAAGTAGGTATAAAAGAAATATGACAAGCCCGGCACTAAATGTTTTGATAAAAGTATTCTTTTGCCAAAAAGTAGATCCAAGTATAAATAGTGATTGCATGTACAAATAGAAAGAGAACGCCAAGAACACAAGATACCACTCTTGGTAAATTACACGAGAAGTAGGATATTCTGTTTTTATAAGTTGAGAATAATCTACCGACCGAACTTCTGATTCGGGATAGCGTATTGTACAAATCAGCCATTGCACGAAATCTGCCATCAGAAATGCGACAATATACAATGCGATGAAAACAACAACTGCCATTACCCAACGCAGAAAATATTTTTCGAAAGATGATGCGGGATTCATGAGGTAAGAAATCTTCTTCGCTTTCGTATTGATCGGATCCATGAGAGCAGATGCACTCATGCAGCCAAAAGCCAAAAATAAAACCTGACCTATAATAAAGATCCCTTGATTGACGGACAACCAATCGTCAATCTCATATGCATATTTTGTCATACTATCATAATAAGTATATGAATTATACGTGAGCACAATAGCAAGAATGCCAAAAATGGATAAAAACTGTAACAGGTATTTCTTCCTGTTTTCGGCTATGTCTCTTTTTGCCAACAGAGAAAACCTTTTTATATCAAAAAAATCATTCATATCTTCGATAGTTTTTAATTGTTAAACATAGCAGCTATTTTCTGCGGGTGCAAGAGAACAGCATTGAACAAAAGCTCCAAATCCATCGGGGTTTCTTCGCCACCGCTATTGGGCAATATCAGTTTGTTGCCCGACAGTGTAGGCAAGGCATACAGGGCATCCTGTAAGTGTTTCCCTTCCGAGTCTTCAACAAAAGACAGGCGCTTGCCAATCTCCATAACAGACGAGTTTATCAAGATTTTCTGATCTTCGACAACCACAATCTGGTCGAGCAAATTTTCAACGTCTTTCACCTGATGCGTAGAGATAAGGATTGTTCTTTCGTCCGACATGCCCGATGCTATGAATTTGCGGAACTGGCTTTTACTTGGAATATCGAGCCCATTCGTTGGCTCGTCCATGATTAACAATGAAGTATTGGTTGCAAGGGCAAAGCTCATAAATATTTTTTTCTTCTGCCCCATCGACAGTTCTTTGAGATTGACGTCTTCCTCCATCTCAAAAAATTTAAGGTTGTTTTTCAGTTGTTCCATACTGAAATTCGGATAGAAAAGGCTGTTTATCTGCACGTATTTCATCAACGAGATGTTTGGCAAATCAAACTCTTCGGGCACGATAAAGATATCTCGAATCGTACTCGGGAGACGCTTTGCAACATTATCTCCGTTGAACAACACTGTCCCTTTTTGAGGGAACAACAAGCCGGACATCAAATAGAGCATAGTCGATTTGCCGGCACCATTTTTACCTAAAAGTCCGTATATCCTCCCTTTCTCTACATTGAAAGAAAAGTTCTCTAAGACTTTTTTCTTTTTGTAACGAAATGTTACGTCATTAAATGTTATCATATTATATAGATTTTAAAAAAAACACATCCACCACACAAACATAGTGTAATAGTTTAATATCACACGCAAAGATATACATATTTTATTAAAAACAAATAGTTCTGTGTTTTTTTATTAAATTCGTTGAAACAACATATCAAGATATGAGAGTAGGGAAGAAGACGTACAGGAATATAAGAAGAACGATTATCGTTTTTCTGTGCCTTGCTTTATTCGGCTTATCTCTCAACTGGTTCTTGACCGACAGGCTCGAACGGTTCCTCAAAAAAGAAATGACGGTTCGTATCGCCCATGCGACAAAAGGATTATACTCCTTAACATTCGATCATCTTTCCATCGGTTTTTTTGACGGCGAACTAAGGATCGACGGCATCGTACTTCGCCCCGACTCAGCAGTTTTCGACGAAATGGTCAGAGACGAAACGCTCCCCTCGTCCTATTACAATCTCAATATCGGCAGCATATACTTCAACGGGCTCAACCTCACTTGGCGCAAAAACCACAGGGAGCTGCATTTCGATGTTTTCGAGATATCCAACCCCGACATATCCATCTACGACTCGCCCTATCCTAAAACAGCGTCGGAGGACAGTATCACGATAGATGATGCCCGGTCGCTGTACAAACTTATCGAACCATATATAGATGTGCTCCGTGTAAAACAGATCAACCTGGAAAACGCAAACATTGCTTATTATGCACAAGACAAAAGCGAATTATCAACCTATGCGCTGAAAAAAGTAAATGTTCACATCTACAATTTCCTGTTAGACCGCAATTCGGATAAATCGGACAAAGTCCTTTATTCCGATCACTTCGACTTCATTGCCGACAATGGGCAGACGCTTTTCGAAAACAACAGTCTGAAATTGCGAACCGACAGCTTGGTGTTGAATACTCGCGATTCGGTTATTTATATCCGAAACGTGTATTTGCAACCGCAAGATTCTGTATGGAGGAATATCGGAGAAATGCCCGACAGTTATGTGTCGGCACGAGTAGAGAAAATAGCGTTGGATAGGGTCGGATTCTCTCGGCGAGGATCACTTATAAACTTCGATGCAGGCGCGTTCAACATTCGCGAATCTGACATCGAATACTATACCATAGCCAAAGAGACTGCTCCCGATGCGAAGAAGAAAACGAAACGAGACACGCTCAATCTTTCGTGGTCCTTATACGACATCATATCTCCTGTCTTGCAGCATGTGGCGATTGATTCCATCTCGATAGACAAGGCGAAGCTCAAATACACAATCACACAAGACAGCATAGACGACACATATCAGTTAGACCGATTTATGTTCGACGCATACAATTTCAGGGTCGATTCTACCTCCGTATTCAAAGATAACCTCCTTTATTCCGATGATTTTGAGATATCGGCAAACGACATTATAGGATCTATACGATCCAAAAATCACAAGATGGAGATAGATTCACTCCTATTCTCCACCCAAAAAGGAATAATCGGTATCTACGGGGCAGACATCCGCCCTATCACAACAAAGACCAGATTGGACTATGTATCCGGGCATATCGGTTCGTTCGAAATAGGCGGATTGAAATACACTACCGGCATCGATGCAAAAAGTCTGACGATCAACAAGACTGATATCGAGTATGTGAAACACCGTGCAAAGGAAAATGTTAACAACCAAACCCTCAACCGTCAGGTTGAAGGACAATTATCCAATCTGGACATTCTGTCTCCTCTGATAAAGTACTTGTCCATAGACAAGATACAGCTCAACAGGAGTTCCATAAAATTCAATGACAAAGGAAAAGACAATACCTATCAGCTCAACATACCTCTCGTCTATGCCCGCAATTTCAGAATAGATGAGAAGACCAGAAAGAATAAAGATCGTTTTTTCGCGTATAACGATTTCGGGTTCGAGATCGTTGGCTTCGACAATATCCTGCCCAATAAGAGATATCGGGTTCTGATAGATAGATTAGAATACCAAGGAAAAAAGAACGACTTATATATTCGCAACCTCCGATTGAAACCATTACTGTTTGATTACACCTATTGGGACGTCGAGATCCCCGTATTGAACGTAAAAAAGACATCATACAATTGGGATTCGACCAACGATCTGCTGATAATAGATTCGCTCAATATCATTGATCCGAAGATAAAAATGACGAAGAAGGATAACAATATGATATCCGTCAACAGCGAGGAGGCAGCTCAGAGCCGACTGCTGAGCGAACTGCGGCTCAATAGCTTGTTGTTGCAGAATGCTGATTTTACATCGATCGACGATCGACGAGGCGATAGCATCCGTGTATACTCGGGGCAAATTGCAGCCAACGATGTTGCGAAAACTGCGGAGAATATGTTTTCATTCAGCAACTTTGTCCTCAACAACACACACATACATCTTGATAATAAAGCAACTACTTTGACAACAGATGTTCCTATTTTATCGATGGATACAGCATTATTATCTGTTTCGGCTCACAACTCGTTTCTAAAATTGAGAGACGGGCAACTGTCGTCTCCCCAAATTTTTGTTGAAATTAAAAAATCGGAAGAACAAAAAACCGCTTCAGCCAACAAGTTTGAAGCAGAACAACTTTACGCTCTCACTGCGGCTCTATTCGATTCTATCGAGATTAATAGATTTGACATCAACAATGCTGCGACAAAATATCGGTTTCCCGATGGAAGTTTCATTTCACGGATAAAGCTACCCGATAGCCTCGCTCTCCATATCAATGGGCTTGTCCTTAACAACAAGGCGCAAACCCTAAAGCTGAACAATCTCGATCTGTCCCTTTCGGACATCTCTATCCCTCTCGACAACAATTTCTATACATTAGATATACACAAGACCGCCATGCGCATCAACAGCGGCAAAGGGGACATGCAACTTTCGGATATCCATCTCAATCCGGCATATCCCAAAGAAGATTTTGCCTACCACCATCCCAAGCACAAAGATTGGTTCGATCTTTCGTCAGACCAGATCGTAATATCAGGCATAGACTTGAAACGGCTTATCGCCTCAAAAGAAATAAATATAGACGAGATAGATATTCAGAAAACCGTTCTCCAAAACTATAAGAACAAAAACATAAAGATTCAACACAACATAATGCCCCTCATCTATGAAGGCGCACAGAAACTACCTTATCGATTTTATGTTGACACGACAAATATCTCCGATTTCACCGTCGTATACGAAGAATTGGAGAAAGGTGGTGTTGCACCCGGTAAGTTCTTCATCTCCGACATGAATGGCTCTGTAAAAGCATTCACAAACATGGAGGACAAAGGGCTTCGTCATTTCAGAGTAAATGCCGATGGCGAACTGATGGGAGACGGATATTTCACGGCAAATTGGGATATTCCCGTTTCGGCAAAGGTAGACACTTTCATGCTGGGTGCCCATCTGAGAGATTTTGATTTTCTCCGATTAAATCAGCTAATTACTCCATTGGCTCCCATCGCCGAGATACGAAGCGGACACCTCAGCGATCTCACGTTCGACATCTCTGCCACAAGTACCGATGCTACGATTGACATGGTTATGCAATACGAAAATCTCAAGGTAGATATATTTAAAGAGCGGGGAGACATATTCACTAAGGACAGGCTAATAACACAGGTTGCCGACTGGGTGGTACGCGACAACAATCCAAGAAGCAAGAACAACGCTCCACTCACAGTCGATGGATTCTATGTTGTGCGCGACCCGTATCATTCTACGTTCAATTATTTTTGGCAGATATTGAGTCCCGCCACTGTCGAATCGGTGGGTGTATACAAGAAACATACGAATCGGGCAAAGAAATTGTTGAACTTCTTCATCGGCTGGAAAAATAAGTTCGGACTCAAAAGCGAGGAGCAGGAAAAATAAGTGTTGTTATTCTTTTCCCCGATATATATGTATCGGCGATTTCAGAAAATAATTCTCGATAGAATCGGGAAGATATATACTTGTCGGACGTCTCGTTTTCGTTTTGTCCAGGTCTGACTGAACAAATATATAGTCGTATCCGCTGATTGTGTCTGCGTCAATCTCTTTCACAAATGTGGCAGTTACCTCAAAATCTCCGGTTCTGGCAGCTTCAAATTTCAAGTTTGGCTCTATGTAGTACAATCCTGTTGCTGACCACTCTTTGCCTACAATATGGTGTGTTCTCCCCGATTTCAAATACTCTTTCGCGAAATTCTCGTAAGTTGCCAATGGAGCTAAATAAAGCGATAGCTGTTGTTTGAAATTAATAAACAACAATATTTGTATGACCAACAATGCTGGAAAAAGGGTTTTCAACGGCACTTTATTTATATTTTCACGAAAAGTTACTCCAACCAAAAACACTATTGCAACAGTACAATATACGAATGTGCGAGAGAAAGGAATTACCGATTGTAGGATGACAAACAAAAGCGGAGTTGCGCAGAATATGATCCACAACAACACTATTTTCCAATCTTTCCGCACAAGGCAAAAGGCGATGGAAAAGACGATAACCGTAAGTGTAGCATACGGCGGAAACGCAAATAGACTTTCGATTGTTTCGGCGAAGAAATCGGGCAATTTTGCAAATAATTTATCCGAACTGATCGGATTCACATGTGGATTTTTCAACAGCGATTGCCAGCCCGAACCTAACAACACGGGAAGATACAGGAAGTTGCATCCGACTAACATGCCAACCCCATAGACAAATTGCTGCTTGATGTTTTTATAGTTATAAATGAGGATATAGATATTGATCGCGACAAAGGCGTAGAGGAATGTCGGCACGGCATACATGCCCAATGCTCCACCCAAAGCAAAAGCAATCCAATCGCGACGGCGATTATTGTTGTTGACAATATTGAATCCGGCATAAAGACATAGCACGAAAAATAGAAGGACTAAACAATAACCTCTCGCCAAAACGCTGTAAAATAAAAACATTCCGCTCATCGACATCACGGCAACGAGAGTCAATGCAACCTTTTCACCGTAATATTTCCGCACAAAGCGATAGGCGAAAACGAGCGTAAGCACCGATATCAGCACAACCGGCAACCGCATCTTGAACAGTAAATCCCCCGGTGGAAGGATGAAAACGTGCTCAATCAGAGAAAACAAAACATGGTTGTTGGGCATTGTATAATACATCATCGTGTTCCATACGGGACATGTCAGATAATGAAGGTATGTCAAAGCTTCGTCGTGCGTTACGGGAAGCGTAAACGCTGCATATATATAGAGGAGCAATGATACGAGAAGCAGATGTTTTACTTTCGAGGCTTTTATCTGTCGCGCGGTTTGCATGCAATAATTCCTCATCCAGCCGATAGAAAGACGCATGGCGGACACAGCTTTACGCCGATGGATGCAGCACAAAATCGCTATCGTCGCAAGCAATACTATTCCACCCGAAAAGAATAAAAATTTCGTCAGTTGACTAAAGCCGGTATAATCGGCAATTAAAACGCGGATGCTGTCGATGTTTATTTCCATGACAAAAAAGATGGTGCGATTTACTCCTTAATTTGTAAAGTATAGCAAAGTGCAAAGATAATATTTTTCACTTGAATAATAACAGGTTAGGGAAAGCATCTCCCTTGATAAGTTTGCCGCTCATCGAAGCGTTTCAATAATTTAGCGGTGAATTCGAAGTTTTTCAATCCCCAATCGGGAGCAACCAGCAACTCTTTGGGCGACTGGGATACAAATCGCTCGATGATAATGTCGGGGTGCAGGCGCTCGGCAAAGTCGATGCACAGGTCGATATACTCATCCACATCGAAAAGGTGGAACAACTCGGGATGTTGCATATATTGCTTGTTCATTACCGTTCCACGAATCAGTTGCAGCTGATGCAGCTTGAGTGTCGTCAGCGGCAATCGGGCGATTTTGCCGGCATGACTGAGGATATCCTCCTTGCTTTCGCCGGGTAACCCCATGATGAAATGAGCACCCGTATATATTCCTCGCGATGAGGTGCGCTCGATGGCATCGACACTTTCCTTGAAAGTATGCCCACGATTTATCCGCTCCAATGTAGAATCGAGCGTCGACTCCAAGCCATACTCGATGAGAAGGAACGTCTTTCGGTTCAGTTCTTCGAAATAGTCTAACAATTCGTTCGGCATGCAATCGGGACGTGTGCCGATTATCAAGCCCACAACACCCGGAAACCGCAGTGCCTCCTCATATTTGGCTATCAGTATGCTCGGATCTTCATATGTGTTTGTATAAGACTGAAAGTATGCGAGGTATCGCATTGTCGGATATTTTCGTGCAAAGAAGCGAATCCCTTCGTCTAATTGCTCGCTTACCGTTTTCTGCTTCCCCCCATATCCGGGGCTGAAACTCTGATTATTGCAATAGGTGCATCCACCCACCCCTTTCGA
>CALNCC010000085.1 GCA_937875275.1 uncultured Dysgonomonas sp. | reverse complement strand
GGAATTTCGGAAGAAAAAGGTAATCCGCTGCCTCCTCCTGTTTTGTCTCCGATAATAATAGAATTAGGTGCATATCGCATCGCATTGACAAAATCGTTGGTCGCGCTGTAACATTTACGATTAGTGAGTACAACAACCGGTTTCATATACCGTATTCTGTCCGACGACGGAGTTATGTATTGTTCATATGGTTCGGAAAAGTCGTTATGCCCTTTTCCTGTTTTGTGCATGATGTATCCGATCAATGTTTTTTGGTCGAAGAAGCGTGAAGCGAGTTTCTCACTATTGGTCATCAGTCCTCCACCGTTGTTTCTGACATCTAAAATAATTCCATCGCATATACCTAAACGATAAAGCACCTGATCGATATTAGATTCGCCGATCCCTGTCGAAAAGCTCCCATAATAGATATATCCTATGTTGTCTTCTAATATGAGATATTTCAACCCTGCGGCGATACCATATTCTGTGCCAATATAATTGCGTTGTAGTTTCTCATCGAAGTTGTCGGGATATTCTTCCCACCACTTCCAGTAGCGTGCCACATCGTGCTTGGCAATGAGATTGACATGCCCGTCTTTAACTTCGGCAAGCATTTCTGCCAACACAGTAAAGAGGGCTGTGTCGTCCATTTTCTCATCGATGCGGACAGAATAGCGATCATGCACATCGTTCCAGTCAACATCTTTATAGTCGAAGAAGCAGTATTTTTCGTCCATAACCGCCCACAAAGCCTCGAAGTTTGACTTCTTGGTATTCGAATACTCCTCTTCACTGAAGCATGATGAGAGAATGATTAGAAGTAATGTTATAAGTATATATCTTGCGTGCTGCATAATGGGTTCAAATATAGGAATAATCAATAATATTTGATGTTAATAGAATCAATTCTTACTGTTGCATCATATGTGCCAGGCATTTCCCATCCTATGTTTGAGGATGTTACGAATAAGTCTTCCCATACAGTGTTTTGTAAATAATTTCTTTGTTGAGCGAGGTCGAATGCCGATTCGATCAAGGGTAATATATTTACATCTACATGCATATTTTTTCCTATTTCAGTTTTTCCCTCATTTTTCATTATTTCTGCCATATCGGGAACATAAATAAAAGCACCTGTATTGTGCTCCTTACCTCCATCTTGAGCGGCATAGGCAGGAGGGAAATCATATCTTTTTTCGTAGAAAGATAGTCCAAACCAAATGTATTTACCATAATCAGCCGATGCTTCATTTCGGTTTTGAACAGTAATATACCATTGAAACTGAGCAGAGTGAAGACTATTGTTTGTTGTTCCACTTGGCATCATATCATCAAGCGACAAGATATTGTAGGCGATATCCATTCTGATCTCTTTTTTGTCTGATATTTTCAGTATTTCGTCATCAGCCAACATGTACTCCAATAACAGATGAGGCCACGACTCTCCTTCTTTCCTCTGATTGTGAGTGATACCATTCAACCCATATTCTGATGAAGTGTTTATTTTCAACGTTATAACTCCGTTTTCTGTATCCGTAGTTACCGTGTTTCCCCCTTTTGTCTCATACTTGTGTAGAGAGAGATCATTGATATAACTTCCTGTAAGTATATCGTTATTGATATTGTTCCATTGGGCTATGCGCCACTTCGGAGATGTAGCTGTTGTTGCATTATAATCGAGCACACCTTGTGTTTCTCCAATTCCTTCTTGGGTAGATGTTACATTGAACCCGTTTCGATATTTACTATCAGAAAATAGTTTTTGGTATTCTCTCTCCATTTCCGGAGCGAATTGGCATGAAGTACATCCTAAAACGAGAAATGTGATCATAATTGCTTTTCGGTTTTTCATAATCAACTATAATATATTTTTAAGGCAACAGTAATTCTTGAAATTCACGGAAAGAATATCGGTAGTAATTTAGGTCGAAAGGTTCTTCCCAGCCGATCAATTCTCCCTTGTGGGTAAATTGCCATATTCTCCAGTTCTTAATATTGTTATCCGGTTCTTTTTTCAGATCGCTTATCCACAGTGTATTATCAGGAAAATGATCTTTGATGTACAATTTGTAGCAATCGTTGTTTGTATATATAATGGGATGAACACCGAAATAGTCATAGAGAGCCTGTTCTAATCGTAAGAGTTCGTCTACGACAACCGCTCTGTACTCTTTGTCCTTACTGTATATGTTAGACGTAGAATGCTCGACATCTATTGCGGGAATCAGATCGCCGGTATCGAACTGCCCTGTTTCGATAAAGTGTTTTGCTTGCTCTTGCCCCGACACACCAAACGAATAGAAGTGATAGCTTCCGGTAACGACTCCGGCTTGTTTAGCTAAGGGGTAGTTATAGGTATAATTTCGGTCTTTATGCGATATTCCTTCTGTTGCCTTTATGTAGGCAAAGCTTATATTCTGTGCGGCAACTGCCTCCCAATTAAGAATGGGGTTGTGGTGCGAAATATCTATTCCTTTTACAAAATATTTGTTCGATTCGAAATGAGTAGGCTCGTATCCATATTTGCGAAACTGGTAAATGCCTCCTGCAACAATACTACTAACGAATAGTACGATGAGCATGATGCGGAAGATGCTTATATCTTTCTTGCGAACCTTGCTTTTACTCTTCCTCTTCGTTTTTTTCTTTTTTATGGTCATACGTGCTTGCTTATATGAAAAGAACAAAGGTAACAGAAGTTACACCTTTTGCAATGTATTTTTCTGTTACCTTAGTTGTGCTTACGATTCAAGCAAGAATCGCATCAATCAGATATTATTTTTTGATTGTAATCTCGTCTATGATTCTTTGGCAGTTCATAACCTTGTCTACAATATACAATACATAACGAATATCAACATTGATGCAACGTTGCACTTTGTCGTTGAATGTAATATCACCACTCAATGCCTCCCAGTTGCCATCGAATGCCAATCCGATAAGTTCGGCATTTTTGTTCAACACCGGGCTACCCGAGTTTCCACCTGTGATGTCGTTGTTGGATAGGAAGTTGACATACAATGTGCCTTTCTTGTCGGCATATTGTCCGAAATCTCCTTTTTTCAAAGCATCGAGGATATATTGTTGTACGTTAAATTCCGGATCTCCGGGAACTTCTTTCTCAAATATACCGCGTGGTGTTGTGTAGTATTCGTACTGAACAGCATCAGCTGGGCTGTAACTTTTTATAGAACCATAACTCAGGCGTTGAGTGAAATTAGCGTCTGGATAGAATGCTTTTTTCTGATCCATTTCCATCAATCCGGCCATGAATAGTCTGTCGCCACGTTTGGTTTTCTCCATTTCGGGTCTCAGCAAAGAAGATATTTTTTTTGTCGTTTCCGCGATAGAATTTGCAAGTTCCACTGCCGGATCTGCCGCCAATGCTTCATCGTCCACCACTAAGGTTTGTGCCCCCACCAATGTGAGCAACTTAGTATTATTGTAGAACCACTCTGCATATTTGTTATAATCGCCGTCAAATTCTTCTTCTATTTTTGCATAGATAGATGGCAGATACGCCTTTGGTACTCTGTCGGCATATAATTTCAATAGGGCAGGCATCACACTCTTGTCCAAATTAGATTCGTAGTCGGTATATGTGCCTTTCATATGGCTTTCAACGCTACTTGCTTTATTTTCATCCGGCACGTACTGAGCGATTTGTTTTACCGTAGTGGCAAATTTAGGCAACTCGATACCGTTGATGAATGTTTCATAGAAATAAGTGTTGATCTCCATCAAGCCCATTGTTCCGCGATATACTTCCTGCTGATAAGGCAATACTTCTCCATATACCGATTTGCGAGTAACATCTTCTGCAACCCATCTTTTGAAACGGTCTTCCAAATCTTGTTTTTGAGGAATGATCTTTTGCTTTTCGATAGCTTCGTTCATTCCCATGGCATTTTTCCAGTAGTTAGAACTTGCCGCATATTTGTTGGCATATTTGATGCGAACAGCATCAGACGCATTCATTGCTTTTTTCCAGATATCTTGTTTCACTCCACGTACTTCGATGCGAGGCTTGTGTGTCGATTCTACCATCTGCGTGATTCCGTACGAAGTCATATAACGCTCTGTACTTCCCGGATAACCGACAGTCATAGCATAGTCATTTTCCTGATATCCTTTGATTGATATCGGAACCGAATATTTAGGTTTGTAAGGAACATTGTCAGCACTGTAATTCGCTGCTTTATTATCTTTGTTGGCATACACACGGAAGATAGAAAAGTCTCCCGTATGGCGAGGCCACATCCAGTTGTCTGTTTCTCCTCCGAATTTTCCGACTGAGGATGGAGGGGTAAAAACAAGTCTCACATCTCTAAACACTTCATATACCACAACGTAGTATTTGTTTTCGGAATAGAACGGAACTATACGAGCCGAAAGAAATTCGTTGCCGTCATATTCTTTCATCAGTTCGCGATAGGCATCGCTGATCTTTTGATAGCGGATCGAATCGGCATCAGAAGCCGCTACTTTAGACAATACAACGTCTGTTA
>CALNCC010000084.1 GCA_937875275.1 uncultured Dysgonomonas sp. | reverse complement strand
GCACATCTTTTATGTTTGTCAGCTCCTTGCCGTCTAAACGAGATATGAGAGAGTTACCCAAAAACTTATGAATAGCCATCTCGTAGAGCGATATTCCTCGCCTAAGGGCAGCATTTTTGATCTGGCAGCTTTGGTATGTATATACGCCCGATGTCTCGCCGCAGGTTGCTTGCAACCCTTTGAGGATATCTATTGCCGAAAACATCTTTTGTATGGTATATGGGCTCAGTAGATTGAAGTTGAGCTGATCGAGTTTTTCCTTGTCCTTTCTCTTGTCTCGCTTTGGGAACTTCTGCGCATCTCTGATTGTGCCCACACTGCGGAGGTTGACGCCCGGCACGAGGACAGCCATATCGTCATGCTCTATAAGGTAAGAAAAGGGCATATCCGAAGTATCAGAGTTCTGATAGTGGCGTCCCATTATCAACGAGAAAGCGCCAATCTTGGCAGGCCACAGGACATACGAATTACTGGTCGTTTTACCTCCTCGCTCCACAATGCCTTGATGGATAGGACCCAGTTTGTACATATGGTTGCTCTGGTTCGATCCCGAACCAGCATTCATAAACGAAAACATACCCGATATCAGCAATGTAGATTTGTGGTGCGTTACGGTATATGGTCCGGCAAAGATAGCACATGCCTCTCCGTTCTCGCCTTGGCAATTGCTGAAGAACAGCGAATCGCTTGCCGAATAGGTGTGCCCCAATTGGCATGCCTGACCTACAAAGCACCGGGTAAGCATAGTACCGTCTTCGACCGAAGAACCCGAACTCACGATAAAGTCTTTCATCATCACATTGTAGCCAATATGCACCGGATCGTACTCGTTGCTATTGACGCTCCCGTTCTCAAGATGTGATACGCCTTCAACCAGAGCATAATCGCCAATTCGCACATTGCGTATCGTCCCGGAGTTCATGATCTTCACATTTGCTCCGATAGTTCCTTTGTCTGATCTCACATCTTCGGCGTATTTTTTTACCATGTCCTGCATTTTTTTTATCAAGACAGGGCGATGGCGATAAAAAGAGAGTATGTATGCAAAGTGGGCATTGAGCTTGTCATAGATCATAACCTCACGTCCGCCTGTTTCGTTCAGCACGGCAACTTCTACTCCGTTTCCGAACGAAGATACACCCTCGGTGCAGATGAGGCTGACGTTTTGTATAACTACATTGTCTTTTATATTATAGTTGGCTATGCAGTTGTGAATGTTGTCGATATACACATTGTCGCCAATGGCACAGTTGTGCAATGTCGCATTCTTTATGCCTGCATGTTTTCTTATTCCACCGGTAAGTGTAAATTCTTTTTCAAATTTACCCAAGAGCACATCTCCCGAGAAATGCACACCCGAAATATAATCAGTTTTGAATTGAGGATGTACCATCACTGCCGACCAATCGGCCGCTGTGCACTTCTTCCCCTCAAGATCTTTTATTTCATGTACAGTAAGATTCCTGTATTCCATTTCACAAATATTTATAGTGTAAATGTAATGTTTTTATAATAAATCATCAGTCTTTACGCAAACTGACTTTATCGGTTGCCATCGTTACTTTATCATTCTGCATTTCGAAACGAAGCACGGTAAGCACATCAGCCTCGTCGAATTGAGAAAGATTTCGCAGCAAATCTTTTATCGGCATATCATCAGACTGAGCTAACAGTGTGAATATCGCTTCCTTTATTATCGTATACCCTTCCGCTTTTACCGGTTTCTTTGCTTTTGCGATACATACATCACAATGTCCGCAATCTGCGACTTCGGGTTGTCCGAAGTATGACAACAAGATGCGGCTGCGGCAACAGACATTCTGCTCGGCATAATGACTCATCGCCAATATTCGCGTTTCGAAACGGCTTTGGCGATTTGTGTATATCGCATCGGAAATACGTAACAGCTTAGCATCCAACCTCGTT
This sequence comes from uncultured Dysgonomonas sp., assembly GCA_937875275.1. Classification (GTDB taxonomy): domain Bacteria; phylum Bacteroidota; class Bacteroidia; order Bacteroidales; family Dysgonomonadaceae; genus Dysgonomonas. Next base: position 7,137 of record CALNCC010000084.1, on the reverse strand, counting down.
GTGCGATAGGTAATCAATGGCGTTTTTTTGTGAGGGATATAGTCAATAACGTTTTGTTTCGATAACGATTTCAATATTTCATACACCTGTGGTCTTGTCATATCCGACCTGGCGGCAATGGCATCTTCATCGATGGTTACATAATCGGTAAACACTCCGGTATAAAGCCTCAGCGCCGTGCTGACGACAGCCTCCACATGACGGTCGAAAGCATAACGATACAGCTCGTCCCGATGTATGCGGAAGATTAGCCGTGAGCGATTGTCTACCTCTTCCACATATTCTATGTATCCCGCCAAATCCAATATCCTCAACGCATTGTGGGTGGGGAGTATCGGTAATTTATATGCAGAACAGAATTGATGAATACTGAAATCGTAAGTCATATTCAGCCCGAATCCCTCTGCCACCTGAAAGAAATAGGCGAGTTTTTCGTAGACCATATATATGAAATCCTTTTCGGGAAATTCGTCCTTAATTCTCTTTTTTAGTTTACGGTTATCAGCCTTATTGTAAAGAATTACCGCATATGATTTCTTTCCGTCTCGTCCGCCACGTCCGGCTTCTTGAAAGTATTCCTCAATCGAATTAGGTAAATCTAAATGCACTACACTGCGCACATCGGGTTTGTCAATTCCCATCCCGAAAGCGTTGGTAGCAACAATTACCCGGCATTCGCCCACTTTCCACGCATTCTGTTTCTTACCCTTCTCCCTATTGTTCAGCCCTGCATGATAGAAATCGGCTTGTATGCCACAACTACATAACATGTCGGCAACTTCCTTCGTCTTGTTGCGGCTGCGGACATATACAACCGAAGTTCCGGCTACGCGCTCCAAGATTCGGATCAGGTCTCCGATTTTATTTTCCGAGTCTTTGATTATGTATGCAAGATTGGATCGTTCGAAACTTGTTTTGAAAACATTCTTTTCGCGAAATTGCAGTTGATTCTGAATATCATCGACAACCTCAGGTGTTGCACTTGCTGTAAGAGCAAGTACCGGTACATCGGGCAACAGTTCTCTTATTTTGGCAATCTCAAGATAGGACGGGCGAAAGTCGTATCCCCACTGAGAGATGCAGTGCGACTCGTCTACCACAAGCATATTTACATTCATCTCCTTCATCTTGGCAAGGAATAGCTCTGTCCTCAACCGTTCGGGAGAAACGTACAGAAACTTATAGTCGCCGAAGATTGCATTTTCGAGGGTCGTTATTATTTCCTGATGTGTCATCCCCGAATATACGGCAAGTGCCCTTATCCCTCGCCCCCTGAGATTATCGACCTGATCTTTCATCAGCGATATGAGGGGGGTAACCACAAGACACAACCCATCCATAGCCATTGCCGGTACCTGAAAAGTCAGAGACTTTCCTCCGCCGGTAGGCATCAATCCGAGTGTATCTTTTCGTGAGAAAACAGAGTGAATGATATCTTCTTGCAAGGGGCGGAAACTATCGTACCCCCAATAGCGGTGGAGAATAGTGTGGAAGATATCCATCAGTTGTTATGGTCAGAGGTTCGACATGGGCTTCACGATGAGGCTTATCATTGTATCCGACAACGCATCACCAATCTTTTTCTTATCAAATTCGGTCATGTGATACGGATACAGATATTTTGGCATACACATCTTTGCCGCATTTACAAACATCGCGTCAGTCATCGTGTATGGCAAATTCTTTGGCAAGAAGGCGATGTCGATATTCTTCTCTTTCAGACTTTCCATTTCGGGTATGTCCTCTGTGTCTCCGGCTACATATACGGTCAACCCGTCGAAGTTGAGCAAATAACCGTTTCCTCGACCCTGAGGATGATAAAACTCTCCATCGGGTCGTTTATGAATCATGTTGTATGCCGGAACTGCAAGTATATCTATCGGATGAAGTGCCGCAATCTCATTGTTGCCAACCACCTCGCCAAAGCCTAATATTTCGCGACAGGCTTTCGTCATTATGAACTTCGTATCTCCCGTTGCCACTTCGCTTATTGCCAACGAGTCGAGATGGTCGCCATGCTCATGGGTCAGTAACACCACATTGGCTTTTGGCAACCGTGTATAGTCAGCCACCTTCGAGTACGGATCGATATGTATGACCGCTCCTTTGTATTCGAACATGAGCGAAGCGTGTCCGATAAGGGTCAGATATAACGTGTCTTTTCCTGTATAGTAACGATCGGCAGGTATGTATTTCCCTGACTGTACCTCATATTGTTGTGCAACATTCTTTCGCTCTGTCGTGTCGGAAGTAATGTCGGAAGTGCCGGCGTCATTAGCGGCTTTTTGTCCGCACGACGACAACAAAACTGTGAATATGATAGCAATCAAGGAAAATCTCGTTCTCATACACTTCGTTTTTTATTGGTTGACGTCAATGTCTTTTATGTATAATTGAATGTTCGTTTTTCCATTATGCACATTTTCTTCCAACGTATAGCATATATCGAACGGACGTCCATTCTTAACCATCGAGTATGCCTCGTGCTGACGAAATGCAATACCATTGACCGGTGCTGCGCTGGTTTGATCTATCATTTCCAGCTTGAGATGGATATTTCCTTTGCCCACAAGTTTGCTCGTTCCATAATCTTCTACGTTGCGAGTAACGAAAATCGGGTTGTCATTTTCGGGGCCAAATGGAGCAAACTTCATCAGGTCGTTCAAGAACTTATTGTTTATATCGTGGAACGGTAATTCGGCATCGACATCTATCTGAGGCATCATCATTTCGGGAGCAATCATTTCTTTCGACAACTCTTCGAATCGTCTCTTAAATTCAGCCAAATTCTCCTCCTTCAGCGACAGCACACCCGTCACGCGGAAGCCCAGCTCGCGGTGGACAGCCCTGCGGCATAGGTGTGTCCACCAAAGTTTTCGAGTATATCTTTACACGACTCTATCGCTTTGTATATATCGAATCCCATTACTGAGCGTGCCGATCCTGTTATCAAATCATGCGATTTAGTAAGAACGATCACCGGGCGCAGATACTTCTCTGTCAGGCGCGATGCTACGATTCCTATTACACCCTTGTGCCAGCTTTCGTCATAGATAACGATGCTTTTTTTCTTCGTGATATCTATATTTTCATCGATGAAGGTATTGGCCTCATCGGTAATTCTCTTATCCAATTCTCGTCGATCGTCGTTGTAATGATCTATGTTGCGGCTTTTCTCCAAAGCATCTTCTATGCTGCTTGCCAAGAGCAAATCTACGGCTTCTTTACCATTCATCATACGTCCCGAAGCATTGATGCGGGGACCTATTTTGAAGATAATATCGCTAACCGTGATGTTGTCTTTGTGTAGCAGACCGCAGATGTTGATGATTCCTTTCAATCCGAGTGAAGGATTAGAATTCAGTTGTTTCAACCCGTAATGTACCAGCACTCTGTTTTCGCCGGTAATAGGTACAATGTCGGAGGCGATACTTACCGCCACCATATCCAACAATTCTGTTATTTCATTGAAAGGGATTTTGTTGTTTTGCGCCAATGCTTGCACCAGTTTGAATCCGACCCCACAGCCGGACAGATGTTCGTAAGGATATTGCGAATCTTTGCGTTTCGCATCAACGACAGCAACAGCATCGGGCAATACGTCATCGGGCATGTGATGATCGCCGATAACGAAATCGATTCCTTTGCTTTTAGCATACGCCACCTTAGCTACAGCCTTGATTCCACAATCAAGAGCTATAATCAGTTTCACATTGGTTTCTTCGGCATAGTCGATGCTTTGCTCCGAGATGCCATACCCTTCATCGTAACGGTCGGGGATATAGTAATCGATGTTGGTCGAAAACCGTCTTAAAAATTTGTAAACTAATGCGACAGCAGTTGTTCCGTCAACATCATAGTCTCCATATACCAAAATACGCTCTTTCTCTCCTAAGGCCTTTTCAATTCTTTTTATTGCTTTATCCATGTCCGGCAACAAGAATGGATCATGCAAATCCTTAAAATTCGGCTTAAAAAAACGCACAGCATCCTCCTCTGTTTCTATACCTCTTTTCTTTAGTAGTTCGCACAGAATAGGGCTGATACCGAGTCTTGCGGCTAAGTCATCTTTTTTTTGATTTTGTGGATATGTAAGAGCTTCGTAATTCCATCTGTAAATCATTATATATAGTTTTTCTTTCTTTTCCTTTCAGATAGTGTTTTACAAACACTAATCGACGCTGCATTGTAAACGTGTTTACCGACGTCCGGATGGATATCCTGGTAAATTAATCTACCATATCCAAGTTTGTAAAGATAATATATATATACGGATTTTAAGGTTTCTTATTGTAAATTCTTTTAACAAAAGAATAATGTTTCTCATACTGTTGTTAAGACTGATTCTATGTCAAATATCACATAAATAAAGACCATATTAGGAGCAAAAAAAAACAGTCTCACTTGATTTATACAGGTGAAACTGAGATTATCTGAAATCGGACGAGTCTATTATAGTTCCTCGATACACTTACGTAAACTATCTTCCCATTGAGGAATAGAAAGCCCAAATGTGGTTTTGATCTTTGTCTTGTCCAACACACTGTATTGTGGTCGGGTGGCTTTTGTCGGATATTCTGCGGTAGTTATCGGACTCACCTTGCACGTAGTTATTCCGGCTTCGCGATGAATAGCTAATGTGAAGTCGTACCACGTGGTAACTCCCTCATTGCTGAAGTGATATATGCCCGGCACAAGCTCTTTCGCTTCTGCATATCTGATGATATCAACAATAGCCGCCGCTAAGTCCGCCGCATTGGTTGGAGTGCCGGTCTGATCTGCCACAACGCTCAATGCTTCACGTTCCTTGCCTAAGCGGATCATTGTTTTCACAAAGTTGTTTCCGTATATAGAGTACAGCCAAGCGGTTCTTATGACTACCGATTGCGGACATAAGCGCAGCAACTCGGCTTCCCCTTCTTGTTTCGATCTTCCATAAACCGAACGAGGGCTAACGGGATCGCTTTCCACGTACGATGTTGTTTTAGTTCCGTCAAAAACATAGTCAGTAGATACATGAACAACCTTTGCTTTGTTGTCTGCCGCAACTGCTGCGATATTAGCCACAGCATCCCGGTTTATCTTGTAGCACAGGTCAATGTCGTCCTCTGCCTTGTCCACAGCCGTATAAGCTGCACAGTTGATTATATAACGGATATTATTCGCTTTGACAAAAGTGTCTAAGGCGTTTCTGTCGGTTATATCGAGAGTGTCGACATCTGTGAAAAAGAATTTCAGATTATCTTCAGCCTTGAGTTGAACTCGTTGAAGCTCACTACCTAATTGTCCGTTTCCTCCCGTAACGAGTATGTTCTTTTGCACCAATTCGAAAAAGGCAATCGTATTTTTTGCGATTTCTTTTTCATCTCCGCTTTGTTTGTTTCCTGTAAAGAATGGCATAAGTTTCCTCTTAGAACAGTGTAAGCGGCAATGAATGCCGCTTACTGGCTGCATATTTTTAATTTACAATTATTGCTTTCCGCTGGTAGCTACCTCTTTGGCTATTTTCTTAACCAAACCTTGTAATACACTACCCGGACCAAGTTCGACAAATTCTACTGCTCCATCAGCAACCATGTGCTCTACCGATTGAGTCCACTTAACGGGTGCCGTAAGTTGAGCTACAAGATTTTTCTTTATCTCAGCCGGGTCTGTCTCGCCCTTTGTTGTTACGTTCTGGTAAACAGGGCACATCGGTTTGTTGAAATTCGTAGCACTTATCGCTTCCGACAATTCTACTTTTGCCGGCTCCATCAGTGGCGAGTGGAACGCTCCGCCAACCTTCAGTTTCAAGGCTCTCTTTGCTCCGGCAGCTAATAATAATTCGCAAGCCTTATCTATTCCTGCATCCGATCCCGATATCACTATTTGTCCGGGGCAGTTGTAGTTAGCTGGGACAACCACCTCATCTGTTATCGAAGCACAGACTTCCTCGACTTTCTCATCGGGAAGAGCAAGAACCGCTGCCATTGTAGATGGGTTCATTTCACACGCTTTTTGCATAGCAAGTGCGCGTTTGTATACCAATTTTAGTCCATCTTCGAAACTCAAAGCTCCGGTTGCAACAAGTGCCGAAAACTCGCCCAACGAATGACCAGCCACCATATCGGGTTTAAAGTCGTCCATCGTTTTTGCCAAAATAACCGAGTGCAAGAAGATTGCCGGTTGAGTAACTTTTGTTTGACGCAGATCTTCGTCTGTTCCGGCAAACATCAGGTCGGTGATTCTGAAGCCAAGTATCTCATTTGCTTTTTCGAATAGTTCTTTTGCTGTTTCGGATGTCTCGTAAAGATCTTTACCCATCCCCACAAATTGCGCTCCCTGTCCAGGGAATACGTATGCTTTCATATTTATTTTTTTTGAATATTAGTTACTGTTTTCAGGATGCAAAGATACTATTTTTTTTAATATCCATATGATTGTCAGAATCTGTGTCGTGGATAAGAAATTTGAGGCAGGCTCATGAGGAATGGATATTTGAAAGCACAAAAAAAATGCAAAAACAAATTAAAAGGCTCTAACAGCTTTTCATATTTGAAGGCAATGCCATATCTTTGTGCCATGCAGAGATTGCTTTTGAGCTTTACACAAGCTGGGCATCTTTCGTAAACAAACTTACACATACACAGCTACGACAATGAGAAAACGTTTTAAATCGGTGAAAATCGAGAAAATCCACAACCCCACACTTGCCGTTTATTTTTTGAATATGCAGCACAAATTGAGAGATAACAGAAGTACATACAAGACAGCTCTATTCGAACATGAGGCCGGACTCAATATCAGCACATGGCAAACAGTTGACGTTTCCGATCTGCCCAACTCTTTTTTTGAAAATAATGAGATACACTCGGTTGATGATTTGAAAACATACCTTAAAGACAAGTGGTATCGTATTGTTGATTCAAATAGTATTCAAAGTCAATTGCATTTTTAAATAAGTGGTTATCGGCAAAGTAGTGAAGGGCTTTTTGCCGCATCTATATTACAGAAAAAAAAGTTGTAATAAATAATCACACTTCATCTATTTATTTTAGAAATATTACTACTTTTACATCGTTTTACGCGAAAGTAGCTCAGCCGGTAGAGCACAACCTTCCCAAGGTTGGGGTCGCGGGTTCGAGCCCCGTTTTTCGC
>CALNCC010000083.1 GCA_937875275.1 uncultured Dysgonomonas sp. | reverse complement strand
TCGGAAAAAAAGATGGGAAAATCTATCTTATAGATGAGATTCATACACCGGATTCGTCTCGTTATTTCTATGCAGACACATATCAAATCCTCTTCGAGAAAGGGGAGGAGCAAAGACAATTATCTAAAGAATTTGTACGCAAATGGCTTATGGATAACGGATTTCAAGGCAAAGACGGACAGTCGGTTCCTGAAATGACTGAGGCATATTGCGAAAGCGTGTCGGATCGTTATATAGAGTTATACGAAAAGATTGTTGGCGAACAATTTGTGAAAGCTGACAGCGCAGATGTTGAAAACAGAATAGAGAAGAATATAACAAGCTATTTAAACCAAAAGTAAAAACTGAGGTCTAAATAGATTGAAGGGAATCGAAATATGCCTAATCTTTACATAATATCGGGCTGTAACGGCGCAGGCAAAACTACTGCATCGTATACGATGCTGCCTGAGATAGTAAAATGTAAGGAGTTTATAAATGCAGACGAGATAGCCAAAGGATTATCTCCCTTCCAGCCCGAAAAGGCAGCTATACAGGCAGGAAGGATAATGCTGCTGCGAATGAATGAAATGTTGAGATTGGAAGAGGACTTTGCCATAGAAACGACATTGGCGACGAAATCTTACGCAAAGTTTATAGAGAAGGCACAGAAAGAAGGATACTTTGTTACGCTTATCTACTTCTGGCTCAACTCGCCCGAACTGGCTATACGAAGAGTGCAGGAGAGGGTAAAATCGGGAGGACACAATGTGCCGTCTGATGTAATAAGAAGAAGATATGACGCAGGAAGACATAATCTGTTTACGCTATACACTCCGGTAACGGATTTTTGGATGGTAATAGACAATTCCATCAACCCGTTCGAGTTGATAGCCGAAGGCAAGAAAAATGAAACTGTTTCTATTTATAACGAAAGAACATATAATCAAATAAAGGACTAAGCTATGACGCAACGTGAAATTGTTTTGAGAGAAAAGTTGTTGAAAGGTTTGCATATATCTTACAACCGCTTGATTGAAGAAAAACAAAAAGAGAACGGAGCTCTTTTCTTCAGCAAAGAAGGGAAAATAGTAAAAGTGAATGCATGCAACATAGAGAAAGTGAATCCGTAACTTCCCTATAAAGAGCATGACAAACGAAGCAGAGAAAATATTGCCCTACGAGAGCTCTCAACCAAAGGGAGCTCAAGTAGAGCAAATGTTCGACTCCATAGCAGAGAAATACGACACCCTCAACCACACTCTTTCGATGGGAATCGATATAGGCTGGAGAAAGAAGGGATTATCCGCACTAAAAAAATCAAATCCTAAAAATATACTCGACATAGCGACAGGTACAGGCGACCTGGCGGTAGAGGCATATAATATTCTCAAACCCGAGAGTATTCTTGGAATCGACATCTCAGAGAAAATGATGGATGTTGCCCGTGCTAAAGTAAAAAAGCGGGGATTGGGAAATAGAATATCTTTCAGCAAGCAAGATTGCCTTGCCCTCGACATAGAAGACAACAGCTATGATGCAGCCATTGTAGCATTCGGAGTTCGCAATTTCGAAAACCTCGAACAAGGGCTGACCGAGATATCACGCGTATTGCGTCCCGGTGGACAATTGATGATACTCGAGCTGTCTACACCGCAACACTTCCCTATGAAACAGGGGTACTGGCTATACTCCAAAGTATTTATCCCGACAGTAGGTCGTTTGATTTCGAAAGATCAATCGGCATATTCTTACTTGCCAAAGTCGATAGCAGCATTCATACAAGGAAAGGGGATGACTGACACCCTTTTGCGATGCGGATTCGGCAAAGCAATATACAAATCATACACATTCGGCATCTGCTCTATGTATTTGGCTACCAAATAAGAAAAGGGTCGTTCTTCACAACCCTTTGCCTTTAGCCTCGTTCCATAGTGCGTCCATTTCCGCGAGAGACATATCCTTTATGTTTACATCTTTCATTTTGGCTTGCTGTTCTATATAATTGAACCGTCGGATAAATTTTTGATTGGTTTTTTCCAACGCATTATCCGGATTTATTTTATACAACCGCGCTGCATTGATCAGACTGAAAAATAAATCTCCAAATTCTGATTCCATCCGGTCAGTATCCATCCGGTCTATTTCGTTTTTCAGTTCGCCAAACTCTTCTTGCACTTTCGCCCATACATCTTCCTTTTTGTCCCAATCGAAGCCGACATTACGCGCTTTATCTTGTATTCTGTGCGCCTTGGGGATAGACGGCAGGGAAGCGGGCACGCCTTCCAATACGGTTTTGTTTCCGCCTTTCTCTTTCAGTTTCAATTGCTCCCACGATTGTTCCACCTCTCCGGCAGTCTTTGCTTTATCTTCACCGAAAACGTGAGGATGGCGGTAGATCAGCTTCTCGCATAACGATTGGCAAACATCGGAGATATCGAATGCTTGCTTCTCTTCGCCAATCTTCGAATAGAAAACGACGTGCAACAACACATCCCCTAATTCTTTACGGATGGCATCATTGTCGTCTTTTACTAAAGCTTCGCACAGTTCGTATGTCTCCTCTATTGTGTTTGTCCGCAAACTCTCGTTTGTCTGTTTCGCATCCCACGGACATTTTACACGCAATTCGTCCATCACATCAAGCAGCCTGCCAAAGGCTTCCATCTTTTCTTCTCTCGTATGTTTCATATGTTCTCCCCCCAAAAAAGAGAGAGAAGCAGATTTTGTGTCTGCTTCCCGTTGTTATTCTTGATTAATCTTTTTTCTTGAAATTATCCAATCCTGTGTTCAGAAACTGAATGTATTTGTCCACATCTTCGTTGTAGGCATAAGAAGGGCCTATTGGTTTGCCGTCAGCGTCTAACAACACATAATAAGGTTGCGAACTTGTGCCGAACTTGTGGCGTTGCAGATAACCCCATTTGTCGCCTATTGTTTTCAGTTTTGTTTTCGATCCGTTTTCCTCTACTTCCATCACTTCCGGCAATTTGTGTTTGTCGTCTACCATCAGCGTGATGAGGACATAGTCGTTCTCCAATTTACTTTTCACGCGAGGGTCTATCCATACCGAAGATTCCATCTTGCGGCAATTGACACATCCGAATCCTGAGAAGTCTATCATCACAGGCTTGTTATTGCGCTTCGCATACTCCATTCCTGTCTCATAGTCGTCAAACTTAGCATGCACAGCACCGTCATACAGACTAAAGTCTTGTGTATACAATGGCGGAGCAAATGCGCTTATCGCTTTCAATGGTGCACCCCACAATCCGGGAACCATATACAGCGCAAAAGACAATGATATGATGGATAGGAACAGGCGGGTTACAGATACATGTTTCAAGTCGCTGTCGTGAGGCATTTTCAGTTTGCCTAACAGATACGCTCCCAACAGTACAAATATAATGATCCAAAGCACGAGGAATACTTCACGGTCGAGGATTCCCCAGCCATAGGCAAGGTCGGCAACCGATAAAAATTTGAAGGCAAGAGCCAATTCAAGGAAACCAAGAACTACTTTTACCGAGTTGAGCCATCCGCCCGATTTAGGCATGCTTTCGAGCCACGACGGGAATATTGCAAACAGAGCAAATGGAATTGCCAGTGCTATGGAAAATCCAATCATACCTATTGCCGGAGCAAGAAGCGAGCCTGAACTTGCGGCTTCGACCAACAATCCGCCAATCACAGGGCCGGTACACGAGAAAGAGACCAAAGCCAATGTAAATGCCATGAAGAATATGCTGACAATGCCTGTTGTAGAGTCGGCTTTGCTATCCATCTTGGTAGACCACGAAGACGGTAAACGTATCTCGAATGCTCCGAAGAATGAAACGGCAAAGAACACCAACAATGCAAAAAACAGAATATTGAAAGTTGCACTTGTCGATAAATCATTCAGTGCACTTGGTCCGAATATAGCGGTAATGACAAGCCCGAGTAGTGTGTATATGAGTATGATCGCCAAGCCGTATGTTATAGCTTCACGAATGGCTTTGCCTTTATCTTTCTTATTTCTTTTTAGGAAGAAACTAACAGTCATCGGTATCATTGGCCATACGCACGGAGTAAGCAAAGCGATAAGCCCCCCACCGAAACCAAGTACGAAAATCCACAACAACGTGAGGTCTTTGGTGCTGCCTACCGCGCCAAAAGCTTCAACTTCGCTGATAACCGGCGTCCACAGATAAGATGGGTCTCGGTCTTCATTCTGAATGTTGAGGTCGGTTTGTGCTGTCTCTACCGAATCAGATGGAAGGATTCCGACAGCCGTCTCTACAGGTTTCTCTGTTTCCTTCGGTTGGTTAGCTACCGGTGCTGCCGCTTCTATCACAAGTGTTTTGGGCAGATCGGCTGATCCGAAATCAAGGTCTTCTGTCAGCATCATGCATTGCCCGTCGACTGTTGTACAGGCCTGCGAACGAAAATCTCCTTCGAGACGAAATGCTGCCCGGTCTGTTATTTTTAGACGTTGCGCAAACGTAACATTGTTTTCATAGTATGTTACATCCATGCCGAAAATATCGTCGTATTTCTTATGTGCCTTAGAGTCTATCGCTTTGAATTTACCTACCGCGGTAGCTCCTTTCAGGGTTTCTATATTCAATTCGGCAGGGAACGGCCCGTTGTCAGGTATCTCTGTGTCGTAGACATACCATGTAGGAGCAATCGTCCCCTTGAAGGTCAGTTCTACTTCGCCATTTCCTTTATCCAAGATACTGGTTAGCCACGTTACCGGATCTGTTTGCGCCTTCGCTACTATAACGAACGATAGTGCCAGTAATAAGAGAAAAATCTTTTTCATCAATCAAGTTCTTTTTTTATAGGTATGATAAAAGGTTGTTTATTTATTGTTCAAAATTTTCACATCAAATTTAAAATCGATACAAAGATAGTGCTTTGTATTCTCTCTTGTATTTCTTTTTAATATCTTTTCACTCGATTTACTTATACTTCAACCATTTAAATATTTCTTTAAAAGTCATCTTCTTGCCATGCATGAGAATGCCTATGCGATATATTTTTCCCGCCATTTTGATTGCCAATATCGCTGTAACAAACAACAGGGCGACGGAGAGCATAAGCTCCCATACGGGAACATCCAGTGGTACGCGTACCATCATCACAATAGGCGAAGTGAACGGAATGATAGACCCCCAAAATGCGAGCGAGCCTTCGGGATTGGCTGCGGCGGCATAGCCCATATAGAACGAAAAAAACAGAATGAATGTGATGGGCATAATGAATTGTTGAGCCTCTTGTGCGTCGTTGGCTGCCGACCCGAACATAGCAAACAGAGATGAATAGAGCAAGTAGCCTCCAACAAAATACAGTGCAAAACAAAAGAAAATTTTAATCCAATTGGCTGACACAATGTCGTTTGCCAGATTGCTGAAATCATGGCTGCCCGATGCGGACATGGATAAGGCTTGCATATCTTCGGGGTTGAGATCGGTAGCATTAAATCCAAAGACTCCGGCAATAAAAACCAACCCTACGGTAATAATAGTTCCCCATACTAACAATTGTGTCAACCCCGTGAGGGCAACGGCTATTATCTTGCCCATCATAAGGTTGAACGGCTTGGTGGATGAGACAATAACTTCTACTATACGGTTCGTTTTCTCCTCCGTTACGCTCTGCATCACAATAGATCCATACATCATAACGAAGAAGAACATGAAGAATGTCAACCCCATGCCCAGCAATGAAGCTGTCTCTCCTGCCGTTTCGGTGGCATGTCCGTCTTCAATCCAACGTTTAGTGCTTACCTGTATGCGATCTTTCGACAGCAATATGCGATTGATATCACCTACTACGTTACCGTCAATTCCCATCCGTGCGGTGTATTCTTGTATCTCCTTGTTCTTTACAGCTTCGGATAATGTGCTGTTTATATATCTTATCAAATCTTTAGACGGCTGCTGCTTCTCCGAAAAAAAAGTTATCGCCGTGGGATCGATGTTTAGATCGCCATTTATCGTCAGCAAGGCATAAACTTCTCCCATCGTTTTGTTCGAATTTTCGGGAGGCTCGTTCATATTGATAAATGTATAGTTCTCCGACGATTCGAACAGAGAGGCGTACAAGCCCGACCGGTCTACTACGTATATCTGTTGTATATCCGAGTCCTTTGCCGTCTTGGACAATAGTCCCGGAAGCAGAACGATGACAATCATGGCAAGTGGTGTGAGAATAGTCGTCAACAGAAAAGCGCGAGTTCTTACGGCTGCATGGTATTCGCGTTGTATTATTAGTCTTAAAGCTCTCATTTCAGGATCAGTTGTTTGATACGATTTGTATAAAAATATCATTCATCGTGGGCAGTTCTTCCTCGAACGATACAATTTCATAGTCTTTCACTATGCTTTTGAGCAACTCCGAATTGGGGAGGTCGACATTTTTCTTTTGCAGGCGTACATCAACATAACCGTTATACTTATCCGTTTTCGTGTCAAGGACATCGAATTGGTCAGATATAAGGTTGAAGCGCTCTCCGCTTATCGTCAGATTGAAAATATGTTCGCGATAACGCCCCCGCACTTCTTTAACATTGCCTTGCAGTACAACTCGCGATTTGTTGATCAGCGATATTTCGTCGCACATCTCTTCTACCGACGACATGTTGTGTGTAGAAAGGATTATTGTTTTTCCTTTAGCCTTTAATTCCAGAATATTATCTTTCAACAGTTCGGCATTTATAGGGTCTAATCCGCTGAATGGTTCGTCGAGAATGAAAAGATCGGGATTGTGTATCACGGTTACAATGAACTGTATTTTCTGCTGCATGCCTTTCGATAGCTCCATCACTCGTTTTTGTTCCCACGAAGTGATATCGAACTTTTTCATCCAGAAACGCATCCTTGCCTGAGCTTCGGCTTTGGTCAGCCCTCGCAGTTGAGCAAGAAAAAGAATGTGCTCGCCCACCTTCATTTTCCGATACAGTCCTCTTTCTTCGGGCATGTATCCGATATTGAATATATCCTTGTCTGTCGATTCTTTTCCATTTATCAATACTTTGCCCTCATCGGGGGCAGTGATGCGATTGATGATGCGTATCAGAGAGGTTTTTCCGGCACCGTTAGGTCCCAACAATCCGTATACACAGCCCTGAGGAACGCTGATGCTGACACCGTCCAGGGCTCTATGATTACCATATTGTTTTACAATGTCTTGTGCCTCTAAATATATCATATGCAAGCGTGTGTGAGTTTTTTCTTCAATACCTTAATATCTTAACACTATCCGTTCGCCTAACACTTTAGCTAACGTTTTCTTTACTTCTTCCAGGTCTTTCAACCGCTGCATGAGAGCGATTGCCGAATCATAGTCTCCGTCTTTATATTTCTGACTGAGTTCGTCTTTTATCTCTTTCACCTGCTGACGTACATATTCGTTTTTCAACTCGGTAAGGGCTCTGGGAACACTTTTGTCGAGATTGTTCTTCTCGGCAAGCGGTGTGTCCTCTTCCTTCACGCCTTCGCCATATTGCTTGATATGCACTTTGCTTATCTGATAACGGTCGCCCAATATGTTAGCTGCAACCCGGCTGATTGCTGCATCGGGATGAGCAAGAAAATAACGTTTGGGCGAGAATGATTCGTCATCCATCCGCTCCACAGCTTCATCCAGCATCTGTTTGTATATCGGTTGCTTCAACCACAGGCTGTCGCGTTCGAGATCGAACTTAGCGTACTGCAACACAGTCATGCGGGTGTGGTCTCCATCTTCCCCTTCTTCGTCAATCAATATATCCGATCCGAAGCGAACGACGTAATAGAGCACCGACAGTTCGAACTTATCTAACGGAGACTTCTTTACTTTCAGCAATCCGGCTTTTTCTTTGTTCGCAGCGTCTGCCGTGCTATTTTGTTCTTTTACCTCTTGCGGAGCTTGACCTCTCCTTGTTAGTGTCTTTTCGCTATTGTCGAGAAATCTTTTCCCAACCTCCTGCACCAATATGCGTTCGTCAACATCGAGCAGGCGACTGCAATCTTTGATGTATATAGAGCGTATGATGTTGTCGGGGATTACCGAGATACTGTTTACAATATCTGTGATCAGTGCGGCTCTTTTTATCGGGTCGTTTCCGGCTTCGTCGATCAATAGTTTGGTCTTGAAGCGTATAAAGTCTACTTCGTGTTCTTTGATGTATTTGTTCAGCGAATCGGCATTCTGTTTTTTTGCAAACGAATCGGGGTCTTCTCCATCGGGAAGCAAGACGACTTTTATATTCATCCCTTCGCCCAACAAGAGGTCGATTCCTCGCAGGGCAGCTTTTATTCCTGCCGCATCGCCGTCGTAGATGACCGTAACGTTTTTCGTGAAACGGTGTATCAGCCGTATCTGTCCGTGTGTAAGTGCCGTACCCGATGAGGCTACAACATTCTCGATACCTGCCTGATGCATCGAAAGTACATCGGTGTACCCTTCCACAAGGTAGCAGCAGTCGTTTTTGGTTATCGTCTGCTTGGCAAAGTAGATGCCGTACAGTTCGTTGCTCTTATGGTATATTTCGCTTTCGGGCGAATTGACATATTTACCGGTATTCTCGGCTTTCTTTAATATTCTGCCGCCGAAGGCTATCACTTTACCCGAAAGGGTGTGCACAGGAAACATGACACGCCCGCGAAAACGGTCGGCAAGATAGTTGTTGTCCCCTTCGATTGTTAGTCCGGTTTTTACTAAGAACTCTTTTTTATATCCGCCCTTGAGTGCGGTCTGAGTGAAGGCATCTCTTCCTTCGAGACTGTAACCCAACTGAAATTTCTTGACAATATCGTCTCTGAATCCTCGCTCGCGGAAGTAGCTCAGCCCGATTGTTTTCCCATCGAGATGATTGTGAAGTGTGTTCGCAAAATAGTCTCTTGCATATTCGTTGAGTATGAAAAGGCTCTCTCTCTCATTGTACGCCTGCTTTTGCTCATCTGTCAGCTCCCGCTCCTCGACCTCGATATTATATTTCTTGGCGAGAAAACGCAGGGCATCGGCATACGACAACTGCTCGTGTTTCATTACAAAATGGACGGATGTACCGCCTTCGCCACAGGCAAAACATTTGCATATATTTTGCGGGCGACACATAAAACGAGGGCGAAGAGTCTTCGTGAAACGGACACAACCCCACATAATTCACTCCGCGCCGCTTGAGCGTAACGAATTGAGATACGACATCGACGATCTCTGCCGCATTTATGATTTTGTCTATGGTCTGTTGGTCTATCATCCTATATTACGAGATTTGTAGACGAAAGTACGAAAAAATATCGTTGCTTGACCGATCATTGATGTTTTACTCTCATTCATTAACATGTATCAACAATCCGGTTATTGCTTTTTTGTATATATTTGAATGTTCAAAAAAAAAGTTTTATATGGAACTTTCTCTTCTCAACGTACTGAGCTCGTTTATAGTGCTATTTGCTCTGATAGATATATTAGGGTCGGTGCCCCTGTTTTTGAATTTTACAAAGAATGAAGAAGATATTTCTCCTTCGCGAGCAGCACTCTATTCGTTTCTCATTTTGGTCGGATTTCTTTTTGTCGGCGAGTGGATACTAAAATTGTTCAGCGTAGATGTGCAATCGTTTGCTGTTGCCGGAGCACTGGTAATCTTCATTATTTCTATCGAAATGATTTTCGGGATAGAGGTGTTCAAAAACGATTCTCCGTCGGGAGGTAAAAGGTCGGCGACGCTTGTGCCTATTGTCTTTCCGCTGATTGCCGGACCGGGTACATTTACCGCCTTGTTGTCGATGCGGACAGAATTTTCAATACCCGAGATTGTGGTTTCTATATTGCTCAATATGGTTATTGTATTCTTTGTCCTTCGGTATCTGGATAAAGTGCGTAATCTGATAGGTGTAGGAGGTGTATATATGCTCCGTAAGTTTTTTGGTATCATACTGATGGCTATTGCCGTCAAGCTATTTACCTCAAACATCAGTGCTTTACTTAATAACATAAACTAAAACATTACAACGTGATTGATAATAATCAGGACAGCCTGCTCAATCGTTATGTGAATCTTAACAAATCGTTCAGAAAAAAGCTGGTATTCAGAATAGGAATGGAAGCGGGTTTTTTCTCTGAGTATAATAATATGATACTGGCAATGCTCTATTGCTTAGAAAACAAAATACAATTTGTCTTATATTCTGTAAATGCCAACTTCGCTTATCAAGACGGATGGAACGATTACTTTCTGCCGTTTTGTGATGAGGTTAAGCACGATTTTCATCGACAATACAACCATCGCTATCCCGGAGCACCCTTTACCCATACGGATAGATTAAAGATTTGCATCTGGAAGAAGATATACGGTGTCCATTTTCTTACACACGAACTTTGGCATCAGATAAGAGACAAAGAATATTTCGAAAAACGAACATTCTTTTTCCCCGAGTTGGATATTGATGGAGATGTACACCACGCATGCGAAATCCTCACCAAAATGACTTGGAGATATAATGACCATACGCAAAAGACGATAGACAGATTGACTGAGCCATTAGCCCTTCCGGCAGAATATATTGGGCTTCATATCCGACAAGGCGATAAGTGTACTGAGCAGGAACTCATCACGCCCGATGTTTATCTTCGCAAAGCAGAGTCTTTGTCTGATCTGAAAAATGCCTTTATCTTGACGGACGACTATGCTGTTATCGAGCACCTCGAAAAGGAATATCCTACATGGAACATCTACACCCTTTGCGACACAGAGGAGCGGGGGTATGTACATGCCGACTTTGAGAAACAGAGCAAGGGAGAGAGGTGCAATGCCATGATCCGCCTTTTCGCTTCGGTAAAGGTGTTGTCTCACTCGGCGCTGTTTGTCGGTACATTCAGTTCCAATCCGGGAATGTTTATCGGCATGAGGATGCCAGTAGACAGGTGCTATGGGCTGGACTCGGACAGGTGGCAGATTTGGTAATAACGACTAAAACAAAACTATATGCTTATTGTTGAAATAATAGGAGGGCTTGGGAATCAGATGTTCGGTTACGTTTTTTCGCTTGCCATGCGACATCACTACGGAGAAGATAAGGTTCGCTGTTGCACGAAAGCTGTGAATGACAATCAGGGGTATGAGTTAGATCGTGTCTTCGGCATTGAAAAGGGCGATGTTTTAGATAAGAGATTCACAGACAGGCTTATCGATAACTCTCGTTCGCTGACTGCTCGCATACGTCGCCGATTGTTTGGCAGACGGAAGTCCTATTTCCACGAACGAATACCAAAATATGATCCGTCCGTTTTTCAGTTGGATGCTGATAAAGATATCTATGTGGAGGGATTGTGGCAAGATGAAGATTACTTTAAAGACATAAAAACAAAAGTTGTCGATGCTTTTCGGTTCAAGACAAAAAACATCTCGGAAGAGAATGCTACGGCTTTGACGAAGATAAAGTCAACAAACTCGGTCAGCCTGCATGTGAGGCGAGGCGATTACGTCTCCAATCCGCAGTATATGGGTTTCTTAGGCGGAGTATGTAATATGGACTATTATCAACATGCTTTGAGCCTGCTGGAGTCGTCAGAAGAGGAATTGACGATCTTTGTTTTCTCGGACGATATAGGATGGGTAGCCGAGAACTTTGCTTTTTTGGAAGACAAGGCAGTTGTATATATCGGTCATAATAAAGGTCTCGATAGCTATATGGATATGTATCTGATGTCGCAATGCAAACATAATATCATCGCCAACAGCACATTCAGTTGGTGGGGAGCTTGGCTCAATCAGAACCCCGACAAGAAGGTTTTTGCTCCGGAAATGTGGTTCCTCAACAATAGCTATTACGATCAGAATCACATAGTACCCGACCATTGGATAAAGGTCGACAACAAACCACAAACGTAAAGCATTACTTATTTTGAGAACATGCGGTCGATGGCATTATCGTCCATCAGAGAGATAACCAATTTCCCGTCAGGTGTATATTTGTGTGAAGGGGAAGAAAATAACTGATCTACCACGCGTTGCATCTCTTCCTCGTTCAGCTTTTGCCCATAAGGTATTGCGGCGGCTTTAGCCATCGAGAGAGCAAGCATTTCCTGTATCTCCTCTTTCACATCGCTACCCGATTCGATGCCGGTGGTAATAATGCTGTGTATGAGTTGAATTGCATCAGCATTTTCGAGATCGGAAGGCACACCATTGATTGCATACGCGTTATTGCCTAAGTCGCTGAGATCGAAACCGACGGCCGCGAAATCCGGCATCAGATACGGAATTATCGAGGCTTCGGATGCCGAAAGCTCTACGATTTCGGGGAAAAGTTTTCTTTGCGAGATTCCTTTCTGCTGCTGTATCTGTGTGATGAACTTGTCGAAAAGAATACGGATATGTGCTCTGTGTTGATCGATAACCATCAATCCCGATTTCACAGAAGTCAATATATATTTGTTCTTATACTGGTAGTGAACAACCTGCTCTTTTACTAAAGAGCCTATTTGTTCTTTAGTATCTACATCGTCGGAAGAAAAGATATCTATCGTGCCCGATTGATCTTCTGAGATATTGGTGCGGGCTTCGTTTTCGAATCCTTCATAGAGTTTTTCCCAGTCGGTATTTTGTCTCTGATACGATTCGCCCGAGTTGCTCCTTGCAGAGTATGAACTGCGACCTGAAGTTTTGAACGGATTATAGTTAGGGTCAACCTCAATCTTGGGTTGCGACACTATGCGAGAGGGGTCGTGTATGGGAATGTCGATAGCCCCTTCGGTGTCGAAGTCGATAGAAGGAACGGCATTGAATTTACCCAAGGCTTCCTTCACTGCTGCATGAAGGATTTGCCATATCGATTGTTCATTTTCAAACTTGATCTCCGTCTTGGTCGGATGTATATTTACATCTATCGTGTCCGGTTCTACTTCGAAATATATGAAGTAGTTAGGGCTTTCGCCGGCAAGAAGAAGATTGTTGAAAGCGTTGGATATAGCCTTGTTGAAATAAGGATGCCGCATGTATCTGCTGTTGACAAAGAAGTATTGCTGTGCACGTGTTTTTCGTGCCGATTCGGGTTTGCCGATGAACCCCGATACCTTTACCAGCGTGGTGTCTACATTCAATGATATGAGCTGTTGATTAAACCCTTTCCCTACTACATTTATGATGCGTTGGCGCAGATTGCCTGCCGGAAAGTGAAGAACCTCAACGTCGTTTTCGATAAAAGAAAACTCTATCTCGGGATTGACCAGCACGATGCGTTCAAGCTCGGTGATGATGTGCCTGCGCTCAGTGTCGTTCGATTTCAAGAACTTGCGCCGTGCAGGCACATTGAAGAAAATGTTTTTTATGAGGAAATTGCTGCCATTGGCACAAACGATACACTCTTGTTTTTCGACCCGAGAGCCTGAAATAGTCAATAGTGTGCCGACGTCTTCATTTGCTTGTTTAGAGCGTAGCTCTACCTGAGCAACGGCAGCGATAGAGGCAAGTGCTTCGCCACGGAATCCCATCGTGTGAAGGGCAAACAAGTCGTGAGCCGTCTTTATCTTCGAGGTTGCATGTCTCTCGAATGCCATGCGGGCATCGGTGGCAGACATTCCTTTTCCGTTGTCGATGACTTGGATAAACGTACGTCCGGCATCTTTGATGATGATTTTGATATTATCTGCTCCGGCATCGATCGCATTTTCCACCAACTCTTTTACCACTGACGAGGGGCGCTGTATGACCTCTCCTGCGGCAATCTGATTGGCTATCGAATCGGGTAGTAAATGTATAATATCGCTCATATATCAAAATTCGAATTCTTTTTTATCCAAATTTCCAAATCGATTAGATTTGCTGCTTTCGGATGGGAGATCTTCTGTTTTCCGAGCATTTCGTCTGAAAATATCGTGCCTGTTGCGAGGTCTCAAATAGTCGAACCAATAGAAATCCTTCAACAAGTATTTGTCGGCAGTCATCAAGTGAAACGGCGTAACTAACCCTTCGGGACTTGGCCATGCGACTAATCGCTCGAAGGCGTTATCTTTGATCGTAATATCGAGATAACCGGAGGTGAGGAAGTTTCTCAATCCGGTAAGTGATTTATCTTTTTCTTCGGGATAGACGATTGTTTCTACATTCTCTTCGGCATATACACGCTTTATCTTTCCTTCATTGAAATACATTTTCAGCATCATTCCCTTGAGTTGATTGAAGTGCAGCGAATCTTTCTGCTCCACAGAGAATGCATATTTCCGTATGTAGGCATAGTCTATCGTAGAGTCGTTCATGAATATGTCGATAGTGTCTCCTGTCAGCTGCCGCCCCTCGCTCCACAGTACAGGGTTCTTGTAGAGGCGTAGGATCGAATCGCGTGAATTGAATTGGAGGGAATCGCATATTGCCTGCAAGTCGGTGCGGTAGATGCGCACATTATGATATGCTTTTAACTGGCGGAAGGTCGAATCGGGAATCATCCGCAAGGTGTCGGCATGCATAAACATGCTGTCTTTCTGCGAATATTCGATACAATATGCCGAGTCGGTAGCCATTGCATAATCGGTGTTTTGATCATATATGCCATAGTGCCCACGCAGAATGATTTTCTTTATGGTATCTTCGAGGTACATGTTCCCGAATACTTCGCCATAACCCCGTTCTTTGTGGTAAAACATCGAATCGCCCCGAAGGAAACGATTGCCTTCTTTGTTGATAACGGTAGACTGATCTAAGAGCAAAGCCTCTTGAGTATCGGTATTGTACCACCCATTGCTGGTGTATATGATTCCGCTATCCGAAACGATTTTCGACGGGCTCACGATATAAGCTATATGTGTGTCCGTAGCATATTTCAAGGTGTCGGATGTGAGCACAAACTGAGGATTTATAAGTTCTACGCTATCTTTGAAGAGAGCGATATTCTTGTTCGGCTCATACTGTCCCCAGAAAGAGGATAATTCGTTTTGCGGATCGATAAGCATTCCCCCTTGAAAATAATAGCCGATGTTGCCAACACGGTCAAAGTCGAGGCTGTCGGTAAAGAGCGTAAGGCTGTCTTTTTCGAGGCGAACGTTTTCTCTCACCTTTGCCAGCTTTGTATTTCCATCGTAATACAGGTAATTCCCATACAGGAATATTGTATCGCCCTGATTCATTTCCACTCGCCCGAAGGCTTCGAATGTAGATCGTTTGTTGTTCACATACGCTGTGTCGCAGTGCAGTGTGGCTCCGTCATGATAGAGTACCACGCTGTCTCGGAGGA
Source organism: uncultured Dysgonomonas sp. (assembly GCA_937875275.1). Taxonomy (GTDB): domain Bacteria; phylum Bacteroidota; class Bacteroidia; order Bacteroidales; family Dysgonomonadaceae; genus Dysgonomonas. Next base: position 9,138 of record CALNCC010000083.1, on the reverse strand, counting down.
TCATTATGTCGGGCAACGAGGAGTTGGTATATACCGTGTCCGATTTGATGACCTCTATTTCTTTTTTCTCGGCTTGCTTGTTCGGCGAAGGAGGTGTTATCGTGTCTTGAGGAACAGTTGTTTTAGGCACATCAACAACAGCATATAGGTTGAATAAAGCCTGATCGGACATATACGTTTGTGCCGAAGCGTATACACCAATAAAACACAGAATCCCGAAAAATGGAATCCTGTGTTTTTGTTTTATAATAATATTTATCAGTTTCTTTGACACGCTATCAATATTGAACGTTTTTTTTGGGTAGCGGAGGCACAATCGATCTCAATGCCGTTAGCCTTTACTTATACTATTTCGTAACAGCTTTGATCTCAAGCCACTCAGGATATTTAAAATCACAGTTGACCCAGTTGTCATCAATTCTTACGTATGTATTTTTTATTTTCTTGCGTATCCATTTTTCGATAGCGTCTTCTCGTTTTTGCTCTATGACGATTTCTCTCATCACCTCAAAGTCATCTTTGATGTTCGCTATATGGCTTTCTGTTTTCTTCTTTAGCTTTACTATTGCGACAATGTTTTTCTGATTTGTCTCTTTCATCACAAAAGGCGCAGAGATGTTCCCTACCCGAAGGGTATCGACCACGCGGGCGATTTCGACAGGAAGCTCTTCTTGTGTGAAACGAGGAGTGTTGAGGTATGAAGTCGACTGTGTCGTATATTTACCTGTATTTGTCATCAAGCCTCCATTGTTTCTCGAATCTTTATCGGCAGAGAATTGGCGTGCTGCATCTTCGAATTGGAACAATTTATTTTTCGTAGCATTGTCCATTGCATCTATCACAACATCTTCCTGCAAGTGATAATCTCTCATTGCGTTTTCGAATGTATAGCTCTCCGCACGCAAACGCATGGCTAAGGTGTCCATTACATTTATCGCCTTCGTCATTTCTTCAACCGGAACTTTTGCCCGTTGCAATATATGGCGTGCTCTTATTACATCTCCGTTGCGCTCTATCAGCTGTATGATGTGAAAGCCGTACTCGGTCTCTACAATGCTCGAAACCTTCTTCGGATCGTTCAATGCAAATGCCACGTTGGCAAATTCGGTAGCTAATGAAGCCCTCGACATAGGCCCGAGGTCTCCTCCTTTATTCGCCGTCATGTTATCTTCCGATTCGAAGATTGCAATAGAGGCAAAACTTTCACCTGCGTTAACACGGTCGATATAACTTCTCAATCGGTTTTTAACTTTGTCCTTTTCTGCTAAAGGAATAACCGGTTCGCAAGTTATTATTTGCAACTCGTAAGTAGTAGGTATATTCGGCAAACTGTCCTTAGGCAACTGCTCATAATATCTACGTACTTCCGATGGAGTCAGTCGCTCGGCAGAACTAACAATCTTATTTTTGACACGTTCTATCATCGACTCGTCACGGTATTGTTCTTTCCAGAACTCGCGCAAACGGGTAATTGACATACCCATATATTCTTCCACTTTCTCGCGTGAGCCTAAGTTGACTATATATCGGTTCTCTTGGTCTGCAACTGCTCGCGTTACTGTCATCGGGTCTATAACGATACTATCTATTCTCGCCTGATCGACAAACAGTTTGCTGATTGCAATTTGTTCGGGGATGAAGCAATATGGGTCTCCTGTTATTTTTGTTTTACCCATCAACATCATCAAGCGTTGAGATTCGACATCCGATTTCAATATAGGTTCATCTCCGACAACCCATATCACACCATCGATAAGGTTTGATTGGGCGTAGATGTTAGAGGTTACAGAAATAAGTATAAATGTTAATAAGAGATTTAATTTCTTGATCATTTCTTTCATTATTAATTTGCCGACGTAAAGATAATATATTTCAGTACTTAATTATTATCCTTAACGCAGAGAATATGCATATAGTCTTTTATTGATGAAATTTAATGTCATTATTTTTCATTCCTTTATCATACAAGTCCTCTTGCATTTGATCTGTAAAATCTTTTTTGCGTTTTTTTATCAAAATATCCAATATCTTGTCTTTTGCGTACTCGTATGGAGCCTCTTCGCCCACCATTTTCACATCTTGTATGTTGAGCATATATACAAATGACGAGTCTTGCACAAAAATTGTTTTGTTCTTATTCAGATAGTCTGTCGGATCGGATATTTGAGTCGGAATCTTGTCCAACACACTACTGAAGTTAGTCCAATGGTCATAAAAATAGTCATAGTTAACGGCATGCTGCAATGCATTTTTTTCAAGATTATTGATTGCATCATCTGTGGTTTGCTTATACCATTTTTTGAAATCGTCTAATAGAGGAGATTCTTTCGGAACTTTCAGATACAGCCCTTTTATGATATTCTCTTCGAGTTTGAATAGTTGGGGGCTTGATGCGTAAAAAGCTTCCAATTCGCTTTCAGCGATTTCTTTCGACAGCTCCTGTTTCAATAGCCGTTCCTGATAGGCATTCACAACCAACGAATTGCGATAGTCGGTTACCATTTGGTCTATCTCTACTTTGTCCACAATATTCTTTTCTGCCAAATCGAGCAGCAACACTCCGCCAATCCATCCTTTCACATATTTGTCGGCAGCAGCAATGCTGTCTTCTTTAGACAAGCCCGAAGGCAGGATTTTCTCCAAAGTGGTACGATATAGCGTATGCCCATTGACCGACACTATGGGGTCTTTGCTAAGGTCTGGCTGCCCCGACGGGCTATCGCACGAAGCGATAAAAAAAGCCGCAAAGGTCATGAAAACGATGACCATCCGACTTTTCTTGTAGAAGGATATGTATTTCATTTCTGTAATTGTTTTTTATTTATTTCGACAGCGTATTTTGTCCTCAGATAGTCGTTCCATTTTTTCTCCTCTTTCTCCATCGCCGACTCTGTACCGTCGGTTTTTTGCCACACATTGCGCATCTTCGCCTCAAAGAAGAGTTGTTCGTCTTCAAATGCGTTCATGCTTTCCTTGAATGCCGGATTGTATTTTTCGAGATTTGCATACATATACCTATCCACCTCTTTGATTATAAACTCAGCCAAGAGTTTAGCCAATTCGTCGGAAGATAATACATAATATGCTGCCGATACTTTCTGCAAAACAGCCAATTCATCTTTGTCCGATTCCTGACTCTTCGCTTGACTTTCTACATACCGGGCAAAGTTGCCTAAGGAGTATGTGTTGTCTCCGACTGAGAATAATGTCTTATCCTGATCTATAAATGGTGCGATGAATAAAGAGTCGAATGGATTTCTGACCTTCGCCGCGTTGTATAGCATACCTATGGCATCAGCGTTTATCTCTATATCGTATTTCGCCAACAATTGGCGCTGCTGAAACGTCACATAGTCGAGACTGAAATCTCCATATGCGACTTTATTTCTCAATATATTATATGCTTTCTCGAACGGAGGAGGACTAACTGCTATCCGTTCTTTTAGTCTGATGATGTGTATCCCGTAGTCAGTGATGGTAGGCAAACTGATTTGCCCAATATCTTTGATGTCATAGGCTCCATATATAAACGATGGAGGAAGTGGAGAGTCGAAATTTATGACATTAAAAGAACAGCCTTTTTCTCCGGTATTGTATGTTTCTGCAAACTCGACACACAAGTCCTCAAAGTCTGCATCCGATTTTATATTATCATAGATTTCTTGCACAAGCGACATTACACTGTCTTTCTGAGCCTGTGTCGGCGGTACAGAAGGGAAATTGAATAAGACCTGATCTAAATTTAGCGACTCGGCAGCAGGACGTTTTGCTACGACCTGTATGATGTGGTATCCAAGGTTGGAACGTATCGGGAGGCTCAATTCTCCTGTCGGAGTATTATATACCGCATTCTCGACCGGAGCCGGCAGCATGAATGGACGTACCCATCCTAAGTGTCCGTTGACTAAAGCGATATTGGGGACAACGGCAGATTCTTTGGTGTAATCTATATATCCGTCTCCTGCAAAACCGTTTTCAGCTAAGGTAGTTCTCGTTGCCAAAGCTTTTTGATACAACTCTAATGTATCTTGTGGCACTACATATTGTTTTTCATACGGAATCAGGACATGATTGACTTGGATGTCGGTAAAAAAACGCTCGTATACGTTCCGTATATATTCCCGGTCAGCTACTGTATCTTGCAAGTATGGTCGTGATATCTGTTGCTTGTACGACGCAACACTCCTCCTGACCGACGCTAATGTATCCAACTTCTGAGCTTTGGCTTCCGTCACATTTAGCTTAAAGTTTATGTACGAGTCTACGAATCCGGCAAAATCATCTTTCCCTTGTTCGCCCTCAACCTTATTCTTCAAGTATGCTTTTTCTACTTCGGTTCTGCTCACGGCTACGCCGTCTATTGTAAATACCGCTTCGTCCTGAGCAAATAGGAGTGTCGGACAGCAGATAATCAGTAGGAATAAAAGTCTGTTTTTCATTCTGTAATTTTGGCTCTGTTTATTCTTTATAAAAGATGTAATATTCTATTCTGCAAATTTATAAGATATATTTTTATAATCATACTCATTGTGTGCAATAAAGGTATAGATTGTCCTTGGGTTTGACATAGATAAACGTCCTTTTTGCTTTATTAACGGTTCTTGCATTCTTTCTTTTGAAACTCTAAAGTGTTAAATGATAATTGAGAAAAGACTTAAAAACGTATCTTTGTACACTCAAAAAAAATAATCTGTCAATGGCAAACAGAAGACCATTTAATACTGCTTTCATGTCGTTCTTCCGTCATTATGTAAATGGTGGGATAATATTGATGATTGTAGCTGTGCTTGCGATGGTTATTGCCAATTCTCCGCTCAGCGAACTGTATGTCGATCTGTGGAATTATCCTATATCGTTGCAAATAGGCGACTTCAACCTGTTTAGCCATCACGGGCGTCCGCTGACATTGGCGGCATTCATCAATGATGCACTGATGGCGGTCTTCTTCTTTCATGTCGGTCTCGAAATCAAACGCGAGGTCTTAGTGGGCGATTTGTCTACGGTGCGGAAGGCGTCGTTGCCTGTTCTGGCTGCTATGGGGGGAATGATTGTTCCCGTAATCTGTTATCTAACAATAGCGCACACATCGCCCGAATCGCGAGGAGCAGCAATCCCTATGGCGACAGACATTGCATTTTCGTTAGGAGTATTGAGCCTGTTGGGGAAAAGAGTCCCTTTTGGGTTGAAGATCTTTCTGACCGCCTTTGCCGTAGTTGACGATATTGGCGGTATTTTGGTTATAGCATTCTTTTATACATCAGAGATCGACTTTTTCTATCTCCTTACGGCTCTTGTGTTGTTCTTGCTGCTGCTTGTAGCCAATAAGAAAGGAATATACGCCATCTGGTTATATATCATCGGAGGCATTGTCATCTGGTATATGTTTCTTCAATCGGGCGTTCATGCAACCATAGCCGGCGTTCTTGTCGCATTCACTATACCGGCACGTCCGCAAATCAACATAGGGAAATATATGGATCGCATACGCGAAGGTGTGAAGCATTTTCCAAAAGATGAAAGTGAAAGCATTATTCTATCTCGCGATCAGATACATCGTCTGAAAAATATTGAGGCAGCGTCTAATCGGGTAATATCTCCTTTGCAATTTGTCGAAGATCGTTTACATGGGGTGGTTAGCTATTTTATCATGCCGCTGTTTGCCTTTGTCAATGCCGGCATCGTTTTCGGAAGCGACATCGACAGCCTGTTCGGAGTTGTTGCTTTTGCTGTCGCTTTTGGGTTGATTGTCGGTAAATTTATTGGCATATTCTCTTTCACATGGCTGACCGTCAGATTGAAAATAGCATCTCTCCCACCCAAAGTCGATTGGCGTTCGGTAGCTGGTGTTGCGATGCTTAGTGGGGTAGGGTTTACTGTTTCGTTGTTCATCGCTAACCTGTCGTTCGGAGCCGACCATCCCGAGCTGTTGAATCAGGCAAAACTGGGAATCGTAGCAGGCAGTCTTATTTCCGGTTTGTTAGGGTATTTCACTTTGAGCAGAGTTCTCCCCAAATAATGAACCGAGCTAAGAAGTCGCGGCTAAACACCTACATTCGTTACATATAAGAGGTTTGTGATGTTAAAAAATATTATAAGCCTATGCATTCTCTCTAAATAAAATATAATTGAGTAGGCACGGGTTAATAAAGTAGATACATTTGCGTTACTCTTAAAAAAACTAATATTGTGCCTAAACATAGAACCTTTCTGCTAATATCACAATTCATTCTGCTGGCAATGCTTTCATGCGTGTCGAAAGAAGAAAATGTAATACCTACCTATACGATCGAAAAAAAGAATTTCGAGGATGCCATTGATGTTGAGGGTTATACTGATCCTCTCGATTTTACCACCGTTGCATGTCCCGAATTTATAGACGGTAAGATAGAATATATCATCGAAGACGGAGCGCAGGTTGAAGAAGGCGATCTGCTGTGTATCATTGATGCTCCCGAATTGAGTGCATACCACGATCAGATGTTGACCCAGCTTGAGGCTGCACACAACGGATTGGCTCAAATGAAAACCAATCAGCAGTTAGAAAAAGCAATGCTTGAAGCCGAGGTGGCACAAATAGAAGCCGATAAGCAGTTGGCGCAGATGGATTCACTCGAACTGCAATTTCTCACTCCGTCAAAAAAGAAGGTTCGTGAATTGCAACTCCGACAAGCCGAAATAAGAAGGGGGAAGGTAGACAAACGAATGAAGACATTAGAAGTGGTGCAGAGAACCGACCTCATGTCGGCAGAGATGCAGGTGCAGAACTTCACAAGAATGGTTGAGCGATTTGAGGGCTACGTCAAATCATTGAGAATAACATCTCCCAAAAAAGGATTAGCCATTGTGGCTACTACAAGATGGACAGGGAAAAAACTTCTTGTAGGGGACAATGTGTGGGAACGAATCCCGATTGTAACTATTCCCAATCTGGAAAATATGAAAGTGAAGATGTCAATTTCCGAGCAGATATTCAAGGCTATAAATGTTGGAGATACAATCCGCTACACATTCGATGCCATGCCGGGTAATATTGGCTGGGGTAAATTGACGGTGAAAACACCGGCTCCGGAAGAAGTAGGAGAGAACAGGAAAGTCAAGTTTTTCAATGTCGAAGGTTCTCTCGACAGCGTATCGGTGATGCCCGATCCCGGATTCACGGCTGGTTGCCATATAATACTGAAACAAGTGAAAGACACCATCGTAGTGCCTCAGATAGCCGTATTCGATCAGGACTCGATAAAGGTTGCCTATGTGAAAAAGAAAAACGACTACGAGATGCGACAGGTATTGATGGGGCTTTCGTCTAAAAATGAAGTAATAATCTCGGCAGGACTGAATGCGAAAGATGAAGTAGCCTTGTTGAGGCCCGATAAATCTAATATAAAAAGCACAATATTATTACCTGATTCACTGACAAAAAAGAAACCATAATAGAACACCGAATACGAATAAAAAAATATAACGAATAATATGAAACACATCATCGAAAAGAGAACATTCAAGACCGCGATGTTTTCTTTGTTAGCTGCCCTCACCTGCTTTTCGTGCAGCCAAAAAGAGGCACAAGACGTTCCTTTGGGAGCTGTAACGAAAGGTAAATTCTATATCGACATCTACGAAGAAGGAGAGGTTGAGGCTGTGAATTCAATCACCATCTCTGCACCAATGATTTCGTGGCGTTATGGAGGTAACCTGAAGATCACCGAAATGATAAAAGACGGAGACGAAGTGAAAAAAGGAGACACCCTCATCGTTTTCGACCAATCTGAAGTTCAGAAAGGGATTATGGAGTCGGAGAATAGTTTGGAGATAAATTATGCCGAATTGGAAAAAATGAAGGCACAGCAAGAATCTGCATTAGAGGAACTGAATGCTGACCTTGAAATCACGAAATTGTCGCTCGAAATAACCAAAATGAATGCTGAAGCGGCCAGACACGAATCGGAAATAAAAAAGAAACAAATAGAATTGGATCTGGAAAAAGCCGATATATCATTGCTGACAGCCAAGGAACAAATAGAGAACCGAAAGAAAATTCAGGAGGAAGAAATAAAGCAAAAAATGATCTCGATACAGAACAGTCAAGATCAGTTGAAAGAAGCAAAAGAAACTCTTGGTCGCCTGTTTGTAATCACCGAATCGCCGGGTATTGCGATTGTCAATCGCAACTGGAGCACAAATAATAAATACCAGATAGGAGAGCAATGTTGGCCGGGTAGTGCATTGATACAATTACCGGATCTTTCGCGAATGAAAGCAACTATAAAAATCAATGAAGTAGATATATCCAAAATATCACGGGATCTGAGAGTCGAAATCAAACCCGATGCGTTTTCCGATAGTATATTCACCGGTAAAGTACACTCGGTAGCCAATCTTGCTGTAAATAAAGATTGGAATTCGAAAGTGAAAGTCTTCCCGGTAGAAATTTTGATAAACGAAACAAATAAGAACCTGTTGCCGGGTCTGACAGTCAGTTGCCGCATAATAGTAGACGAACTTGACGACGTGTTGTACGTGCCATTGGATGCTGTGCACGCCGAGTTCGGGAAAGACTATGTGTATAAGAAAACTTCGGGTGGATACGATAAAGTAGAAGTTGAAATCGGACAGAGCAACTCCGACTATGTCATTATCACCAGCGGATTGGATGAAGGTGATAAGGTCGCGTTGGTTGATCCGTTTAAGGTTGAAGAAGAAAAGAAAACAGAAACAACACCGACATCTGCGGCAAAAGAGGGATAAATTATGAAAAGAAACAGATTATATAAATTTATCTTAGCTACGTTGATGCTTCCTCTGTTCTTCTCATGCGGCGACAATGAGGCGAGTAAAGCGGAAGATGGAGCCTTGTCGGGCAGAAATATTGTGGAAACGGGCGAACTGATTGCTGTAAATTCCAAAGCCTTCGTGATGGAACGTTTCAGGGGAATGTATAGGGTTAAGCTGACGGGACTGTTGCCTCACGGGACGATGGTAGAACCGGGCGACTCTATCATTCAGCTCGATCCGTCTACTCTTCAGAGTCAAATTATATCTAACGAAGGGAATCTTGTGGTGCAACGCGCCAATTTGCTCAACCGTATTCTCGAAGATGTGTATGGTGAACAAAGTCTGGTGCGTGATGGCCTGTTGCCC
>CALNCC010000082.1 GCA_937875275.1 uncultured Dysgonomonas sp. | reverse complement strand
GTAATTACCCAAGCCTCCGGCTTCAGCGTCTTGTAAAAATGCAGCTAATAACATGGTCATAAATTTTTATTTTTAGAGTTTTTATATTTACTTATCTTTTCTCACTCAGACAAAGATAATTTTTTTTACGAACTAAATAGACTACAAGATACTATACTTGTCAATTTATTTTTTTACAATTTTCCCTTCACTCTGCAAATCCTTGACAATAGCATCAAGTATTCCGTTTATGAATGAAGCACTTTTCTGTGTGCTGTATGATTTTGCTATATCTATATATTCATTGAGGGTTACGCTGACAGGGATAGATGGAAATTTCATAATTTCGGTAACCGCGATTTGCATAATTATCATATCCATTGTCGCTATACGTTCCGATTCCCAGTTTTTAGTGTATTTTTCTATTATTCCTCGATATTCAACACCATTCAGCATGCTTTCTCTCAATAGCTTTACTGCAAATTCTCTGTCCGATTCGTCTTTGAACATCGGCAGCAGCTTGTCGTTTTCTCCATCGACAGTCAAGCGTTTTATTGTTTTTATCACAAATGACAACACGATATCCACATCATCGTTCCAATACAGGCTTTCATCTTCCAAGAGATCAGATAGTTCCTCGCTGTTGCAGATTATTTGTTTGAAACATTTACGCCAAAATTCCTGATCGATCTCGAAACTGTCTTCCGGATTGTTGATATACTCACTGTATGTTTCAGACGCCAAGATGGTATCTAAAATATTGCGAAGAAAAGCATCATGATCGCTCCACAAGAAAGGACGATCTGTCAGATATTTTTGCAGATCAATGTTTTTTTGTAGAGATGCTATCAATCTGTTCGTTACAAATCGGGTATTCGGATTTATATCATCGTCCGATGGCAAGTACTTAGCCTTCCGCGTATCTAAACGTTGATTATAAAGATCTGTAATAACGACTAATAAATCGAGCAAGTAGTGATATAAATCATAAGACTTCTGCAAACTGAACAAAAGTTCATTTTCAGTTTTTTGCAAACTCTGAGCTTCTCCCTGATGCTGGCTTGAAAATAGCATCTGAACAACTCTAAGACGGATAAGAACGCGATTAATCATTTATTCTGTGTATATGACAAAATGAGAGTACAAAGGTAGTCTTTTTTTCAAATACTGAAATATAGTACTGTCTAAAGTCTGCCTAAAAATTAAAAAATGTTGTCTTTCTGGGATTCTAAAATATTTTTGTATTATTTTTACACACTAAACGCATTTTTGTGCAATTTTCCAAAATATGGCCATTAATAAAACCCGAACCACACTTATAGAAGTTGCAAGGCAATTGTTTGCTAAATTGGGAGTAGAAAATACAACCATGAATGACATTGCTGTTGCATCTCATAAAGGCCGTCGCACACTATACACTTATTTTAATAACAAAAATGAAGTATATCAGGCTGTCATAGAAAATGAACTTGACCAGATGTACAAATCGCTATTGAATGTAGCGAACAAAAATATATCGGCAGATCAGAAGTTGTTGCTGTTTTTTTACACTCGTTTCGATGCGGTAAAGAATGTCGTAGTTCGCAATGGCACGCTCAAGGCTGACTTTTTTAGAGATATCTGGCGGGTTCAGTTTGTGCGAAAATCTTTCGACCTTAAAGAAATTCAGATTCTTGACGATATATTGCGTACAGGAGTAGAGGAGGGGACGTTCGAAATGCCAAACCCTCGCGCCATAGCCGAGATCTTGCATCATGCGTTGAAGGGGCTTGAGGTTCCGTATATACGGGGACAATTCAATCCTACAAATCCAGACAATCAATCGCAACGAGAGAATATTGCATATTTGATTTTTGAAGGAATCAAGAAAAAATAAACATAGATCAATAATTATAAATTTTATTTTTAGAAAAATCATGAAACTATTAGAAGGTAAAACCGCTTTGATAACAGGAGCTGCACGTGGTATCGGTAAAGCAATAGCTCTTAAATACGCAGAACAAGGAGCAAATGTCGCTTTCACTGACTTAGCTATCGATGATAACGCTAAAGCTACGGAAGCCGAACTTGCTAAGTTTGGTGTTAAGGCAAAAGGATATGCATCTAATGCAGCCAACTTTGAAGATACGCACAAGGTGGTAGACGAAATATTGAAAGATTTTGGAAGAATAGATATCCTGATCAACAATGCAGGAATCACCCGCGATGGACTAATGATGCGTATGACAGAGCAACAATGGGATATGGTAATGTCGGTAAATCTGAAATCGGCGTTCAACTTTGTTCATGCTCTATGCCCTATTATGATGAAACAAAGAGGCGGAAGCATCATCAACATGAGCTCTGTGGTAGGATTGTCGGGCAATGCCGGTCAAGCCAACTATTCTGCCTCGAAAGCTGGAATGATAGGATTAGCTAAATCTATTGCTAAAGAAATGGGATCGAGAGGGATACGTGCAAACTGTATCTGTCCGGGATTCATTATTACCGAAATGACAGGAGTGCTTGCCGATGACGTAAAAAAACGCTGGGAAGAGCAAATTCCGCTTCGTCGTGGGGGTACACCGGATGATGTTGCAAATGTTGCATTATTCCTTGGTTCAGACTTGTCGTCTTATGTTACAGGTCAAGCTATCCCGGTTTGTGGTGGGATGAACATGTGATTGACAGATACCAACCCTTATATATACTGCATCCCTATCTGATATGAAGGTAGGGATGTGTAATTTAAACAGCAAACCATAAATCAATTATGCCGAAAACTACTTGTGTACTATTCGATATGGATGGGGTAATGATAGACACTGAACCTCAGTACGACGTCTTTTGGAAACATACGGCTGATAAATATAATATCGGAATACCAGACTTTGAAAAGATTATAAAAGGAACAACCTTGCCTAACATTCTCAAAAAATATTTCTCAGAATATAGCAAAAATGAGATCGATGGGATCATCGAATCATTGGATGATTTTGAGGCGAAGATGAACTTTCCTGAAATGCCCGAAGCTATAAATTTCGTAAAGCATCTCAAGTCTAAGAATATTAAAGTAGGTTTAGTTACCAGGTCCTCGAAAACAAAAATGGTCGGAGTAAACAAATCGAAGCAATTTGATAAACTCTTCGATGTGATAGTTGCTTCGGAGGATGTGGTTCATGGCAAACCCGATCCTGAATGTTTCTTATTAGCCGCAAAGAAATTGAATGTTGATCCAAAGAATTGTGTCGTTTTTGAAGATTCTTTTGCCGGAATTGAAGCCGGACAATCGGCCGGAATGCGGGTTGTTGCATTGGCAACAACAAACACGATGGATAAACTGGAGAAAAAAGCATCCTTTGTTATTACCGGATTTAACGCAATCTCATTCTCGGGTATGGATGCGTTGCTGCAATACAATGTGTAGACAATATACTCATAAGTAGTTGTTTATATATTGGAGCGAATAATGCATCAAATGATGTTTAAATATAGAAAGCTATTTGTTAAATACTTTTTATGTTATAGAACACATAAATGTTAAAAGGCATACCGTAAATAGATGTTTATATTTACATGCTCTTACGAGAGTGCAATCTTCACAAGAACCTTGAAAACCATGAATGAAGGATAAAACCAACCAATTTGTCCATTTATGCCAAGAGGTAATTGATTAGTCTCAATTACCCCTTGGTAGTTTTGTGAAGAAGAGATTGGAGATAGAAGTATATATAAATAATAAAATGTTAAATTAATAAGATTTTTAATCATGAGTCAATCACAAGAAAAGAAGAGTTATCTCTTACCGATTATTATGATGATAGCATTGTTCTCAATGATATCATTCGTTGCGGGACTTTCTACCCCTATGGGAACAATCGTCAAAGATCAATTTGGCGCATCAAATTTCATGTCTCAGTTAGGTATTTTTGCCAACTTTATTGCTTATGCCGTCATGGGTATCCCTTCGGGGCTGATGATACGTAAGTATGGATACAAAACTACCGCTCTTGCTGCCGTAGCAGTTGGATTTATCGGAGTTTCGATTCAATTTCTTTCGGGTCAAGTTGGAAGCTTCTATGTTTACCTTGCAGGAGCTTTCGTAGCAGGTTTCTCTATGTGTATGTTGAATGCCGTAGTAAACCCTATGTTGAACACTCTTGGTGGTGGTGGCAAAAAGGGTAATGCATTGTTGCAATTGGGAGGATCAGTAAACTCTCTTAGTGCAACTATCGTTCCTGTTTTGGTTGGTTACCTTATTGGTAATGCTTTAAAACCAAGCATCAGTGATGCAAGTCCGGCTATGTTCATCGCAATGGGTATCTTTGCTGTTGTGTTTGTTGTTCTTTATTTTGTGCAAATACCTGAACCTCATTTGGAGCCGGTTGTTGAAAGCAAAATAAAAGACAAATATAGCCCGATGTCGTTCCGCCATTTCATACTTGGAGCAGTTGCTATTTTCGTATATGTTGGAGTAGAAGTAGGTATCCAAAGTATTGTTCAAGTCTTTATGACAACAGAAGTTGCTAAAGGAGGTTTGGCTATGAATAAGACAATTACCGGATCAGTAGTCGGTACATATTGGTTCTTGATGATGATTGGGCGTTTGGTTGGTGCATCTATCGGTGGTAAAGTTTCAAGTAAAGCCATGTTATCAACGGTAACAACAATTGGTCTTACATTGGTTCTAATTGCTATTTTCACACCAACAACTACGACAGTAGGTATGCCGGTATTCCAAGAAGATATTTCATTCGGTATTGCACAAGTACCTCTAAGCATCATGTTGTTGATTCTATGCGGACTATGTACATCTGTAATGTGGGGAAGTATCTTTAACCTTGCAGTAGAAGGTCTTGGTAAATATACAGCAATGGCATCCGGTATATTTATGGCAATGGTGTGTGGTGGAGGTGTACTTCCGGCTATACAAGGATTAGTTGCTGATAATGTAGGATTCCTAAATAGCTATTTTGTAATCGCTATCGGTTTAGCTTACATGTTATTCTACGCATTGGTAGGATCGAAAAATGTAAACAAAGATATTCCGGTGGAATAAGGAGTTATTATTAAAATATATCAAAGAAAGATGTTCCCATAGGAGCATCTTTCTTTTTTTAGTCTAATTTAAGATATCCATTACTCCAAAGAAATTCACAACGTACTATCTTTGTGATATATGCAATAACTAAATATTATGGAGCTAAGAAAATTCTTATTAAATATTGTATTGGGATTATTTGTCGTAATACCAACGTTCTCACAAAGTAAAAAGGATAATAACTATCTTAAACTGTGGTATACCGAACCTGCTAAAGAGTGGATGACAGAAGCTCTTCCTATTGGAAATGGACGAATAGGTGCAATGATCTTCGGCGGAATAGAAACCGAGCATGTACAGTTCAATGATAAAACTCTTTGGACTGGTAATAAAGAAATCAGAGGCGCATATCAAAATTTCGGGGATATATACATCAACTTGAAAGGGCAAAGCAACAACTATACGAACTATAGACGTGATTTGGATATACAAAAATCTTTAGCTACCATTTCATACAATTCGGGAGGAATAAACTACAGAAGAGAATATCTGGCAAGTTATCCGGATGATGTAATCGCAATGAGGTATACTGCCTCCAAGAAAAAGTCAATTTCTTTTGACATCTCTATGATTGATGGTAGAGGAGAAGAAACAGCAACAATATCAACAGACAAAAATAGTATCAATCTTTCAGGAAAACTGACTTTGTTATCATACAAAGCAAAACTAACAATTATCAATGACGGTGGAACCATCAAGGCGATTGGAGGATCTATATCAGTAGAGAATGCTGATGCCGTAACAATACTACTCTCGGCAAGTACTGACTATGATCCGGCAAGTAAAGACTATCTATATAAAGGAAATTGGATAGAGAAGTTTAATAATGCTATAAGTAAAGCATCAAAGAAAACATTTGACGACATAAAGAAAAATCATATTAAAGATTATCAGAATCTATATAACAGAGTTTCGCTGAATATTAATAATGCCACATCTGACTTGCCAACAAACAAGATGCTCGAAGAATATTCTTCAGGAAATTATAATCCATATGTAGACTTTATGTATTTTCAATATGGCAGATACCTGAAAATATCGTGTTCTCGTCCGGGACTGGATTTGCCTTCAAATCTGCAAGGATTATGGAACAATGACAATAATGCTGCATGGCAAAGTGATATACATACTGACATTAATGTTCAAATGAATTATTGGCCGGTAGAATCAACTAATCTACAAGAATGTCATCTGCCTTTTTTGAACTATATATATAACGAATCTCAAATTCAAGACTCTTGGAAAAGTATGGCAGCTGAACTCGATTGCAGAGGATGGGCAGTGAAGGTGCAATGCAATATCTTCGGTCAGTCTGATTGGGCATGGAATCGTCCTGCCAATGCTTGGTATTGCTTACATATTTGGGATCATTACTTATACAATCCGGATTCTAAATATCTGAAAGAAATAGCCTATCCGGTGATGAAATCTACCTGTGAATTTTGGCTCGACAGGCTAATCGTTAGTGATGAAGGCAAATACATAGCACCTAACGAATGGTCACCCGAACATGGTTCTTTTGATAGCGGAATTGCCTATGCACAACAGCTTATATGGCCTCTGTTTAAAAATACAATAGCTGCAGGAAAGATATTGGGAGGAGAGGATGATTTTGTCAAATTACTCGAATCACGCTTTGTTCGTTTAGATAAAGGTCTGCATATAGGTGATTGGGGACAGCTTCGCGAATGGAAAAACTTTAATGATGATCCGAACGATATACATCGCCACGTATCACATCTTATAGGCTTATACCCGGGCGATCTGATTTCACCTCTCATCAATCCGGAACATGCAGATGCGGCAAAAATCAGCTTACAAGCACGAGGTGATGGAGGTACTGGTTGGAGCCGTGCATGGAAAATTGCCTTATGGGCACGACTGCTTGATGGAGATCACTCCTTATTACTTTTGAGAAATGCGCTGAATCTGGAGACTGTAACCGATTTAGTTATGACAGATGAGGCCAGAACTGATAATGGGGGAGTGTATGCAAATATGTTTGATGCTCACCCACCATTTCAAATCGATGGAAACTTTGGTGCAACTGCCGGAATTACAGAAATGTTGCTTCAAAGCCATTTAGATGAGTTACATGTTCTACCGGCTCTACCTTCTATATGGAAAAGTGGAGAAGTTAAGGGACTACGTGCCAGAGGTGGATATGAAATAGACATTGAATGGCAAAATAATAAATTAACTCAATTACAGATTAAAGCAATGAAAGATGGAGAATGTAAAATTAGAACTAATGTACCCTTAACAATCAAAGGAGATAAAAATACCATATCAACAAAGGATGAGAAGGGTTATTATATTACAACAATCAATATGATTTCCCAGAATAACTATATCTTTATATCAAATAATAAATAAAAACAAAATAGGATGCTTTTCCTCGATAAAACAACCATACTTTCTGAAGTGATTGACAATCATCATTCGCTAATTCCTCTGCTAAATAGGTTTGGGATAAGAATGGGACTGGGGGATAAAAGCATATCTCAAATATGCAAAGAGTATAAGCTGAACGAGGAGTTCTTCCTTGCCATCATCAACACATATATCAACGAAGATTATTTTCCGGAGAGAACTTTGCTGAAGTTTGACATAGCTACCGTCATTTCATTCATAAAAAAGACGGAAATGTATTTGCATCATTACCAACTAAGCAATCTGGAGAAGCATCTCAATGCTTTTATTACCACCAGTGATCCCGAAAATAAGCAACTGAAACTCACGCAACGCTTGTTCGTCAGATTCAAAGAAGAATATGTAAATCATATAGAAAGAAGCTCGATAGAGTTACCCGCATCTGAGGAAGCATTGCAGGATTTGAAAAGTATATTCATAAAACATATATCCGGCAACTTTAACGAGAACCTGTGTTATGCTGTTATATTTTCGATAGACAGCTTGCTGAAAGATTTGCAAAAACATAATCGCATAAAGGTGAAGATTCTGCAACCTATGATTGAGAATCTTGCAGTATCGGGAGTAGATAACTGGCAAGAATTGTTAGATGCCGAAGCACAAATATCTTTCGACAAAGATGCACCTATATCTCCTCGTGAACTCGATGTGCTTAAATTAGTAGCAAGAGGGCATATCAATAAAGAAATTGCCGACAAACTGAACATCAGCCTGAATACAGTGCTGTCCCATCGTAAAAACATTACATCTAAGTTGGGGATCAAGACTGTATCCGGACTTATATTTTATTGTATCTCGAATGGCTATATCTCTACCGATGAGATAGAGTTATAACCACCATCCAATCAATGTTTTTCAATTATACCTCTCAGCCATTTCACTAACAGCATGATGGCTATTGCGGCTATAAGGCATGCTATGAAGTTCATGAGGAAATAATACGCCTTGTTGTCGAACGAATCCCACAGACCGGCAACCATTCCACTTAGTTTGTTTCCGATGGATGTGGATAAGAACCAACCTCCCATCATAAAGGCAGTAATATTTTTTGGACTTACTTTCGACGTAAGAGACAGGCCGATAGGGCTGATCAACAACTCTCCGACGGTAAGAACCCCATATGTGCCGATCAACCACAAGGCAGATGCTTTGTCGGTATATATATCGGTATACAACACAGCCAACGCCATGACTAAAGATGAGACTCCTGTTATCAGCAATCCCCAACCCATTTTGGCAGGTGTCGATGGTTCTTTATTCCGCTTTCGCAGCACCATGAAGAAGTTGATTACCAGAGGCGTCAGTATGATGATGAAGAACGGATTGATAGACTGGAATATCTCGGTCGATATAAGGTTCGTCTTTGTGCCTTCTTCCGGCAATTGATCCGCAGCTTTATTCTTGAAGTAATTAGGATATATTTGCTCCTTTACCACATCTCCATTTTCGTCTAATACGGGCTTGAATTTATCGTCGAGTAAGGTCTCTGAAACCTTGGTGTATTCAATTTCCTGAACCATTCCTAATGGCTTAGTAATTTTAGATGCCGTTGGTGTTATCTCTCGTTCGGTAAAACTTTCGGCAAAGTTGGTTAGTGCTGTTGCATTCTGCTTGAACACTGCCCAGAATACGACCATGATAGCAAATATTGTGAACAAGGCTTTGATCTGAGAGCGTTCCGACTCAGGAGCACGGAATATGAGAGACACATAGAAGATAATAACAGGAATACATCCGAATAGGAATGCGTCATTAGAGTCTGATCCGAAAAGATTGTCGGGTATCAACCAGCCTAATATACCACACACGATAGCCGGAACAAAAACATAAAGGAGAACTTTCCCGATACTTGATCCCGACGAACTATTGTCATCTTTCACTATTACATCAGCATCTTTGATATGTCGTGTGCCCAACAAGAATATAATAACTCCGATCAACATCCCGATTCCGGCTGCGAGGAAAGCATATCCCCATCCATAGTTGTTGCGCATATAAGCAGCAACAAAGTTGCAGATAAATGCTCCTACATTGATACACATATAAAAGATGCTGTAACCAGAATCTTTATGTGCTTTATATTTTTCGTCATT
>CALNCC010000081.1 GCA_937875275.1 uncultured Dysgonomonas sp. | reverse complement strand
TAAGCTATCTGAGTTACAGTCAGACCCATTTGGCCACTCTGGTAACTGCCCTATTGCCGTTAAGCGAATGCAAAGGTAGTATTTTTTTTTATCCCTCCAAATTTCTTCGATAGAAATCTATCATCTTTAATGCTACAATTGCGCATTCATCACCTTTGTTACCATGTTTTCCTCCGGCACGTTCTTCCGATTGGAGCATATCGTCAGTTGTTAACAATCCGAATATGAATGGTATATCATAACGAATATTCAAATCGGTTATCCCCTGCGTAACGCCACTGCATACGTAGTCGAAATGTGGCGTATCTCCCCGAACAACACATCCCAAAACAATAACAGCATCTACTTCTTTGTTTTCAGCAAGATGTTTTGCGCCAAAAACAAGTTCAAAGCTGCCCGGAACATAGTCGACTAAGATATTCTCAGACAATACTCCGTGTTTTTGCAACGTTTCACATGCACCCGTAAGCATCGCTCCGGTGATGTTTTCATTCCACTCCGAAACGATAATGCCGATCTTCATCTCTGTTCCCAAAGGAACTTTTGCCGGATCGTAAGATGATAAGTTATGATAAGCTGTCGCCATATTTTTTTTCTTTTGTTTCTTTTCTCTAAATAAAGAAAGTCTGACCCTTGAGAGAGAACAGACTTTACTTTTATATTTCAATTGCTGTAGAAATTATTTTCCCTGCAATAGTTTTGCTTCTTCAATATACTTGTCTGCTTCCAATGTGATAGGAGATGCAATGTATCTATCTTTTACAAGAGAGAATATCTCGATCACCTTATCGTATTGCCCCAACTCACGATATGCTATTGCTGCTTTCTTGTACAGAATAGGGCTATGAGTAATATTGTCTACTTTTTCGGCTGCTTTTGTATAATAAGAAATTGCATCTTTGAAGTTACCTTGATTGCTCAGGCAGTCTCCTATTGTGCCACCGACAAGTGTCGATAATAGCACATCGCTTCCGCTATAACCTTTCAGATAGTCGAGAGCTTTGTCATAATCTTTTACATGTGCATAACAGAAACCGGCATATACCTTAGCCAATTTTCCTGCTTTGGTAGAAGCATATTCGCTTGCAATAGATTCGAATCCGGTATATCCGTTATCATCACCGAAAAGAGCTAATGAATCTTGCCCCAAGTCAAAATAACGTTGTCCCACATACATTGCGCTTTGTGCTTCTTTGTTTTTCGGTTCCAATACAAAATGTTTGTAAGCAAGGTATCCGCACACAACAACAACGACAATTGCAACCGCGATAATCAGTTGTTTGGTGTATTTTTCAAGAAATGATTGTGATTTGATAACAGCTTCGTCGATACGTTCCCAATCTTTTTCTTCTCTTTGCTCGGCTTGTTTCTTTTTAGAAGTCATTGATTTTTATGATTTTATTTTTATACTTTTCTGATTTTGCAGCGACAAAAATAGGTGTTTTCTCTCTATAAATAAAATATAGGCTACTTTTTTTTCTATTCTGTATAGAATTTCACCAAATCCGAGATTGCTCTTTGACACACCGGACAAAATACGGGAAATGCATTTGTCTTCATCCTGCAATCCGGAGTCGGTCGATAAATGCCTTTTGCTGAATATCCGGCACCTTCATATACACCCACTTTGTGCTTGTGTGCTGAGTTGATATCTGTTGGTACAGGGGTGTTTGCGCTTAGCTGTTTTTCCCATTTCGAAGCGAAATCGGTCAGCGTGGTTATGTTCGGCTCCCAAGGTTCTACATCGTGCGGATAGGTGTCATCGAAAATATCGCCTAAATAGAAATATTCGTCGGCCAATCCGGCAAAGCTATGTCCGAACTCGTGAACAACAACCGGCTCAAAGTTTGGATGCCCCGTTGTTGTCAATGTATATGCGTTGAATATTCCTCCACCGCCGTATACCGAAGTGTTGGCTAAAATGATAATATGTGCATATGGAATACCTGCCAGTGCATCGTGAAGATCAAATAGATGGCTGGTCGTAAGATATCGTTCCGAATAAAATGTATCGAAGTGAGAACTGAATGCTGTATGCTTCCATTCATTGTTGCGAGGGACACCCACCCCCGACTCCATCGATGGAGTTTCTACGGCAACAAAATTGAATCGGTTTTTCATCTCTCCAAATGGCTCATGTGCAAATATTTGTTCGCAGGTAATACGGGCATGTTCTTTGAATTTATTCATCTCCGATGGCGTATACCCTTCAGCCACAATCACCACATTGATCGTTTTTTCAACTTCTCCTCCTTTATGTAAATAAGTGTAGGGGGGAGTTGCCTTATTGTCCATTTTTTTTATCAAAATATCTCTCGGATCAATTTCAAGACGGCATTTACTTTCATACTGCCCGTCCCGTTTACGAAAAAGAACTTCGACAGACACCTTGTTTTTGGGAAAAGGAACAAGATAGGTGTTTTCAAAAGCCTTTGGAACAGATTGAGCCTCAGGCGTCGTCAGCCACTCTTGAAATAGAGAACTGAATGCCTCTCTGTATATTACATCGTTTGTTGCAGCATCATGCACAACTATTTGTCCGTTACCATTGAGTAAAAGACTGTCGAGATTTACCCTTCTCCCCGCCCATTGAGGCAGTTGTTTCAAATCCCTCACGGTTACCGATTGGCTTTCTGTATTTCCCGAAAATATATAGTCGAGACGTAAAGTTTTGTCTTCAAAATGGTCTGTAAAACTTTGAGAAAACATATTTGCCGACAACAGCGCAAGTAATATAAAAAGGAGTTGCTTTTTCATGCAGAAGTAATATTTTGTATTTTCTGATACCGAAATCGGATTAAAAGTACAAAAAAAGGGTATAAATGCAAAAAAACAGGTAAAGGTTCACGTCAGCAGGTAGGTTCAAACACATAAAATGGAATTTCAACTCGTATAAAAAAGAAAAAAGCCGCTAAATAAGCGACTTTCTATACTTGCTTCGTTGTCTCACTAGGATTCGAACCTAGACAGGCAGAATCAAAATCTGCAGTGCTGCCATTACACCATGAGACAAACTCTAAAGGTTTCGTTGAAAACCAGTGCAAAAGTAGTCCTTTTTTGCTAAAATGCAAAAAATCAAAGCTTTTTTTTATTTTTCACATCTCAGGTATTTCTCTGCATAGGCACTAAGCTATGATTCACAGTAGGTTATAGGGAGTACGTTGCGAAGTATCCAGAATAAGGCTACGATGCAAAGAAGAATATATATAGCTATCGTTCCGAACATAGCTTTTGCCGCCTTAGGAAAACGCTCTCTCCCTCCCCAATAGTCGAAATAAGATGCCGCTAATATATACGGTATTGCACATATCAACAATGGATTGTAAAAGAATGCCTCTTTCACGCGCAAATGAAGAAGATGATGAACGGCTCGCTGCGACCCACATCCCGGACAATCCCATCCTGTCAGCGAATGGAACATACACTTCGGGAAGTACAACGAATCTTCGGGACTGAACAGAAAATAGACAATCGAAAATATGACCACAAAAATGGAAATAAAAACAACGCGTCCCCAATATTTATATCTCACTACCCTCACCTTCTCAATCCTATATTACAAGCTTCCCATTGCCATAAAAAAGAGGAAATAGAATATGACAATGACTAAAAATGATATCGCCGCAGCAATTACCCATTTCTTTGCACTATCCGAGGCTCTTGCTGCCCCGTCGTAGTCGCCGTTATAGTATAGCCCATCCACTTTCGAGGCATTTATGATGCCTACGATACCGAAAGGAATACAGCAAAACAATGTTGCAAGAATTGAAAGAACCAACCAATTGTCGGGCTTCGGGCGCACCTCCATCTGATTTTGGTTGAAGGGAGCATATTGACCTCCTTGCGGCGGGAGAGGCGGCTGATAGGCAAATTGATGATCCGAGGCCTGACTTCCGCTTTGCGAATGATTCGCATCAAACAGATAGCCCAACTCACTCACATTTTGCGCTTCTGCCCAATCCCCCATACCCGTTTTCCAAACAGGAGTATCAGGCTGTATCTTCCCTCTCAGGCTTTCGGAACTGAATGGTCCATACTGCTGATGAGATACTTTGTCTATATAATAGAATCCTTCCATTTGAAATAATGTAATTTATGTGAATAATCTTTTAGAGGAGTATAGATAATCAAATCTGTCCTTTACTATAATTTTAGTGTTTCTTTTATCCTGTTATACAATCTTTCTCCCGTTGAAGGGCGTTCAGCCTCTTTGATTACAATGTTTCCGTTTTTGTCGATAACCATATAGTGCGGAAATGAGAAGATTCCGTAATTTTCGTCAATATCACGATGAAGCATTTGAGAGGTATTGATATGATTACCATCCAATCCAAAATATTTTATGGCATTTCTCCATCCATCTTCTTTCTTTTTTCCGTCTACCGAAATATAAAGCAGTTCGATACCGTTTTCTTTTAAGAATTGTTTTAACGAAGCATTGTGCGCAAATTCGGCAATACATGGTCCACATGTAGAAAACCAAAAATCGATGAATAATGGTTTGCCTTTGAACAATGCGACAGCTTCTTCCAAGGTGGCTATATTCTCATAGTTGTCTACAATGGTAACATTCGGAGAAAAATCCAGCCCTATTATTTCGTGATATTTTTCTACTGCCGCAATGTGATTGCGAAAAAAATTGTTGCTGCTGCATTTAGGATTATTCTCAATGGAATGCTTAAGATAAGGAATCAATGCTATGTCGAACATTTTATTATTCAGGCAGTCAATATAAAGTGATTGACAACATAATGTGTTACTAACATCTTTGTCCGATATATTGCTAAAAGAATTGTATTTATACTTGTAATATGATTCAGAATCTCTGTAAATATCTATTGTATCGTTATTTTTCTCACCGAGGTAATATAATACATATATTTCGGCATAAGGAAGAAGAAATTCTGTGCTGAAACAATCCTTCGAGATCGGATATTTTTCATATATATTATCCCATGCCTGTACATATCCTTCATGCATTGGCACATTCTCGTTTTTCTCGTTGAGAAAATTGTTTCGGATAACTTTCGATAGAGAGAGCATCCAATAAGTTTCAATCTCTTTATCTATAGCCGATCTTAAATTAGAGGACATTTTCACAGCTTCAAATTTCTTCTTGTCCTGATTGATTAATTCTTCAAAATTTGAAAACATCTTCATCCCATTCTCATCTAAAGGATAATCTGCATAGGAACGAGTCCACTCATATTTATATACATTGAATGTCTTAGATAATTCATTGTAAATCTGAAGAGCTTCGTCGTTTTCAAACTTGATGCTATTGTCTACCTTGTCTATGACAATATCGTATTCTTTACCCGGTTTGACAAAAAAACGATAGTGATTTTCAGCATAAGAGACAGCTATTTTTGAAAGCTTATTCAAATCTACCTGAATAATGTTTTTCTGATTTGGCATTACTATTATGGTGTCTCCGGCTGAAACTGCCGGATTGCTCAAAAGCATTACAGAATCGTTGGAGTTGAGGAAGGTAATATTCAGTGTCGATTTTGGATTAGGGGAACAGCTGCCGATAGCGATAATCATCAACAATAATAGGAGGCTTGCATAGTTTTTCATATTTCTTATAGTTCTTTTAATGACATTTTCGTAGTAAACCCATTGTTGGCATAAATGTTACAAAACAAGTTATTTTTTTTGGATATAACTTCAGTTAGTTATACATTTTTCTGAATATACCTTTTAGCACTCTATTTGATTTTGTATCTTTGTGTGAGAACAAATTAGCAAAAGTTTATTTATTTAATACGCAAGCAGTTAGTGTGGTAAAAGCAAAGAATGGGTAACGACTTAGAACAATCCGACTTCTTAGCACTGCTTCGATTTTCATAGATTCAAATAACTCATTAGGACAAAGATATACAATCTTTTGAAACCTAAAAACATCTTTTAAATATTTCTTTAAAGCTAATTTTATAACCCATAAACAAAGGACTATTCCGAAATTTGGAATAGTCCCTTGTCGTTTAACACGATAATACTGTTTTTATTGATCTTAGGATAATCTTCTGCTAATGATCCTCTTTCTCTCTCATTACATTCTCACTCAAGACAGTCCCGGATAAACATTTCGGCAAGAGTATTATTTTTCAAACATACCCTTGCGTGTGAAGGATGTTTCTGAAAAACATCTTTTTCTAATTTTTCAAAACAAAGATTTTTCCGTTCTTTTCTAATACCCACTCCTCTATGCACATATCATACCGATGAGGTGGCTGTGTCTTTCAGGCAAAGGTTATCCATATTCTCGGTACGACGTGAAATTCGAGTCCCTGTCGGGATTTTGAAAATAATCTTCCTCTTTCCTTCATTCTTCAGGCGAGCGTATTTTTTTCAAGAAATTTGTCATTCCGACAATCTGACCTTTTGATGCCTTTAGAACAACATACACCTCATCGAAACGATATGGCATAAAAAAAAGTCGATGGATATGAAAAGAACAGAAAAAAAGAATAATGAGAACAACATTTCCTATCTCACTCTTAGCATAAAATTGGCTTTCAGTGTGTCGTTTGTGGTTCTTTGCGTGTGGTTTGTGTACAAGATTGGCATATCAGTGGTCGGAATATATATACTTGTCCGTAGTGTACTTAAAATCACATGTTTGTCTATCCGTGTTATTTTCTCCCTTCTTTCTATTCTCTTTTTGGTAGCCATCGTCATGGGAATAATAATATTTATCCTTTAACATTTCACAGTATGAAAAATAGATTCATTGACAAGTCGAAAACGATTGCCTTTACAGGACATATAAATATTACAGCAGAGAATCTTCTGTCTTTGAAAGAAGAATTGACAGCAGTGCTGACAGAGCAGTACAATATGCACCTTGATATGCAACGATTAAGGGAGCGTATATTACAAGAATTTGACTTTAACCCGAACTATCCGAATGTGTATGCATGCGGCTCAGGTATGCAGATAGACCATTGGTATGGTTATCCGTTAGCAGAAAAAGACGTCGCGGCAAGAATACCAATAAAAGAGACAAAGCCGAGCGATGATGTACACCCTTCAGCTTTGGGCTATCAGCAAATTGGAGATGCTATGACGGCGACGGCGTGGGCTTTACTTAACAAATAATTATAACAATGGATATACAAACTAAAATTGAGAACTTAATCGAAAAAGACAAGTTGTTGCACTTTTGCATTGGCTTACTATTGGCGCAATTAGCCTATGTGTGAGTGTGGTTTATTTTGTTGCCTACTCTTATAGGCTTTGCAAAGGAATTATACGATAAGTATGTAAGAAAAACGGGCTTTAACTGGCTTGATTTAGGCTTTACGGCTTTGGGTTCTTTGCCGATTATATTGCTGTTTAAATAGTATTTAAATAACCTTTAAATGTAGAAAGTTTCATCAGTGTGAGACGTTCTTTTATTTTGTGGTATGCGCGTTTTTAGGTAGGTTTGAGGGCTATACAACTTGTTGCAATCTCAATTTTTTATGTACAAATGGTTTTAGGTTGGTGTACAAGTGGTTTTGGCAATAATAAGAAATATCCCCTCTGAGTGAAACACGCAAGAGAAAAAAGGTTAAAAAATCCTCGTAGTACATTAATAAATTGATATAACTGCGATTGATTTAACTTCTAAGTAATGGGTATTGATACATAATATCAGTTATTTACAAGCCCCTCTTTTATTTTGTCTGCTCACATCGAACTAATAGATTTTAAATATAGTCAATAATATGTAAATCCGTGTTTATCCCATTAGCACCCTATATATGGTCTCCCAACAATAAATATAAAAAACAAAAAACCGACAGAAATAAATCTATCGGTTCTTTGATGTTTCAGGTTTAGTGTTTTGATATTTAGAGCTAAATGAAGCAACATCCCTTTCTCTATTATATATTCGCCCAGCACCTTGCACGCAATAAACCACTTATCCATTACAAAATAAGCATCTCTTTTTTTAAGCAATTTTAAATTAGCCCAGACCATTTCAGAAGAAAAGACTGCTTACACCTATTTTGCATATAAATATCTTCTTTTTGCGTATTTTTTTGCAGTCTTACAGTATCTTTTACATAAAAAGATATTTATATAAGATATCCATTAGCTCTATTTAAAGTACCTTTACAGGCCTGTAAGAATTTATTATCTATGAACATATCGGATATACAACAATATATATCGGAACACCAATTGCTCGCAGAAGGAGCTAAAGTAATAGTTGGGGTTAGTGGCGGAGCCGACTCGGTAGCTTT
>CALNCC010000080.1 GCA_937875275.1 uncultured Dysgonomonas sp. | reverse complement strand
TTTGTGTATTGGTTGGCGAATCAGATATCTTTGACGTTGGTCCGAAAAGCATCAACACCCCGAGGAATGTTGCTGCCACACCAGTCGAAAAATATTTGAGTCTTGCATATCTTTTAATTCGAAGAACAGAACGATCACGCTCTGCCAGTTTTTGCAGGCGTATATCGCTTAATCCAAAAGTATAAGGACTCTGAATATCAGTGTTAGGCAAAAATATTTTATGATCTTTCTCGTCAATAAATAGCTGCCCCAATCGTCCGAAGGCTACCGTTTGTCCGGCACTCAACTCCTGTGTTATTTCATCCACAGCAACCTCGATATTTCGCACTGCCGACTCTTTTGTTAGATTCTCTGTTGATTGAATCGTGTGAATAAGAAGCCCATCATCGTGTTTCAGCGATTGATTGAATACGACAGTATATTTAGTATATGATGTTGCACAATCCAATCGTTCATCTTCTTTGTTGAGGATGAAACTGCCGAATTTAGGTATGGTAACACAATCATTCTGGAAGAGTAGATACTCTATGTATGTCGATAATGACTTATTCATAAGACAAAGATTGTAAAAAATATGGATTAATACAAATCGCCGAAAGTCAATTTTTTACTTTTATTCAAAGTTGTTGAAAGCAATGGCATTAGAAAAATATTCGTAGATTTGTGTTATGAAAGTGTGCAAATGAGTAACAAAACACCAAAGATATAATGAAACCGACTATAATAGACCAGATACAGAAATCAATAGAAACGAAACAACTCCTTTTGTCAGACGAGGTGCTTCTCGGCAAGATAGAACAGGCTGCTGCTGTTATTATAGATACATACCGCAATAATAAAAAAACGATGTTGGCGGGAAATGGAGGTAGTGCAGCTGATGCCCAGCATATAGCAGGCGAATTTGTAAGCCGATTCTATTTCGACAGACCGGGCATTCCGTCTATTGCACTCACCACTGACACTTCTATCTTGACGGCGATAGGCAATGACTATGGTTTTGAAAGATTGTTTGAACGTCAGGTACAGGCAATGGCAACCGCAGGGGATGTCTTTATTGGTATATCGACATCGGGTAACTCTGAAAATATAATCAGGGCAATCAATGAGGCGAAACGAAAAGGAGTCTTTACTGTCGGTCTCACCGGAGGATCGGGGGGCAAGATGGCTGATATATGTGATATCTGTCTGATTGTACCTTCTCCCGAAACGCCAAGAATACAAGAGTCGCACATACTCATCGGGCACATCATTTGCTGTCTGGTGGAGGAAGCCATGTTTGGACATTTAAAACCGGGAAAATAATAATGGCACATTCCCTCTCTATAAATAGACATTTACCCAAAGAGGAATTATACATAGAGCTCCTCCCTCAGCTGGAAGCTCTTGTCGGAGGGGAGTCTGATCTTATTGCCAATATGGCGAATATATCGGCAGCACTGAAGCAAACGTTCGGATTCTTTTGGGTTGGTTTTTATGTTGTGCGAGGCGAGAATTTGGTGCTTGCTCCATTTCAGGGGACAATAGCTTGTGCCCGAATCAAATACGGAAAAGGCGTGTGCGGCACCGCATGGAAAGAACGCCGCATTATCCTTGTGCCTGATGTAGACCTGTTTCCCGGACATATAGCCTGTGATAGTGCTTCCCGATCAGAGATCGTAATCCCGATATTTGATGGAGACAATGTGGTGGCTGTGCTGGATGTCGATAGTGATCAGCTTGATTCTTTCGACGATGTAGATGCCACATATCTTAATCAGATCACAAGCCTTCTTGTCCTGTGAGTTTTCCCACCATCTTCTTCCCGATCAGAAGGGGAAGAGAAGAGGCAATGCGATAATCATCACTATCCCCATTATTATTTGTAACGGTAAGCCTACCTTTATATAGTCCATGAACGTGTAACGACCGGCATTCATGACCAACGCATTCGGCGGAGTAGAGAATGGCGAAGCAAAACACATGCTGGCAGCAACAGCTACGGCAAAAAGGAATGGATAGGGACTGACCTCCATGTCGAAGGCTGCCCGTATAGCTATCGGTGCAAACAGGATAGCGGTGGCTGTATTGCTTATGAATAATGTTAATATAGAGGTGCAAAAATAAATACCAGCCAAGAGTCCATAAGGACCGAGTGCCCCTAAGCGGCTGACCAATTCGCCTGAAATAAGTGTATCTACGCCTGTGTTTTCAAATGCGGTAGCCATCGGCATCATAGCTCCGATGAGAACAACGCTGTTCCAGTTGATGTTTCCGTATGCTTCTTCCATATTTCTCAAACAACCCGAAACCACCATCAGTATGGCGGCGACGAGGACAGCTATTACCGGCTCGACAATATTGAACACCATCGCAAAAATCATCAATATCATTATCGTTGCTGCAATCGGAGCTTTTTGGTCGAGAGTAACTTTTGATGCTTCTTTCAGTGGTTGTCCAACTAATACGAGATCGCTCTGTCGGTTATCCAAATTTGCCAGATCGTCCCAAGTTCCTTGTACTAAGAGCGCATCGCCTGAGTGAAGTTTAATATCTGCTACCTTCGATATCTGATATTCTCTATCTCGTTGAATGCCCAGTACATTTACATTATACTCTTCTCGGAACTTAAGGTCTGATATTGTATGGTTTATCAATTTCGAATTGGGCATGATGAATACCTCGGCGATCCCTGATTCTTGGAATCCGGTATATCCTTTCTTGTCGTTTGATTCGCTGAGGGTCAGGTTGTTCTCTTCTACGAATCTGTCGATAAAATCTCGTCCCCCTTGACAATATAATGTGTCGCCTTGCTTAATGACCGATTTAGGACCGGCAACTTCTTCTACGTATGTTTTACTGAAACGCGAGCTTTTTTCGTAACGGGTTATCTTGACAATTGTAACGTTGTAGTTTGTCGTGATTTTAGATTCCGCTAAAGTCTTGTTTATTAGTGGGGAGCTTTTTTTTACATCTATGTGGAAAGACTGATTTTGAAGGTCGTACTCCATCGCCAACTCAGACAGGCTTTTCCCTTTACGTTCGTTTGATGTACTCGAATCCCCTTTGCGTACAAGTAGGCGGCTCAAAAAGAAAAGAACAACGATTCCAATTGAGAGACAAATGAATCCGACAGGGGCGAAAGAGAAGAACGCCAACGGCTCTTGACCGTTCTTTATCAAGGTTTCTTGTATCACAAGATTGGGTGGTGTGCTTATCAAGGTGAACAAACCCATGCTGCTGGCAAAGGCGAGAGGCATCAAGTATCGTCTCACATTGATGTTTGCACTTGCTGACATGCTGACGATAATAGGGAGCATTACGGCAACCGTGCCGGTGTTGCTGACAAATGCACCGACCGATGCTGTAACGATCATAATGAGGATAAACAATTTGTTCTCGTTACCCCCTCCCAAGTTGAGTATCTTGCTACTAATCATCTTGGCAAGTCCGGTGCGGAAAATGGCTCCGCCTACGATAAACAGTCCGATCATCATGATGACTACAGAGCTGGAGAATCCGGCTAAAGCTTGAGTGGGAGTTATGATCTCGAATATCGCTAAAGCGAGTAAGGAGCACAAAGCAACCAAATCGGAACGCACCTTGCCACGCATGAAGAAGAATGCAGTTAACGCCAAAATGATCAGCGTAATGCTCATAGGTGTAAATATACTTGATAGTGTCATATAGGGCAGTCTCTGTTATTTGTAGCGACAAAGATAGCAACAATTGATCAGAAATAGGTTCTTAAGCAGAGACTCTATCTTCTTAAATTTGAAAAAAAACTTTCGTCGCAAAACAAAAAGATTAAGGAGTAAGGGCGTTGATTTTGTTTAAATCTCACAGCAAGGAAGCTATGAAGGTATCTGCTTCTGCTATATGGAGCTGTTCGATCGTGATATTTTCAGGTGTATGTTTCACCAATCAAAAAGAAAAAACGCTACAATCTACCTAATTGCAACGTTCTATATTGTTCATTTTTGTGACTCTGGCGGGAATCGAACCCACATCAAAGGAACCGGAATCCTCCATTTTATCCATTAAACTACAGAGCCGAAAAGCAGCGCAAAGGTATATAAATTATTTTCAGTATTAGCTGATAATATATCTTAAGTTCGTTCTGTTAGTTAAATTACAGTATGTGCGATTGTTAATTTATAAGAGATGCGCCTTTACGCTGAAATGAGCGGACATGAATACTGCTAATCTTTGACGCAGCGTACAGCAAAGTAGATGCTTTGGCCAGCACCATTTGTATCCACCCTATCTCGATTGTTATACATCAAGCGATACATCGCTTGGTCTTGTTTAGCTGGATCTACATTTACTGACGACGTCCACCATTCCGATTTGTATCCAAAATCACAAGCGTTTAAAGTTCCGGTAGTAACACGTCCCGCCGGAACAGCATTGAATCCATTCGGGGTGTAGGTACCATTAGGTCCCCAAATTAGTTCGTTATTATCTGCCGATTTATATACTTTCCCTTGATTCTTACGCATAGCATTGCCTATTCCCTTATACCTGTCATTAGGCTCAGAGGCATCATTATCAGCAATTCCTCCCATGGCTATCAGCAGATCGGTCCATTCTTGCGCTGAAGGTAGATGCCATCCGGCTGGACAAGCGTTATTTGCTTGATCCCATTTGTATGTAAGTCCGAATTCATAAATAAATTCACTGTATGTTTGTCCGCTGGTAAAAACTCCGGCATTCGTATAATCCCCAATAATACCATTTGGTGCAGGAATCTCCATATCTATGGCTCCACCTGATTCGTGGAACAACGCCGGAGAAAGTCGAACTGAGCCATATTTACAGCCAATCGGTTCTCCGTCAGGTAATCTTAAGGATCGCAAATTCTGAGTCATCCACCATTTGTCGTAAGATGTTGATGCATTCTGATATCGCTTTACAGTATAATCATTTTCTTCAAAGTCGTAAAGCGTACCTGTTACTCCATCAGAGTTTATTTCAAATCTTGATTTAGTTTCCTTTTTTATTGTAAGTAATAGTTGCCATTCTGTTCCCGTCCATACATAAGGAGCCCGTTCGAAAATAGGACAAATGGTGGGTTTCGGGATGTTGAATACAACAAGTCCGGTATGGTCATCAGTACCATAAGCTTTCGGAGCTAAGCCCTCTATTGTTTTAGCAATATCTTTGTCTGATTTCTTTATTAGCCTTACGCGGGGCAGATTAAGCCCTTTGGTTGCTGTTGCGCCTCCGGGTGTACTGGCATTGTATTCTTTCATATCCAATAATGCGCCTATATTGGGCTCTTCCTGAGAGCCAATGGTAACTTGTGCGCTGATTTGATCGGTTAAGTAAAGAAAAATGCTTAAAAATGTGGTTTTTAGTAAAGTCTGGTTCATAAATTTAAATAGTATTCAGTATTATAATTCTTGAATATCTCTGTAATAATAAACGAAGCAGTAGAGTATCTCTGCCTGAATATTGAGCAATCTGATGTCTGTTTTTTTATTCTATAAAGACAGATAAGATTTAGGATACAAGCCTAAATAACACTTTCATAGAATAAATAAGATGAGCAAATATTCGTAATTTTAAGTTTGTGATTTTGGGAGAAGAATTAATTCCTTCAAGACCAAAATTGCTTACTGATTCATTTGGATACAAACCCAAAAGGATTACAAAAATAATAAAATGTTTTTTTGTTGAAAAAGAAATTGTTGAAAATATAACATTTTTTTTTAATACGATTGAAAAAAAAACAACTGAAAGGGGATTGTTATTTGATCGGAAACCAACTTATTGCACAACAAGTCTAAGTATCTTCAAACTAAAATCTTTACTTTTGCATCAAAATTATGATGAACTATGATTTCAGTAGAAGGATTAACTGTTGAGTTTGGGGGATTCACCCTCTTCGATAATGTTTCTTTTGTCTTGAACAAGAAGGAGAGGATTGCCCTTGTGGGAAAAAATGGAGCAGGGAAATCAACAATGTTGAAAATATTTGCAGGCTTGCAACAGCCAACCTCAGGCGTAGTTGCCTATGCTAAAGAAATAACGATAGGTTATCTGCCACAACATATGCTTCTGAATGAAGGGAACACTGTTGTAGAGGAAGCGTCTCTTGCATTCCAGCACATTCATAAAATGGAGGAAGAATTGGATGTTGTAAATGGTCAATTGGCAGAAAATACGGATTATGAGTCGGCGGCTTATCATAAACTGATAGAGCGTTCTCTTTATCTGAACGAACAATATCTGATGGCGGGGGGAGGTAATTTCTATGCCGAAGTAGAGAAAACGTTAATCGGGTTAGGTTTCAGACGTTCCGATTTTAACCGACAGACGAGCGAATTTAGTGGAGGGTGGCGAATGCGTATCGAATTGGCGAAATTGTTACTTCAACGTCCTGATGTTCTATTGCTCGATGAGCCTACAAATCTCCTCGATATAGAGTCGATACAATGGCTCGAAAATTTCCTTGCCACACGAGCCAATGCCGTCTTGTTAGTCTCTCATGACAGAGCATTTCTGGATGCTGTAACACAGCGCACGATAGAAATCTCTCTCGGTCGCATTTATGACTACAAAGTTCCGTATTCGAAATATGTAGACTTGAGAAAGGAGTACTTAGAGCAGCAGATGCGTGCCTATGAAAATCAACAAAAGCAAATACAGAAGACCGAAGAGTTTATTGAGCGTTTTCGATATAAAGCGACAAAGTCGGTGCAGGTTCAGTCTCGGATCAAGCAGTTAGACAGACTTGAGAGGGTAGAGGTGGATGATATAGATAATTCGCGATTGAATCTTAAGTTCCCTCCGGCACCACGTTCAGGTTCTTATCCTGTAATTACGGAAGAGCTGGAGAAAAAATACGGAGATCATCTCGTGTTTTCCGGTGTGAATATGACTATTTCTCGTGGAGACAAAATCGCTTTTGTCGGACGTAACGGGGAGGGTAAATCTACTCTTGTGAAATGTATAATGGATGAGATAACCTATAAGGGGAAGCTCGAACTCGGACACAATGTGAAGATCGGTTATTTTGCACAGAATCAGGCTCAGTTGTTAGATGAAAACAGGACTGTGTTTGAGACCATCGACTATGTGGCGACAGGTGATATTCGCACCAAGGTAAGGGATATTCTAGGTGCTTTTATGTTCGGCGGCGAGGCCTCGGACAAGAAGGTAAAAGTGCTGTCGGGTGGAGAGCGTAGCCGATTGGCTATGATACGATTGTTGTTAGAACCGGTAAATCTGCTCATTCTCGATGAACCGACTAATCATCTCGATATGAAATCGAAAGATGTGCTGAAAGAAGCTATAAAAGAATTTGACGGAACAGTGATTGTTGTATCTCATGATCGTGATTTCTTGAATGGTTTAGTTGACAAAGTCTACGAATTCGGAGACGGAAAGGTGCGAGAGCATCTTGGCGGAATCTCATATTTCTTAGAAAAGAAAAAGATGGAGAATCTTTCAGAACTTGAGGCAAAGAATCCGAATAAGGCGAATGATGTCAAGAGTGATGATGTGAAAGAGAAATCGAGTGCGACACTTTCTTATGAGGAAAGAAAAGAATTATCGAGGTTAATAAAAAAAACGCAAAAGCAAATAGATGATCTTGAGGGTAATATAGAGAATGATGAAGCCGAAATTGCCGAGATTGAGGCAAAGCTTTCCCTGCCTGAAAATGCGTCTGATTCGTCGTTGTTTCACCGACATGGCGAATTGAAAAAAGCGATAGAGCAATCCCTCTCTCGATGGGAAAAACTTACCGAAGAAATGGATACGTTGGTGGGAAAACAAGATTGATGCAAAAGCATTGTGGTGTTGTTGCCTTAAAAAGTCGTACTTTTCAGTTTGTTATTCAATAATTATTTGTAACCTTGTAGTTGTTGATCTGAAGAAAAAGGACATAAACTTTAGTACTGATGTTAGAATTGTTTTCTGCAAATAATTTCTTATTGTTGTTCCAATTGCTGTATGCCCTTACGGCGTTGGGGGTAACAATTGTTATTATTACCGAAAACCGGCATCCTCTCAAAACCATATCATGGGTATTGGTCTTATTGTTTCTACCGCTTATAGGGCTTGTGATATACTATTTCTTCGGAGAAGACCGGCGCAAGCGGCGAATGATATCGCACCGGATGATGAAAAAGCTTAGGAAACAATCGTTAAGGCAAATCGGACCATCTACTCCGTCGGCAGTTCCGGAGGAATATCAAGGGCTTGCCAATCTTATTCAGAACCTGAAAGGGTCGGTTCTCTACGATAGCAATAAGATAACATTTTATTCAGACGGAAGTGCTAAGTTTTCGGCATTGATAGATGAATTGGAGAGAGCCAAAGTCTTTATTCATATACAATATTATATATTCGAGGATGATTCTATCGGTGGAGTTATCAGAGACATATTGGTCAGGAAGGCAAAAGAAGGGGTCGAGGTCAGATTGATATATGACGATGTTGGATGCTGGAAGACTAAACGAAGATTCTTTCGCGACATGCAGCAGCAAGGGGTTGAAGTGCAGCCGTTTCTTAAAGTTGCATTCCGCTATGTAGCAGGGAGGGTCAATTATCGAAATCATAGAAAAATAGTCGTTATTGATGGAGAAATAGGTTTCATCGGCGGAATGAATATTGCGGATAGATACATTAATGGAACCAAGTATGGGATATGGCGTGATAGCCACATAAAAGTGGAGGGGAAAGCTGTAGCCGGATTGCAGGCTTCTTTTGTTATAGATTGGTATTATTCCCGCAAAGAGTTCTTGTCGGAGAAAAAATATTTTCCGGTGATAGAAAGTTCCGGGAATAATTTGATGCAGATTGCGGTAAGTGGTCCGTTTGGTAGTTTGAAAGGAATACACCTTGGTATAATACAAGCAATCTACGATGCAAAGCAAAGTGTATATATACAAACGCCCTATTTTGTGCCTACCGAACATCTGTTGTTGGCTATGCAGACTGCCGCAGCACGGGGAGTAGATGTCAGGCTGATGATACCGCGACATTCTGACACAACATTCGTACATCTTGCTACAAAAGGATATCTGCGTGATGTGATGAAGGTTGGCGTTCAGGTTTATTCCTTCGAAATAGGTTTTCTGCATTCGAAACTGATGGTTGTTGATGATAATCTTACAATAACCGGATCGGCAAATATGGATGCAAGAAGTTTTGAGCATAATTTCGAGATCGATGCGTTTGTGTATGATCGGGAAACGAATCATATTGCAACAAATATATTTATGGACGATGCAGCGAATTCGTCCCTATTGATTCTTGATGAATGGGAGTGCCGCCCACGAATGCAAAAGTTTAGTGAGTCGTTTGTTCGTATGTTTTCACCTTTATTGTAATTCTATATGAGATTTAT
>CALNCC010000079.1 GCA_937875275.1 uncultured Dysgonomonas sp. | reverse complement strand
ACAACAACTTTCAATCAAGAAGTTTTATCTCGAAGACAAATCGTATGCCGACATTGTAAGTGAAACCGGATATAATATGAAAAGCGTGAAAAGCTATATTCAGAACGGGAAACGGAATCTGAAAATATGTATAGAAAAGCTACTTAAAGAATGAACCTACTTGATTACATAAAAGGACAGAGACGAGGAAAGGACGCCAACGCAATAGAAAGGGCTTCTTTTTCCGATCCTTTTTTGAGGGATGCGATAGATGGATTCGATAGTGTAAAAGGCGATCATCTTGCAGCTATCCGAGATATGCAGCATGCGATATACAAGCCCTCATCACAAAAGGGCATCTCAATGCCGATTATCGGATGGATAGTAGCGGCATGTTTATTCATAGGTGTATTGGGCGGAGGATATCAGTTTTTGAAACCGGCTCCCCTATTTTTACCGGAGAATACCGACTTTGCCATCATAGACCTTCCCGTTCCTGAAAACACCTACGCTCAATTAGACAGAAGCCTGCCTGTATATTCCGATATTGTCATAGGCAAAGATGTAGTTACCACGAGGGATACTGACGGTATATCGCTTTACCCAAGCGACCAATATCAAGACAGTGAAGGAGCATTGTCATTGGAGTCTATTGATATATATGTTCCAAACGACGTGTACGATGCCAACCAAACGCTTATAGAAAAGCATAATGCAAATGTAAACTTCATCATCGAATCGGGAGGAAGAATCATAGATATGTACATCCCCGATAGTGATCGGAAAAACGACATCGCAAATCAGATTCTCACATTCTAAGTCTTCGACTTTTAAGACGCCATCACTCCTCGTCTTCCAATAAATCGGGGCGTAACAGCCTTGTTCGCTCCATTGCTTGCTGCAACTTCCACTCATCTATTTTTGCTTGATGACCCGATAGTAGAATATCGGGCACGCCCCAACCTTTATACTCTGCCGGACGCGTATATACAGGGGGAGCCAACAAATTGTCCTGAAACGAGTCGGATAGTGCTGACTGCTCGTCGCCTATTGCTCCCGGCAACAATCTCACGATGGCATCAGTGATAACGACAGCAGGCAGTTCTCCGCCGGTCAGTACGAAATCGCCAACCGACACCTCTCTGGTTATCAGATGCTCCCTCACTCGATAGTCGATTCCTTTATAGTGCCCGCACAGGATAATGATATTGTTGAGCATAGACATGCCATTTGCCATCGGTTGATCGAAAGTCTCTCCGTCGGGCGAAGTGTATATTATTTCATCATAAGTTCGTTGCTCCTTCAGCGCGGCAATCGCCTTGTCGATAGGCTCTATCTGCAACACCATACCAGCCTCGCCACCAAATGGATAGTCGTCTACATTACGATGTTTGTCGGTAGAGTAATCTCTCAAGTTGTGAACCACAATATCCACCAAGCCTTTATCTTGAGCTCGTTTGAGAATAGAACAGCCCAAAACACTCGTAAACATTTCGGGAAGAACTGTTAGTATATCTATGCGCATAAACCATATCTTTTTGAATGAGACAGCAAAGGTAGTAAAAGTAACTCTTTTTTCATGCTGTCGCTTTCTCTAATAAGTACGATCGGCGTTTTCAAACAGAGATAAGCCGAAACCAAACCGAACTATCGGAACGGAAATTAATCTTCATATACCTCTTTTAAAACATCTTTATCAGTACGATTACTGACAAATACGCGAAAAATATGTAATTTTGTCATACAACATAATTATAAAGAGGAGGACGCTTATATGGCAAGACCTGATATACAGCAGGTAAAACAACGTTTCGGCATCATCGGGAACACTCCCGAACTGAGTAGGGCTATCGAGATTGCATTGCAAGTAGCCCCAACAGACATGTCGGTACTTGTTACCGGAGAGAGTGGTGTAGGAAAAGAAAACTTCCCTCAGATAATACATCAGTTCAGCCAGCGCAAGCATGGAGCATACATAGCTGTCAACTGTGGATCGATACCCGAAGGGACTATCGACTCCGAACTGTTTGGGCACGAAAAAGGTTCGTTTACAGGAGCTACCGGCGAACGGAAAGGGTACTTCGAAGTAGCCAATGGCGGTACGCTGTTTCTTGACGAGGTGGGCGAATTGCCGTTAGCAACTCAGGCGCGACTGCTACGTGTATTAGAGACTGGCGAATTTATAAAGGTTGGTTCATCGAAAGTCGAAAAGACTGATGTGCGCGTAGTAGCTGCGACCAATTTAGATATGGTAGACGCTACGAAAAGAGGAAAATTCAGAGAAGACCTTTATTACAGGTTAAATACTGTTCCTATTAAGATTCCACCGCTAAGGGATAGAAAAGAGGATATCCCTTTGCTGTTTCGCCGTTTCTCATCCGACTTTGCCGAGAAATACAGCATGCCACCCATTACTCTCACCGAAGAGGCAAAAGCTATGTTGGCAAATTATCGCTGGCCGGGAAACATACGCCAGCTGAAAAATATAACAGAGCAAATATCTATCATAGAGCAGAGCCGGGATATCACGCCCGACATTCTCAAGCTATATCTGCCCAACAACGAAATGAACCTGATACCCACTCATGCTGATGTCGGTGGCGACCACCACACATTCAACAGCGAACGCGAGATATTGTATCAGATACTTTTCGATATGAAAAAGGATATGAATGATCTGAAAAAGATTGTTCACGATCTCATTTCGGGAAAGATAACCCACTCCGACATATTGGAGAAGAACCAATCTGAGGTGA
Organism: uncultured Dysgonomonas sp.; assembly: GCA_937875275.1. Lineage (GTDB taxonomy): Bacteria > Bacteroidota > Bacteroidia > Bacteroidales > Dysgonomonadaceae > Dysgonomonas. The sequence continues at coordinate 31,269 of CALNCC010000079.1, read as the reverse complement.
ACGAACGCTCACTTGTGCCCATCGTTGTAAACAACGATATGTCCACCATAATATCCGACAGTCCGTCGGGCGGAAAAATTATCCCTAATAAGGTGGAGGATTCTGCCATCATCGACGAACAGGAGTATGGCGAAGATGCAGAGACAGAGACATTCTCTCTCGAAGAGGTGGAAAAAGAAATGATAAAGAAAGCACTTGAGCGCAACAACGGCAAACGCAAGAATGCAGCAAAAGAATTGAAAATATCGGAGCGAACCCTTTACCGAAAAATCAAAGCTTATAACTTAGAAGATTTATGAAAAAAACAATTGTTTTAGTATTTATATTCTCCATGCTGCTTCACGGATGCAGAATGTCATATTCGTTCAATGGAGCGTCTATTGATTACACATTGACCAAAACTATTGCGCTGCACCAGTTTCTCAATCAGGCTCCGATGGTTTATGCGACAACGACCCAGACATTCAACGAAAAAATGAAAGACGTATTTGTCCGCAACACTAAACTGAAAATCACGGATGTAAATCCCGATTTGGAAATAGAAGGAGAGATAACACGATACGATACCACACCTCAGGCTGTGAAAGACGACGCTTACGCTTCGTTGGCACGACTGACAATGACCGTGAAAATGCGCTACAAAAACAATAAAAAGCCGACGGAAGACAAGGAAGAAACCTTCACTGCATACCGAGACTATGACAGTAGCAAAACACTATCGGACGTGCAAGAAGAACTGGACAAACAGCTTGCCGAAGAGATCGTGGATCAGATATTTAATGCGACCATGTCTAACTGGTAACAAAGCTTAGACTTACTCACCGATGAACATTGACTATATATATAAGCACTTAGAGAACAAAAGTAACCCGACAGAGGATGACACACCCTATCTGAAGGTTTTGGCTGACAAATACCCTTATTTTCAGGCAAATCTTTTTATGTACTTAAAATCGGTATCGCTATATGAGAACGGCCATTTCGAAGATGAATTAAGCCGCTTGGCTCTGTTTGTCAAAGACCGGCGAGCCTTGTTTTACTATATATTCGATGAAGAGTATGGTGTATTCACAGATAGACAAAAGGGAGCCAAATCACCTGACGACAAAACGGCGACCTTGCTGTCTGCATTTCTGAATACATTGGATATGGATGAGGACGACTCGCCTATGATTGATCTGAACTTAGACTTTCAGTTGCCCGAATCTGCTTTGGCGACACAAGATTATCTCTCATACCTGAATGCTATTAAGCACGATGACGGAGAAGCAAAAGAGACACCGCCACTAAAGGGACAAGAAATTATCGATGCTTTTATTCTTAAATCGGAAAAAGGAAATCTTAATTTCAATATCGAGCGAGACATTACAGAACGAGAATCGCTATCGGACAACGATATAGCAAATGAACCCAGCCAAGAGAATGATGCAGAATTAAGTGAAGATAACGTATTCTTCACTGAAACATTAGCGAAAATCTATATTAAGCAGAAGAAGTATCAAAAAGCATATAAAATTATTAAACATTTAAGTTTGAATTATCCAGAAAAAAATACTTACTTTGCAGACCAATTGAGTTTTCTCGAAAAATTGATTATAAACTCAAAACACAATAAATAAAAATGAGTGCACTTATTACCGTACTAATTGTAATTGCATCAATCGTACTTATATTAGTTGTCCTTGTACAAAAATCGAAAGGTGGAGGTTTGGCCTCAAATTTTTCATCGTCTAATGCTGTTATGGGAGTACGTAAGACTACCGACTTTATAGAGAAAGTAACTTGGGGTCTTGCCGGTTTTGTAATCGTAATGAGTATTGCTGCCGTAGTAGTAGGTGGTGATCGTACATCTTCTGCTCCTAAGTCAGAAATTGATGCACCCGTGATGCCAACTAACCAATTGCCTGATGTAACAACAGACGCACCGGTTACTCTTCCTCAAGGAGACGCATCTGCCGCCGGAGAAAATCAGAACTAATAAAGTATTTAGAATATACAGAGAAGCTGCCTCTTTTGAAGAGGTGGCTTTTTTTTGTGCGCGCAAAGATAAGAGTGCGTAAATAAAAATCTTCGGGAAAGCAAATCTCGTTATCCAAAGATTTTGAAGAGGATAGAAATAATCCTTTTGCATTATCTAAATTTGAAAATAAAAAAGTACTGTTACCTCATAATGCCTCGTATGTTCCCAAAATAGAGAATTTACTTTGGCACAATGAAAATGTGTTCAGATAACAGTTAGTCTTGATTTATACTTTGCAAGAATCCAGCTATTGTACATGATTCACAATAGGTTCTCCTGTAAACTCGGTATATATCATTTCTCCCATAGATAAAAAAAAGAAAGCTGGAGAATATAAATTCTCTGGCCTTTTTATGATTACTTTTACTAAAAACAATTTTGAATATAAGTTATGGCAGTAAAAAAAATTAAAATTCGAATTTTGGATGAAGCTCTCGAGGACTTGTTTTTTAGGCTTAAAAACACAAAGTGGGCAAATCAAATACAAGGATTGGAATGGAATAAAGGTACAAATAAAGAATATTTACATTCATTGGTTCATTATTGGATAAATGGCTATGATTGGAGAGCACAAGAAAATGAACTGAATCAATTACCACAATATAAATGTAATGTTGACGGAGTTGATATTCATTTCTTTCATATAAAAGGGAAAGGGAAAAATCCGCTCCCTATCATTCTTACACATGGATGGCCAGATAGTTTTTTCCGCTATCAGAAAATTATTCCTTTGCTTACCGACCCAGTTCGCTATAAAGGCAATGCCGATGATTCTTTTGATGTTATAATTCCTTCATTGCCGGGCATCGGTTTTTCGTCAATGTCCGAACCCCGAGGGTTTAACAACTCTCAAGTTGCCGATTTGTGGGCAAAATTGATGACGGAACATTTAGGATATACTAAGTTTGGTGCTGCAGGTGGAGATATCGGGTCGGGTGTTACACGATATTTGGCTCTAAACTATCCCGAATATCTTATAGGTATTCATCTCACCGATGTTGGTATTATCAGGGGGATTATGACTACAAATGATATAGACCTTTCTACTGAAGAGAGGCAATACAAGAATTCAGCCCAACAATGGATTGCTCAGGAAGGTGGCTATATGTCTGTTCAATCAACAAAACCACAAACGATAGCCTATGCTCTGTCCGATTCTCCGGTCGGTTTAGCGGCTTGGATTATAGAGAAGTTCTATTCGTGGAGTGACTGTAGTAATGGATTTGAAAATACATACAGTATGGATGAGTTACTCAACAATGTGATGATATATTGGTTAAACAATTCCATTGCATCTTCGGCAAGGATGTACTATGAGAACACACATTCTTTACCACCTATGGGTAAAATAGATGTTCCAACAGGTCTTGCTCTTTTTGCAAAAGATATCTTACTTCCACCTAAAGCATGGGTAGAGAAAAACTTGAATGTAATGCATTGGACAGAAATTCCACGAGGCGGACATTTTACAGCTATGGAAGAACCTGAGTTATTTGCGTCTGATATTCGTCAGTTTTATCGCATTTTTAGATAAATATGAATCAACTATATATTTTCAATGGCTCGGAAATGTTATCTTATTTCCACACTAAATAACACTGTGGTTTGATTCAGATATGTTCTACCAGATAAATTTACTCACTTTATCGACCGTCCTGATAGTCATTCGTAAGTCTATCCCAAGATAGAGTGTATAGGATTCTATCAATGCAAGATTGAGCTGTCCGAATGGAATATCGGTAGCCTAAATAAAAAGCTTTCAAATTTCTAACTTGACTAAGAAGGAAAGCAATAAGAATTGTCAGAACTTCACTATCTGATAAACGATTGGGCTTGTTACGATGCTTTTTCCCATCATCCTCTTTTAGCAAATAATTAGGAAGTTCTTTGTTAAGTTCTAATGAAAACTCATCACATAAATAGAAAACATCTGTAATTTCACGATGACTTAGCATAATTAAGGAATTACTTATATCGAACTCACGTTAAATTAAAAGAAGAGATGAGGGGTGCATAAGATCAAGAGAAACGACCTTTCTGTGGTGTGGAGCAACTTGACTGTTTATCGCTTTCTCCCTTATATAGCAGTTATAACCCCGACTACACCGACAAGCATCAGTATAGTTCCCACAATACGGTTAAAGACTTTCAGCCCTCGGGGGTTGAAGCGGGAGCGAAGTTTGTCTACAAAATATGTAACTAATAGCCACCAACAGATTGCGCCGACTCCAATAAATAAGACAGCCATCAGTTCATTCACAAATAATCCTGAATCATCAATGATGCTGAATCGGGCAAAAAGAGCTACATATAAGAGGAGTGTTGCTATATTAGATATTGTCAGCAATAAAGATGATATGAAAAGTTTCAAAAAAGGAACAGCAACACTTTCATCGAGTTTCTTTAGATTTCGGGATGGGTTCTTTCGGAAAACAAACGCACCGAATACGATAACGGCAATGCTGCCAACTACTTGTAGGGGAGATTGATGCTGCTGTATAAAGTCGGTGCTAAAACCCATGCCCAAAGCCGCAACGACGGCAAAAAAGGCTATTACCATATCGCCTATCGCCGCACCCAAGCCGGTTACGAGCCCATGTCTACGCCCGTCGTTCAACGTACGTTGTACGCAGAGCATTCCAACAGGCCCCATTGGCGCAGAAGAAAGAAAACCTATAAATAAACCTTTAAGTATGATTTCCAGCATCTGATTTGCTTTTTCCTCACACCATACAGCCATTGTATGGGGCAAGCTTCAGCTCTATATAGAGAGTACAAATATACTTAATTATTTAAACAACCATCCTATAACAAAAGCACTAATATGTCTATGACATATTAGTGCTTCTATTATTATCAAGTTAAACCTATACGTTGTAGCGTATTACGGCTTATTATATTCGGTGAAAACCAATGGCAACTTCATGTATTTTTCAGATTTTCGAAGTATTGCATTTGAGGGATACATTAAGTTATATACACCCGCTACTTGCAGCATTCCATTACTATCATACTCAGCCTTCACGTCTACCGGTATTATCTGATATTTCAGGTATTCAGGCACGGTCTTAGACGGATTCTCCTTGTAGTAGGTGATGTAATGATTGAGCAATTCAGATACATTTGCTGTGGTAGTCTGCCCATAAATCACATATGTGTTAGATACAATGTTGCGATATAGCAAGAACGTAGACACCCCATTAGGCAAAGATCCTTCCTCAAAGAAGTTGGTTATCGAATCGGACGGAATCATCAATAAGAAGTCCGGCCTGTTCACAACATCTTCTTCTTTTTCTGTATATCCATATACTTTGAATGAGGCAGAGTTCAATACCGTATTTGTATTTTTCGCCTTATTGTATATCGACTGGAAAGGGATTTTTAATTCTACATTAAGCCCTGCCGGAGAAGATAAAAATAATTCTGTTTTGTTTGGCTCCAACAACTTATCCGGAACTTTATTCTCCACGTTGTTTAGCTGTATAACTTCGCGCGTAACAGCAAGGCGGAATGTTGAAGTTCGAATAGAGTCTCTTGTGTCATTGTAGTTCCTTCCGGTATATTTATAGTATATATCGAAGTAGGCATTGGGGGCATACAAGATTGTTCCCGAACCAACGGTTGTTGTTATATAAAGTCCTTTGAAGAACTCTCTCATCTCTTTGGTTCCGGTAAAGGTTTCTGGATTGGTACGCCATTGGGCAAGGAATTTCTCTCCAAAAGATTTGTTTACAAGCGTAGACATACTCATTGCCGGGGTAGCTTTTTTCGCCTCATCAATAGTGAATAGACCTTGTCCTAAGAACACCGTTTTGTCACAAAAATCGGCAATGTCGTGATTCGTATATATATCGGTCTTCTCCAAATTCTTTTTATTGACCTCGTATATAGACAAGCCGATAGGAGATAGCGTGTCTCCGGCATATCCGGATAGTAGGATACGTACCTTTGCTGAATCCACTGATATTGCATTTTTATGGAATGCCTGATCTTCGGGGCAATAGAACTCACACAAATAGTCTGACTTTATTTTGCCAAAATCATCACTCACATATTCTCCCAATATACCCACAAACGTTCTGGCGTATATCTTATCTACCGCAATGGTAGAGGCTTCCATGTTTACCGTGTCTACCGACAGGAAGATGTCATCACCTCCGGGCTTTGTGTCCAATCCTACCGAATTGAGATCGTCATCACACGATATATTCATCAGGCAGAGGGCTGATATTGCAATGTATAAATAATAATTAAACTTCATCTAATATTATGTTAGTTTTTAAACTGGCCTCAAATATCCTAAAAAATGCTGTTTTCTTGAAATAAAACAGCATTTTTCTCAATTTATTATTTTTATGTCTTTACAAATTATCGTAAAAATCATTTATTGCATCAACCGAAGCCTCTAAGTCGCCTTGATAGAGCAAATGTTTCTTTCCCGATTTTGATACGTAATCTAATACCTCTGCATTCGTATTGTCCTCTATTTGAATGACTCCATCCGAATAGTCTATCGCAAATTTAGTCAATGTTTCAAAATCCACATCTTTTCCTTTCAGTTGCTCTACATGTTTGTCGTTTATGTTATTAAACTTAACATTAGCATGGAACTTGTCTGTGAAAGATTTTTTAAAATCATCTTGATATAGCGAATAAACGACCTTTGAGTTTTTAAAACATGGATCGTCGCCATATGCAGTTTTAATGTATAAAGGGGTCAAAGCCGTCATCCAGCCATGACAATGTATCACATCCGGAATCCAGCGAAGTTTTTTCACGGTTTCCAGCACCCCTCTCACATAAAAAATACTTCTGTCGCTGTTATCATCAAACTCGTTGCCGTCATCATCGATCACCGTCGCTTTGCGCTTGAAGAAATCATCGTTGTCGATGAAGTAAATCTGCATGCGGGCAGCCTGTATCGATGCTACTTTTATTATTAACGGATGATCTGTGTCATCGATAATAAGATTCATACCCGACAAGCGGATAACTTCGTGAAGTTGATTGCGTCTTTCATTAATATTCCCGAAACGGGGCATAAATGTTCTGATCTCTTTCCCTCTTTCCTGTATTGCTTGTGGTAAATGTCTACACGTTGTCGAAATTGGAGATTCCGGTAGATACGGCGTTATTTCCTGAGCAATAAATAGGATTTTCTTTGTACTCATACTATTTAATTATACATCTTTTAGATTCGAACTACAAAGATAATAAAAAAAAATCTGGTTTTATGCAAATTTATTCGCACAATCTATTAATCGTCAGATAAATTATATATACAACGCCTTGATCCAACGTCTTTTTGCGAAAAATAAAAAAGAATCGTAAAAAGAAGTCTATAATTTCATGTTTCCACAAATATTTTGTTGCTTTGTATCCTCAAATAATCATTATGCCGATACTATATCGTGGCGGCTTATTTTTTTTGATAATGAACATTGTATATACTATAAACGAGTTGCAATCTTCACTCGGCAGGTTCAAAGAAGACGGTAAAAGTGTAGGGTATGTGCCCACCATGGGGGCATTGCACAGCGGACACCTGTCTCTTGTACAAGGCGCATTGATGGAGAACGATATATGCGTTGTTTCGATCTTTGTGAACCCGACACAATTCAATAATAAAGAGGATTTGGAGAAATATCCTCGCGACCTTGAGCGAGACTGTGATTTGTTGCATAAGATAAGCAGCAAGGTTGTCGTTTTTGCTCCATCGGTCAGTGAAGTATATCCTTCGCCCGATACAAGACAGTTCGACTTTGGTCAATTAGATAAAGTGATGGAAGGTAAATTCCGTCCGGGACACTTCAATGGAGTAGCTCAGGTTGTCAGCCGCTTGTTCGACATCGTTAAACCCGACAAAGCTTACTTCGGAGAGAAAGATTTTCAACAATTAGCCATCATCAGACAAATGGTGAAAATGCTGAATCTTGACATCCAAATCGTAGCGATGCCTATCGTCCGCCAAGAAAGTGGATTAGCACTGAGCAGTCGCAACGAACGATTGACTGACGGACAAAAAATAATTGCAACGAATATATCCCGAACTCTCTTTCAGAGTAGAGATGAGTGGATGCCTCAATTTTCAGTAAAAGAGACCATCTGTAAAACAATAGACAAGGTAAATTCTTTCGACGGATTGCAGGTAGAGTATTTCGAGATTGTGGATGGCGACACATTGCAGCCTGTTGCCTCATGGGGTGAATCTGAATACATCGTAGGATGCATTACCGTTTTTTGTGGCGATGTACGCCTTATAGATAACATTGTATACATAGCAGAAAACCAAAAATAAAAATGGTTATAGAAGTTATAAAATCGAAATTGCACAGAGTTACTGTTACTGAAGCTAACCTGAATTATATTGGCAGCATCACCATAGATGAAGATCTGATGGATGCTGTAAACATCATCGAGGGCGAAAAAGTACAAATTGTAAACAATAACAATGGCGAACGTTTAGAGACATACGTCATCAAAGGGAAACGTGGTTCGGGATCTATTTGCCTGAATGGAGCTGCCGCCCGCAAGGTGCAACCGGGGGATATTGTTATCATCATGTCTTATGCTCAAATAGACTTTGAGGAAGCCAAGTCATTCAAGCCTTGGGTGGCATTTCCCGACACTAAGACTAATAAAATTATAAGATAAGACTCTCTTCTTAATTATCTTTCTAACCCAATAAATAGAATGTACACCTACCGTGATATATGGAAGGTCAGCGTGCCTATCATGCTTGGCTTGCTTGCTCAAAATATTGTGCAGCTTACTGCAACATACTTCCTTGGCATGGTGGGACCCGTTGAACAAGGCGCATCGGGCTTGGCGGGTATTTATTACATCGCCTGTTTTGTGATATGTTTCGGATTCAGCATCGGAGGACAGATATTGATCAGCCGACGCAATGGAGAAAAAAATTATGACAAGATAGGTACGATTGTCATTCAAGGTGTATTGTTTCTGTTGCTGCTTGCAACGGTTCTCTTCTTTGGCTCAGGATTTATTTCTCACAATATCCTGTCCCTGTTTATGAAATCACAAGAGGTGTACGAGGCTGTCGACACTTACCTGTCGTGGCGCATATACGGATTCTTTTTTGCAGCAATCAATGTCATGTTCCGTGCTTTTTATGTGGGCATAGCCCGCACATCCGTCTTGACGATTAATGCTGTGGTAATGGGTGTTGTCAACTTTATAGGCGACTATACTCTTATCTTTGGTAACTTCGGATTCCCTGAATTAGGAATTGCCGGTGCCGGTATAGCTGCTGTTATTTCAGAGATAGCATCAGTCTTATTCTTTATTGCGTATACTATAAAAACAGTCGATCTCAAAAAGTACGGATTCAGCATCGACCACATCAGATTTAAGCTTTCTGTTATAAAAAACATATTGAGTATATCATCATTTACGATGGCACAATATCTGATATCCATGTCTATTTGGTTTATATTTTTTATAGCAATAGAGCAACATTCCGAAGAAGCATTGGTAATAACAAATATTGTGCGAAATTTCTATATGGTATTTTTTATTCCGATGAATGCCTTTGCCACAACAGCCAATACATTGGTTGGGAATACAATGGGGGCATCTCGTGTAAAAGATGTTGTCCCACTCGTCAAAAGAATCGCACTACTCAGCCTCAGTGTTATATTAGTGCTGATGGTAGTAACGGTATCAGGTGCTGAGTTTTGGATATCATTTCTCGCACCACACAAAGATGCAGCACTGATTGCCGCAACAGTTGCGCCTCTCTTGGTGGTTGTTTTCATGCTGCCGGTGTGCAGCGTAGCAAATGTCGCTTTCAATGCTATATCGGGAACCGGAAACACGCGCGATGCACTCATCATGGAGATTGTAACATTGATTCTGTATGTTGCGTATATGTACTGGATTGTTATCTACAAGCAATCTTCGGTTACCGTAGCCTGGACAGTGGAATATGTATATTGGGGATCACTCTTGATTTTCTCTTTATTATATTTCAAATACGCAAAATGGCAAAAGAAAAGAATATAGAAGCAAAAAGAAGCCGACGGATTTATTTTCGTCGGCTTCTTTTTGCTCAGAGTAAATCCGAGTTTATTTGTTATACATTGAGCATGCTTGCTGCATCTTCATCCATAAACCAGTATAGATATCCCCGTTTAGGATTGACACGTGCGGCAGGATATTTATTCAAAAATATTTCTCTATCCTTGATTATATCCTTCACCTTTTGTGCTTTATTCTCACCCATTACAAGGAATACAACATATTGCGCATTGTTTATGACTGTTCCACTCACCGAAACACGCTTCATCTTACTCGCCGGATGCTCGCCGACAACACATGTTTTTTTACTATCCCATAGTTTCATCTGATTGGGAAAGATTGAGGCTGTGTGTCCGTCATCTCCCAGTCCGAGCATTACAAGTTCGAAGCATGGCACACCTTCGTTTTGCAGGAGTTTTCGTTCTAAGATTTGCCCGTAACGTTCCGCTTCTTCTTCCGGTTCGCTCTCTCCATGTATTCTGCGTACATTCCTCGGCAATATATTAGGAATTTTCGACAGCAGATGCTCTTTAGTCATGCTGTAATTGTTCATGTCGTTTTCGAGAGGGACACAGCGTTCATCTCCCCAAAAGAGAGTGATGCGTTCCCACGGAATCGAATCGGTACAGTTTTCAGCCCAATAATCGAAGATCGCTTTGGGTGTAGTTCCTCCCGACAAGGCGATATTCATGTGCGGGTACACTTTTAGTAAATTCAGGATAAAGTCTGTAAAGCCTTTGCTCAAAGCTTCTGCGTTAGGATAAATTTTCAGTTTTTCTTCCATTATCTTTATTTATAATTCACAATACATACCATCATCGGCAAGATTCTTACACGGATATCTCCATGTATAATCTTTTCCATCTATGAGGCTGTCTGCATTCTCCGGTCCCCATGTTCCCGAAGGATATCCATGCAGCGCTGCATTCGGATTATCTTTCCAATAATCGAGTATCGGCTGAACGAATTTCCATGTAGCCTCCAAAGCATCGCCCCGTATATACAGCGTAGAATCGCCGGTCATGCAGTCTAATAGCAGACGTTCATATGCTTCCGGCACATACGTTCCGTGCAGATTGGAATAATGGAAATCGAGATTCACATTTGCCACTTCGTAGCCGTTTCCCGGTATTTTCATTATCGTTTTCAACAAGATCCCCTCATCAGGATGGATACGCAAAATTAATTGATTATCTTGATTAAACGAATCTTTGTTGTCAATAAATAATCGGTGAGGAACCGGATTGAAGTGTATAACTACCTCCGAGACCCTTGTGGGAAGGCGTTTCCCCGTTCTCACATAAAATGGCACTCCCGCCCAACGCCAGTTGTCGATAAACAGTTTCATGGCGAAATATGTTTCAGTTTTAGATTCGGGATCAACACCTTTTTCTTCTCTGTAACCCGTCATTTCTTTACCTCTCACTGTTGCCGGCATGTATTGTCCCCTCAGTACATTGTGCTCCAAATCGTCTTTACTCAGTGGGCGCAAAGCTTCAAAGACCTTCAATTTTTCGTTGCGGATAGCTTCGGACTGGATCGACATCGGTGGCTCCATCGCAACTAAGGCCAGCAATTGCAATAAGTGATTCTGTACCATATCCCGCAAAGCTCCGGCATGGTCATAATATCCTCCACGGCTCTCTACACCAATACTTTCTGCCGCCGTTATTTCGACATGATGAATGTAATTTCGATTCCATAGTGGCTCATATATTCCATTTGCAAAACGTGTAACGAGAATGTTCTGGACAGTTTCTTTCCCTAAATAATGATCGATACGGTATATCTGATCTTCTTTATAATTTTCTCGTAGCGACTCGTTTAGCTTGAGGGCAGATTCAAGATCTATACCAAAGGGTTTCTCTACAATCAGTCGGCGAAATCCCTGATCTTGTTTGTTCAATCCTTGTGCAGCTAAATAGCGAGGAATGAGTTCGTATAAATTGGGGGGAGTGGATAGATAGAATATATAATTTCCTTTTGTTTTACAGTCTTTGTTGAGTGTGTCGAGACGTTCTTTTAGTTTTTTATATTCTTTCGCATCCTCTGTGTTTATGGAAAGATAGTGCAATTTGTCGCAAAAAGCGTCAATAACACTTTCTTCCGTATCTTTGGCTATCGCAAATTGCCGTATTCCATCCTTCATCTTTTTTCTGAAATCGGTGTCGGAAAATGAGGTGCGAGCTACGCCAAGTACCGCAAAATTCTCCGGAAGAGCCTTTTGCATGTAAAGTCCAAAAATGGAAGGTATTAATTTTCGATATGTCAAATCGCCCGATGCCCCGAAGATAATTAATATCTGACATGGCGGTACAGTTCTATTCAATCCCATAATCTGTATTTTCTTATACCCGGCTCGACACCCATCTGCACAAGCCGGATATATGTATATCTATTTTAAGCTTTTTTAATTTCGTGCCCGCCAAACTGGTTACGCATGGCTGCAAGGAGCTTCATTGCATACGAACTATCTTGGCGCGATTGGAAACGGGTGTAGAGTGATGCTGTGATGACATGAGCCGGAACATCGAAATCGATTGCTGTCTGCACCGTCCAACGACCCTCTCCACTATCAGACACATAATCTTTTATATCTGTCAATTCTACATCCTCGCTCAGTGCATTACCAATCAGCTCTAACAACCACGACCGTACTACAGAGCCTTGCATCCATGTTTGAGATACTTTTTCTAAGTCTACATCGTATGGGGAGTTTTTCATTATTTCAAAACCTTCGGCATAAGCTTGCATCATTCCATATTCGATGCCGTTATGAACCATCTTTACCATGTGTCCCGATCCGCTTTCGCCACAATATATATATCCATTTTCGGGAGCAAGGGTTTTGAATATTGGCTCAACATAATCACAGGCTTGTTTCTCGCCGCCATACATCAGGCAGTACCCGTTCTTCAATCCCCATACGCCACCACTGGTTCCGCAGTCGAGATATTTCACTCCCTTAGCCGCCACTTTTTTTCCACGCTCCACAGTTTCACGCCAGTAGCTGTTTCCTCCATCAATAATAATGTCGCCGGGAGAAAGAAGAGCGAGCAAGGTTTCTATATTTTCATCAACAGGTTTTCCGGCAGGAACCATGAGCCAAACAATCTTTGGACCATCCAATTTGCCGACTAAGTCTTTCAAACTGTCGGATGCAACAGCACCTTTCGATACAGCCTCGTCAATCTTTGGTCTTGACTGGTTATAAACAACAACTTGGTGTCCTCCTAACAAAAGGCGTTCAACCATTTTTCCGCCCATTTTTCCTAAACCTACGAATCCAATTTTCATAATAATCTTATATTTTAGTTATTTATTAATTCTCTTGTTTATTAACATTCAACTCTTACATAAAGTTTTATTGTTTTATGCTATTGCGAATTTACGTGTTTTGGATGATAAAGAGTAGGTGATAGCTATATAATCTTTATGTAAATACATATACACCTTTACATCAGCAGATTGCCACATTAGAATTGTGGATAGATAATATTTATGATACTATACAGATAGCCGTGATTAATAAATCGTATCTATATTGGCATGGAATATTGGAAAAAGTTATATCTTTACGCCACGAAACATGGGGCACTAGCTCATCTGGCTAGAGCGCGACACTGGCAGTGTCGAGGTGAGCGGTTCGAGTCCGCTGTGCTCCACTACATCGGACAAACTTGATAAAAAGACAGTGTTTTTAAGGTTGGGTTTCCTTAAATATAAAGTTGGTAAGTGTTTGCTTTTTATATTTAAATCTTTTCGCATCGCTTTATATAAAAACGTAAGATATTTATCGTGTTCTTCTGATGATTTACCAACGCCATACTTCTCAAATTCTAATAAACTAATCACAACATCATCACTTGCAATAAGTAATAACTTATTTCTTGCTGTTGTATAATCTTTTATTTCTTGTTTCCCATTATAAGACGCTAATGCCTGCAATGCATCTATATAAGAAGTGTAATGGTCTTCTACTAATTTTCGTAGTTGTAATTCAATATTATTTTTATTTGCTAAAATAGCTCCTAATATTGCAACACCAATAGCTACTATCGCCCCTATTATTGAAATATATAGTTCCATATATTAATCGTGAAAATATAAAACATAGGGGGGAGTAGACTTGAAGGTCTACTCTTATTTATAGTAAAAACTCAGTGTGGAAGCCTGTATCCACCACATAAGATACAAATATATATCTAGATATATATTTGTATCTTATGTGGTGGATACAGGCTTCCACACTGAGTTTTTACTATAAATAAGAGTAGACCTTCAAGTCTACTCCCCCCTATGTTTTATATTTTCACGATTAATATATGGAACTATATATTTCAATAATAGGGGCGATAGTAGCTATTGGTGTTGCAATATTAGGAGCTATTTTAGCAAATAAAAATAATATTGAATTACAACTACGAAAATTAGTAGAAGACCATTACACTTCTTATATAGATGCATTGCAGGCATTAGCGTCTTATAATGGGAAACAAGAAATAAAAGATTATACAACAGCAAGAAATAAGTTATTACTTATTGCAAGTGATGATGTTGTGATTAGTTTATTAGAATTTGAGAAGTATGGCGTTGGTAAATCATCAGAAGAACACGATAAATATCTTACGTTTTTATATAAAGCGATGCGAAAAGATTTAAATATAAAAAGCAAACACTTACCAACTTTATATTTAAGGAAACCCAACCTTAAAAACACTGTCTTTTTATCAAGTTTGTCCGATGTAGTGGAGCACAGCGGACTCGAACCGCTCACCTCGACACTGCCAGTGTCGCGCTCTAGCCAGATGAGCTAGTGCCCCATGTTTCGTGGCGTAAAGATATAACTTTTTCCAATATTCCATGCCAATATAGATACGATTTATTAATCACGGCTATCTGTATAGTATCATAAATATTATCTATCCACAATTCTAATGTGGCAATCTGCTGATGTAAAGGTGTATATGTATTTACATAAAGATTATATAGCTATCACCTACTCTTTATCATCCAAAACACGTAAATTCGCAATAGCATAAAACAATAAAACTTTATGTAAGAGTTGAATGTTAATAAACAAGAGAATTAATAAATAACTAAAATATAAGATTATTATGAAAATTGGATTCGTAGGTTTAGGAAAAATGGGCGGAAAAATGGTTGAACGCCTTTTGTTAGGAGGACACCAAGTTGTTGTTTATAACCAGTCAAGACCAAAGATTGACGAGGCTGTATCGAAAGGTGCTGTTGCATCCGACAGTTTGAAAGACTTAGTCGGCAAATTGGATGGTCCAAAGATTGTTTGGCTCATGGTTCCTGCCGGAAAACCTGTTGATGAAAATATAGAAACCTTGCTCGCTCTTCTTTCTCCCGGCGACATTATTATTGATGGAGGAAACAGCTACTGGCGTGAAACTGTGGAGCGTGGAAAAAAAGTGGCGGCTAAGGGAGTGAAATATCTCGACTGCGGAACCAGTGGTGGCGTATGGGGATTGAAGAACGGGTACTGCCTGATGTATGGCGGCGAGAAACAAGCCTGTGATTATGTTGAGCCAATATTCAAAACCCTTGCTCCCGAAAATGGATATATATATTGTGGCGAAAGCGGATCGGGACACATGGTAAAGATGGTTCATAACGGCATCGAATATGGAATGATGCAAGCTTATGCCGAAGGTTTTGAAATAATGAAAAACTCCCCATACGATGTAGACTTAGAAAAAGTATCTCAAACATGGATGCAAGGCTCTGTAGTACGGTCGTGGTTGTTAGAGCTGATTGGTAATGCACTGAGCGAGGATGTAGAATTGACAGATATAAAAGATTATGTGTCTGATAGTGGAGAGGGTCGTTGGACGGTGCAGACAGCAATCGATTTCGATGTTCCGGCTCATGTCATCACAGCATCACTCTACACCCGTTTCCAATCGCGCCAAGATAGTTCGTATGCAATGAAGCTCCTTGCAGCCATGCGTAACCAGTTTGGCGGGCACGAAATTAAAAAAGCTTAAAATAGATATACATATATCCGGCTTGTGCAGATGGGTGTCGAGCCGGGTATAAGAAAATACAGATTATGGGATTGAATAGAACTGTACCGCCATGTCAGATATTAATTATCTTCGGGGCATCGGGCGATTTGACATATCGAAAATTAATACCTTCCATTTTTGGACTTTACATGCAAAAGGCTCTTCCGGAGAATTTTGCGGTACTTGGCGTAGCTCGCACCTCATTTTCCGACACCGATTTCAGAAAAAAGATGAAGGATGGAATACGGCAATTTGCGATAGCCAAAGATACGGAAGAAAGTGTTATTGACGCTTTTTGCGACAAATTGCACTATCTTTCCATAAACACAGAGGATGCGAAAGAATATAAAAAACTAAAAGAACGTCTCGACACACTCAACAAAGACTGTAAAACAAAAGGAAATTATATATTCTATCTATCCACTCCCCCCAATTTATACGAACTCATTCCTCGCTATTTAGCTGCACAAGGATTGAACAAACAAGATCAGGGATTTCGCCGACTGATTGTAGAGAAACCCTTTGGTATAGATCTTGAATCTGCCCTCAAGCTAAACGAGTCGCTACGAGAAAATTATAAAGAAGATCAGATATACCGTATCGATCATTATTTAGGGAAAGAAACTGTCCAGAACATTCTCGTTACACGTTTTGCAAATGGAATATATGAGCCACTATGGAATCGAAATTACATTCATCATGTCGAAATAACGGCGGCAGAAAGTATTGGTGTAGAGAGCCGTGGAGGATATTATGACCATGCCGGAGCTTTGCGGGATATGGTACAGAATCACTTATTGCAATTGCTGGCCTTAGTTGCGATGGAGCCACCGATGTCGATCCAGTCCGAAGCTATCCGCAACGAAAAATTGAAGGTCTTTGAAGCTTTGCGCCCACTGAGTAAAGACGATTTGGAGCACAATGTACTGAGGGGACAATACATGCCGGCAACAGTGAGAGGTAAAGAAATGACGGGTTACAGAGAAGAAAAAGGTGTTGATCCCGAATCTAAAACTGAAACATATTTCGCCATGAAACTGTTTATCGACAACTGGCGTTGGGCGGGAGTGCCATTTTATGTGAGAACGGGGAAACGCCTTCCCACAAGGGTCTCGGAGGTAGTTATACACTTCAATCCGGTTCCTCACCGATTATTTATTGACAACAAAGATTCGTTTAATCAAGATAATCAATTAATTTTGCGTATCCATCCTGATGAGGGGATCTTGTTGAAAACGATAATGAAAATACCGGGAAACGGCTACGAAGTGGCAAATGTGAATCTCGATTTCCATTATTCCAATCTGCACGGAACGTATGTGCCGGAAGCATATGAACGTCTGCTATTAGACTGCATGACCGGCGATTCTACGCTGTATATACGGGGCGATGCTTTGGAGGCTACATGGAAATTCGTTCAGCCGATACTCGATTATTGGAAAGATAATCCGAATGCAGCGCTGCATGGATATCCTTCGGGAACATGGGGACCGGAGAATGCAGACAGCCTCATAGATGGAAAAGATTATACATGGAGATATCCGTGTAAGAATCTTGCCGATGATGGTATGTATTGTGAATTATAAATAAAGATAATGGAAGAAAAACTGAAAATTTATCCTAACGCAGAAGCTTTGAGCAAAGGCTTTACAGACTTTATCCTGAATTTACTAAAAGTGTACCCGCACATGAATATCGCCTTGTCGGGAGGAACTACACCCAAAGCGATCTTCGATTATTGGGCTGAAAACTGTACCGATTCGATTCCGTGGGAACGCATCACTCTCTTTTGGGGAGATGAACGCTGTGTCCCTCTCGAAAACGACATGAACAATTACAGCATGACTAAAGAGCATCTGCTGTCGAAAATTCCTAATATATTGCCGAGGAATGTACGCAGAATACATGGAGAGAGCGAACCGGAAGAAGAAGCGGAACGTTACGGGCAAATCTTAGAACGAAAACTCCTGCAAAACGAAGGTGTGCCATGCTTCGAACTTGTAATGCTCGGACTGGGAGATGACGGACACACAGCCTCAATCTTTCCCAATCAGATGAAACTATGGGATAGTAAAAAAACATGTGTTGTCGGCGAGCATCCGGCGAGTAAGATGAAGCGTGTTTCGGTGAGTGGAACAGTCATAAACAATGCGCAATATGTTGTATTCCTTGTAATGGGTGAGAATAAAGCACAAAAGGTGAAGGATATAATCAAGGATAGAGAAATATTTTTGAATAAATATCCTGCCGCACGTGTCAATCCTAAACGGGGATATCTATACTGGTTTATGGATGAAGATGCAGCAAGCATGCTCAATGTATAACAAATAAACTCGGATTTACTCTGAGCAAAAAGAAGCCGACGAAAATAAATCCGTCGGCTTCTTTTTGCTTCTATATTCTTTTCTTTTGCCATTTTGCGTATTTGAAATATAATAAAGAGAAAATCAAGAGTGATCCCCAATATACATATTCCACTGTCCAGGCTACGGTAACCGAAGATTGCTTGTAGATAACAATCCAGTACATATACGCAACATACAGAATCAATGTTACAATCTCCATGATGAGTGCATCGCGCGTGTTTCCGGTTCCCGATATAGCATTGAAAGCGACATTTGCTACGCTGCACACCGGCAGCATGAAAACAACCACCAAGAGAGGCGCAACTGTTGCGGCAATCAGTGCTGCATCTTTGTGTGGTGCGAGAAATGATATCCAAAACTCAGCACCTGATACCGTTACTACCATCAGCACTAATATAACACTGAGGCTGAGTAGTGCGATTCTTTTGACGAGTGGGACAACATCTTTTACACGAGATGCCCCCATTGTATTCCCAACCAATGTATTGGC
Source organism: uncultured Dysgonomonas sp. (assembly GCA_937875275.1). GTDB lineage: Bacteria > Bacteroidota > Bacteroidia > Bacteroidales > Dysgonomonadaceae > Dysgonomonas. Next base: position 12,318 of record CALNCC010000079.1, on the reverse strand, counting down.
TGTTGTGGCAAAGGCATTCATCGGAATAAAAAATACCATATAGAAATTTCGCACAATATTTGTTATTACCAATGCTTCTTCGGAATGTTGCTCTATTGCTATAAAAAATATAAACCAAATAGACATGGATATCAGATATTGTGCCATCGTAAATGATGATATACTCAATATGTTTTTTATAACAGAAAGCTTAAATCTGATGTGGTCGATGCTGAATCCGTACTTTTTGAGATCGACTGTTTTTATAGTATACGCAATAAAGAATAAGACTGATGCTATCTCTGAAATAACAGCAGCTATACCGGCACCGGCAATTCCTAATTCAGGGAATCCGAAGTTACCAAAGATAAGAGTATAGTCGCCTATAAAGTTGACAACACCCATTACCACAGCATTAATCGTCAAGACGGATGTGCGGGCTATGCCCACATAAAAAGCACGGAACATGACATTGATTGCTGCAAAAAAGAATCCGTATATGCGCCACGACAGGTAAGTGTCGACAGCCTCGTACACCTCTTGTGATTTCATAAACAGGGACAGGATATTGTGAGAAATAAATCCTGAGCCAAAGAAGAGAACCGTTGCAAGCAGCAACAGAAACAATACACCTTGAATGACAATCGTACCTATCTTGTCATAATTTTTTTCTCCATTGCGTCGGCTGATCAATATCTGTCCTCCGATGCTGAATCCGAAACATATCACAAAACAGGCGATGTAATAAATACCCGCCAAGCCCGATGCGCCTTGTTCAACGGGTCCCACCATGCCAAGGAAGTATGTTGCAGTAAGCTGCACAATATTTTGAGCAAGCAAGCCAAGCATGATAGGCACGCTGACCTTCCATATATCACGGTAGGTGTACATTCTATTTATTGGGTTAGAAAGATAATTAAGAAGAGAGTCTTATCTTATAATTTTATTAGTCTTAGTGTCGGGAAATGCCACCCAAGGCTTGAATGACTTGGCTTCCTCAAAGTCTATTTGAGCATAAGACATGATGATAACAATATCCCCCGGTTGCACCTTGCGGGCGGCAGCTCCATTCAGGCAAATAGATCCCGAACCACGTTTCCCTTTGATGACGTATGTCTCTAAACGTTCGCCATTGTTATTGTTTACAATTTGTACTTTTTCGCCCTCGATGATGTTTACAGCATCCATCAGATCTTCATCTATGGTGATGCTGCCAATATAATTCAGGTTAGCTTCAGTAACAGTAACTCTGTGCAATTTCGATTTTATAACTTCTATAACCATTTTTATTTTTGGTTTTCTGCTATGTATACAATGTTATCTATAAGGCGTACATCGCCACAAAAAACGGTAATGCATCCTACGATGTATTCAGATTCACCCCATGAGGCAACAGGCTGCAATGTGTCGCCATCCACAATCTCGAAATACTCTACCTGCAATCCGTCGAAAGAATTTACCTTGTCTATTGTTTTACAGATGGTCTCTTTTACTGAAAATTGAGGCATCCACTCATCTCTACTCTGAAAGAGAGTTCGGGATATATTCGTTGCAATTATTTTTTGTCCGTCAGTCAATCGTTCGTTGCGACTGCTCAGTGCTAATCCACTTTCTTGGCGGACGATAGGCATCGCTACGATTTGGATGTCAAGATTCAGCATTTTCACCATTTGTCTGATGATGGCTAATTGTTGAAAATCTTTCTCTCCGAAGTAAGCTTTGTCGGGTTTAACGATGTCGAACAAGCGGCTGACAACCTGAGCTACTCCATTGAAGTGTCCCGGACGGAATTTACCTTCCATCACTTTATCTAATTGACCAAAGTCGAACTGTCTTGTATCGGGCGAAGGATATACTTCACTGACCGATGGAGCAAAAACGACAACCTTGCTGCTTATCTTATGCAACAAATCACAGTCTCGCTCAAGGTCGCGAGGATATTTCTCCAAATCCTCTTTATTATTGAATTGTGTCGGGTTCACAAAGATCGAAACAACGCATATATCGTTCTCCATCAATGCGCCTTGTACAAGAGACAGGTGTCCGCTGTGCAATGCCCCCATGGTGGGCACATACCCTACACTTTTACCGTCTTCTTTGAACCTGCCGAGTGAAGATTGCAACTCGTTTATAGTATATACAATGTTCATTATCAAAAAAAATAAGCCGCCACGATATAGTATCGGCATAATGATTATTTGAGGATACAAAGCAACAAAATATTTGTGGAAACATGAAATTATAGACTTCTTTTTACGATTCTTTTTTATTTTTCGCAAAAAGACGTTGGATCAAGGCGTTGTATATATAATTTATCTGACGATTAATAGATTGTGCGAATAAATTTGCATAAAACCAGATTTTTTTTTATTATCTTTGTAGTTCGAATCTAAAAGATGTATAATTAAATAGTATGAGTACAAAGAAAATCCTATTTATTGCTCAGGAAATAACGCCGTATCTACCGGAATCTCCAATTTCGACAACGTGTAGACATTTACCACAAGCAATACAGGAAAGAGGGAAAGAGATCAGAACATTTATGCCCCGTTTCGGGAATATTAATGAAAGACGCAATCAACTTCACGAAGTTATCCGCTTGTCGGGTATGAATCTTATTATCGATGACACAGATCATCCGTTAATAATAAAAGTAGCATCGATACAGGCTGCCCGCATGCAGATTTACTTCATCGACAACGATGATTTCTTCAAGCGCAAAGCGACGGTGATCGATGATGACGGCAACGAGTTTGATGATAACAGCGACAGAAGTATTTTTTATGTGAGAGGGGTGCTGGAAACCGTGAAAAAACTTCGCTGGATTCCGGATGTGATACATTGTCATGGCTGGATGACGGCTTTGACCCCTTTATACATTAAAACTGCATATGGCGACGATCCATGTTTTAAAAACTCAAAGGTCGTTTATTCGCTATATCAAGATGATTTTAAAAAATCTTTCACAGACAAGTTCCATGCTAATGTTAAGTTTAATAACATAAACGACAAACATGTAGAGCAACTGAAAGGAAAAGATGTGGATTTTGAAACATTGACTAAATTTGCGATAGACTATTCGGATGGAGTCATTCAAATAGAGGACAATACGAATGCAGAGGTATTAGATTACGTATCAAAATCGGGAAAGAAACATTTGCTCTATCAAGGCGACTTAGAGGCTTCGGTTGATGCAATAAATGATTTTTACGATAATTTGTAAAGACATAAAAATAATAAATTGAGAAAAATGCTGTTTTATTTCAAGAAAACAGCATTTTTTAGGATATTTGAGGCCAGTTTAAAAACTAACATAATATTAGATGAAGTTTAATTATTATTTATACATTGCAATATCAGCCCTCTGCCTGATGAATATATCGTGTGATGACGATCTCAATTCGGTAGGATTGGACACAAAGCCCGGAGGTGATGACATCTTCCTGTCGGTAGACACGGTAAACATGGAAGCCTCTACCATTGCGGTAGATAAGATATACGCCAGAACGTTTGTGGGTATATTGGGAGAATATGTGAGTGATGATTTTGGCAAAATAAAGTCAGACTATTTGTGTGAGTTCTATTGCCCCGAAGATCAGGCATTCCATAAAAATGCAATATCAGTGGATTCAGCAAAGGTACGTATCCTACTATCCGGATATGCCGGAGACACGCTATCTCCTATCGGCTTGTCTATATACGAGGTCAATAAAAAGAATTTGGAGAAGACCGATATATATACGAATCACGACATTGCCGATTTTTGTGACAAAACGGTGTTCTTAGGACAAGGTCTATTCACTATTGATGAGGCGAAAAAAGCTACCCCGGCAATGAGTATGTCTACGCTTGTAAACAAATCTTTTGGAGAGAAATTCCTTGCCCAATGGCGTACCAATCCAGAAACCTTTACCGGAACCAAAGAGATGAGAGAGTTCTTCAAAGGACTTTATATAACAACAACCGTTGGTTCGGGAACAATCTTGTATGCCCCCAATGCCTACTTCGATATATACTATAAATATACCGGAAGGAACTACAATGACACAAGAGACTCTATTCGAACTTCAACATTCCGCCTTGCTGTTACGCGCGAAGTTATACAGCTAAACAACGTGGAGAATAAAGTTCCGGATAAGTTGTTGGAGCCAAACAAAACAGAATTATTTTTATCTTCTCCGGCAGGGCTTAATGTAGAATTAAAAATCCCTTTCCAGTCGATATACAATAAGGCGAAAAATACAAATACGGTATTGAACTCTGCCTCATTCAAAGTATATGGATATACAGAAAAAGAAGAAGATGTTGTGAACAGGCCGGACTTCTTATTGATGATTCCGTCCGATTCGATAACCAACTTCTTTGAGGAAGGATCTTTGCCTAATGGGGTGTCTACGTTCTTGCTATATCGCAACATTGTATCTAACACATATGTGATTTATGGGCAGACTACCACAGCAAATGTATCTGAATTGCTCAATCATTACATCACCTACTACAAGGAGAATCCGTCTAAGACCGTGCCTGAATACCTGAAATATCAGATAATACCGGTAGACGTGAAGGCTGAGTATGATAGTAATGGAATGCTGCAAGTAGCGGGTGTATATAACTTAATGTATCCCTCAAATGCAATACTTCGAAAATCTGAAAAATACATGAAGTTGCCATTGGTTTTCACCGAATATAATAAGCCGTAATACGCTACAACGTATAGGTTTAACTTGATAATAATAGAAGCACTAATATGTCATAGACATATTAGTGCTTTTGTTATAGGATGGTTGTTTAAATAATTAAGTATATTTGTACTCTCTATATAGAGCTGAAGCTTGCCCCATACAATGGCTGTATGGTGTGAGGAAAAAGCAAATCAGATGCTGGAAATCATACTTAAAGGTTTATTTATAGGTTTTCTTTCTTCTGCGCCAATGGGGCCTGTTGGAATGCTCTGCGTACAACGTACGTTGAACGACGGGCGTAGACATGGGCTCGTAACCGGCTTGGGTGCGGCGATAGGCGATATGGTAATAGCCTTTTTTGCCGTCGTTGCGGCTTTGGGCATGGGTTTTAGCACCGACTTTATACAGCAGCATCAATCTCCCCTACAAGTAGTTGGCAGCATTGCCGTTATCGTATTCGGTGCGTTTGTTTTCCGAAAGAACCCATCCCGAAATCTAAAGAAACTCGATGAAAGTGTTGCTGTTCCTTTTTTGAAACTTTTCATATCATCTTTATTGCTGACAATATCTAATATAGCAACACTCCTCTTATATGTAGCTCTTTTTGCCCGATTCAGCATCATTGATGATTCAGGATTATTTGTGAATGAACTGATGGCTGTCTTATTTATTGGAGTCGGCGCAATCTGTTGGTGGCTATTAGTTACATATTTTGTAGACAAACTTCGCTCCCGCTTCAACCCCCGAGGGCTGAAAGTCTTTAACCGTATTGTGGGAACTATACTGATGCTTGTCGGTGTAGTCGGGGTTATAACTGCTATATAAGGGAGAAAGCGATAAACAGTCAAGTTGCTCCACACCACAGAAAGGTCGTTTCTCTTGATCTTATGCACCCCTCATCTCTTCTTTTAATTTAACGTGAGTTCGATATAAGTAATTCCTTAATTATGCTAAGTCATCGTGAAATTACAGATGTTTTCTATTTATGTGATGAGTTTTCATTAGAACTTAACAAAGAACTTCCTAATTATTTGCTAAAAGAGGATGATGGGAAAAAGCATCGTAACAAGCCCAATCGTTTATCAGATAGTGAAGTTCTGACAATTCTTATTGCTTTCCTTCTTAGTCAAGTTAGAAATTTGAAAGCTTTTTATTTAGGCTACCGATATTCCATTCGGACAGCTCAATCTTGCATTGATAGAATCCTATACACTCTATCTTGGGATAGACTTACGAATGACTATCAGGACGGTCGATAAAGTGAGTAAATTTATCTGGTAGAACATATCTGAATCAAACCACAGTGTTATTTAGTGTGGAAATAAGATAACATTTCCGAGCCATTGAAAATATATAGTTGATTCATATTTATCTAAAAATGCGATAAAACTGACGAATATCAGACGCAAATAACTCAGGTTCTTCCATAGCTGTAAAATGTCCGCCTCGTGGAATTTCTGTCCAATGCATTACATTCAAGTTTTTCTCTACCCATGCTTTAGGTGGAAGTAAGATATCTTTTGCAAAAAGAGCAAGACCTGTTGGAACATCTATTTTACCCATAGGTGGTAAAGAATGTGTGTTCTCATAGTACATCCTTGCCGAAGATGCAATGGAATTGTTTAACCAATATATCATCACATTGTTGAGTAACTCATCCATACTGTATGTATTTTCAAATCCATTACTACAGTCACTCCACGAATAGAACTTCTCTATAATCCAAGCCGCTAAACCGACCGGAGAATCGGACAGAGCATAGGCTATCGTTTGTGGTTTTGTTGATTGAACAGACATATAGCCACCTTCCTGAGCAATCCATTGTTGGGCTGAATTCTTGTATTGCCTCTCTTCAGTAGAAAGGTCTATATCATTTGTAGTCATAATCCCCCTGATAATACCAACATCGGTGAGATGAATACCTATAAGATATTCGGGATAGTTTAGAGCCAAATATCGTGTAACACCCGACCCGATATCTCCACCTGCAGCACCAAACTTAGTATATCCTAAATGTTCCGTCATCAATTTTGCCCACAAATCGGCAACTTGAGAGTTGTTAAACCCTCGGGGTTCGGACATTGACGAAAAACCGATGCCCGGCAATGAAGGAATTATAACATCAAAAGAATCATCGGCATTGCCTTTATAGCGAACTGGGTCGGTAAGCAAAGGAATAATTTTCTGATAGCGGAAAAAACTATCTGGCCATCCATGTGTAAGAATGATAGGGAGCGGATTTTTCCCTTTCCCTTTTATATGAAAGAAATGAATATCAACTCCGTCAACATTACATTTATATTGTGGTAATTGATTCAGTTCATTTTCTTGTGCTCTCCAATCATAGCCATTTATCCAATAATGAACCAATGAATGTAAATATTCTTTATTTGTACCTTTATTCCATTCCAATCCTTGTATTTGATTTGCCCACTTTGTGTTTTTAAGCCTAAAAAACAAGTCCTCGAGAGCTTCATCCAAAATTCGAATTTTAATTTTTTTTACTGCCATAACTTATATTCAAAATTGTTTTTAGTAAAAGTAATCATAAAAAGGCCAGAGAATTTATATTCTCCAGCTTTCTTTTTTTTATCTATGGGAGAAATGATATATACCGAGTTTACAGGAGAACCTATTGTGAATCATGTACAATAGCTGGATTCTTGCAAAGTATAAATCAAGACTAACTGTTATCTGAACACATTTTCATTGTGCCAAAGTAAATTCTCTATTTTGGGAACATACGAGGCATTATGAGGTAACAGTACTTTTTTATTTTCAAATTTAGATAATGCAAAAGGATTATTTCTATCCTCTTCAAAATCTTTGGATAACGAGATTTGCTTTCCCGAAGATTTTTATTTACGCACTCTTATCTTTGCGCGCACAAAAAAAAGCCACCTCTTCAAAAGAGGCAGCTTCTCTGTATATTCTAAATACTTTATTAGTTCTGATTTTCTCCGGCGGCAGATGCGTCTCCTTGAGGAAGAGTAACCGGTGCGTCTGTTGTTACATCAGGCAATTGGTTAGTTGGCATCACGGGTGCATCAATTTCTGACTTAGGAGCAGAAGATGTACGATCACCACCTACTACTACGGCAGCAATACTCATTACGATTACAAAACCGGCAAGACCCCAAGTTACTTTCTCTATAAAGTCGGTAGTCTTACGTACTCCCATAACAGCATTAGACGATGAAAAATTTGAGGCCAAACCTCCACCTTTCGATTTTTGTACAAGGACAACTAATATAAGTACGATTGATGCAATTACAATTAGTACGGTAATAAGTGCACTCATTTTTATTTATTGTGTTTTGAGTTTATAATCAATTTTTCGAGAAAACTCAATTGGTCTGCAAAGTAAGTATTTTTTTCTGGATAATTCAAACTTAAATGTTTAATAATTTTATATGCTTTTTGATACTTCTTCTGCTTAATATAGATTTTCGCTAATGTTTCAGTGAAGAATACGTTATCTTCACTTAATTCTGCATCATTCTCTTGGCTGGGTTCATTTGCTATATCGTTGTCCGATAGCGATTCTCGTTCTGTAATGTCTCGCTCGATATTGAAATTAAGATTTCCTTTTTCCGATTTAAGAATAAAAGCATCGATAATTTCTTGTCCCTTTAGTGGCGGTGTCTCTTTTGCTTCTCCGTCATCGTGCTTAATAGCATTCAGGTATGAGAGATAATCTTGTGTCGCCAAAGCAGATTCGGGCAACTGAAAGTCTAAGTTCAGATCAATCATAGGCGAGTCGTCCTCATCCATATCCAATGTATTCAGAAATGCAGACAGCAAGGTCGCCGTTTTGTCGTCAGGTGATTTGGCTCCCTTTTGTCTATCTGTGAATACACCATACTCTTCATCGAATATATAGTAAAACAAGGCTCGCCGGTCTTTGACAAACAGAGCCAAGCGGCTTAATTCATCTTCGAAATGGCCGTTCTCATATAGCGATACCGATTTTAAGTACATAAAAAGATTTGCCTGAAAATAAGGGTATTTGTCAGCCAAAACCTTCAGATAGGGTGTGTCATCCTCTGTCGGGTTACTTTTGTTCTCTAAGTGCTTATATATATAGTCAATGTTCATCGGTGAGTAAGTCTAAGCTTTGTTACCAGTTAGACATGGTCGCATTAAATATCTGATCCACGATCTCTTCGGCAAGCTGTTTGTCCAGTTCTTCTTGCACGTCCGATAGTGTTTTGCTACTGTCATAGTCTCGGTATGCAGTGAAGGTTTCTTCCTTGTCTTCCGTCGGCTTTTTATTGTTTTTGTAGCGCATTTTCACGGTCATTGTCAGTCGTGCCAACGAAGCGTAAGCGTCGTCTTTCACAGCCTGAGGTGTGGTATCGTATCGTGTTATCTCTCCTTCTATTTCCAAATCGGGATTTACATCCGTGATTTTCAGTTTAGTGTTGCGGACAAATACGTCTTTCATTTTTTCGTTGAATGTCTGGGTCGTTGTCGCATAAACCATCGGAGCCTGATTGAGAAACTGGTGCAGCGCAATAGTTTTGGTCAATGTGTAATCAATAGACGCTCCATTGAACGAATATGACATTCTGCATCCGTGAAGCAGCATGGAGAATATAAATACTAAAACAATTGTTTTTTTCATAAATCTTCTAAGTTATAAGCTTTGATTTTTCGGTAAAGGGTTCGCTCCGATATTTTCAATTCTTTTGCTGCATTCTTGCGTTTGCCGTTGTTGCGCTCAAGTGCTTTCTTTATCATTTCTTTTTCCACCTCTTCGAGAGAGAATGTCTCTGTCTCTGCATCTTCGCCATACTCCTGTTCGTCGATGATGGCAGAATCCTCCACCTTATTAGGGATAATTTTTCCGCCCGACGGACTGTCGGATATTATGGTGGACATATCGTTGTTTACAACGATGGGCACAAGTGAGCGTTCGTTCACCTCAGATTGGTTCTTCTCCAATATGTCGGAGTGGGTTATCTTTCCCGAAATGAGATCGTGAACAATCTTTTTCAGATCATTCATATCCTTTTTCATATCGAAAAGTATCTGATACAATATCTCGCGTTCGCTGTTGAATGTGTGGTGGTCGCCACCGACATCAGCATGAGTGGGTATCAGGTTCATTTCGTTGTTGGGCAGATATAGCTTGAGAATGTCGGGCGTGATATCCCGGCTCTGCTCTATGATAGATATTTGCTCTGTTATATTTTTCAGCTGGCGTATGTTTCCCGGCCAGCGATAATTTGCCAACATAGCTTTTGCCTCTTCGGTGAGAGTAATGGGTGGCATGCTGTATTTCTCGGCAAAGTCGGATGAGAAACGGCGAAACAGCAAAGGGATATCCTCTTTTCTATCCCTTAGCGGTGGAATCTTAATAGGAACAGTATTTAACCTGTAATAAAGGTCTTCTCTGAATTTTCCTCTTTTCGTAGCGTCTACCATATCTAAATTGGTCGCAGCTACTACGCGCACATCAGTCTTTTCGACTTTCGATGAACCAACCTTTATAAATTCGCCAGTCTCTAATACACGTAGCAGTCGCGCCTGAGTTGCTAACGGCAATTCGCCCACCTCGTCAAGAAACAGCGTACCGCCATTGGCTACTTCGAAGTACCCTTTCCGTTCGCCGGTAGCTCCTGTAAACGAACCTTTTTCGTGCCCAAACAGTTCGGAGTCGATAGTCCCTTCGGGTATCGATCCACAGTTGACAGCTATGTATGCTCCATGCTTGCGCTGGCTGAACTGATGTATTATCTGAGGGAAGTTTTCTTTTCCTACACCACTCTCTCCGGTAACAAGTACCGACATGTCTGTTGGGGCTACTTGCAATGCAATCTCGATAGCCCTACTCAGTTCGGGAGTGTTCCCGATGATGCCGAAACGTTGTTTTACCTGCTGTATATCAGGTCTTGCCATATAAGCGTCCTCCTCTTTATAATTATGTTGTATGACAAAATTACATATTTTTCGCGTATTTGTCAGTAATCGTACTGATAAAGATGTTTTAAAAGAGGTATATGAAGATTAATTTCCGTTCCGATAGTTCGGTTTGGTTTCGGCTTATCTCTGTTTGAAAACGCCGATCGTACTTATTAGAGAAAGCGACAGCATGAAAAAAGAGTTACTTTTACTACCTTTGCTGTCTCATTCAAAAAGATATGGTTTATGCGCATAGATATACTAACAGTTCTTCCCGAAATGTTTACGAGTGTTTTGGGCTGTTCTATTCTCAAACGAGCTCAAGATAAAGGCTTGGTGGATATTGTGGTTCACAACTTGAGAGATTACTCTACCGACAAACATCGTAATGTAGACGACTATCCATTTGGTGGCGAGGCTGGTATGGTGTTGCAGATAGAGCCTATCGACAAGGCGATTGCCGCGCTGAAGGAGCAACGAACTTATGATGAAATAATATACACTTCGCCCGACGGAGAGACTTTCGATCAACCGATGGCAAATGGCATGTCTATGCTCAACAATATCATTATCCTGTGCGGGCACTATAAAGGAATCGACTATCGAGTGAGGGAGCATCTGATAACCAGAGAGGTGTCGGTTGGCGATTTCGTACTGACCGGCGGAGAACTGCCTGCTGTCGTTATCACTGATGCCATCGTGAGATTGTTGCCGGGAGCAATAGGCGACGAGCAGTCAGCACTATCCGACTCGTTTCAGGACAATTTGTTGGCTCCCCCTGTATATACGCGTCCGGCAGAGTATAAAGGTTGGGGCGTGCCCGATATTCTACTATCGGGTCATCAAGCAAAAATAGATGAGTGGAAGTTGCAGCAAGCAATGGAGCGAACAAGGCTGTTACGCCCCGATTTATTGGAAGACGAGGAGTGATGGCGTCTTAAAAGTCGAAGACTTAGAATGTGAGAATCTGATTTGCGATGTCGTTTTTCCGATCACTATCGGGGATGTACATATCTATGATTCTTCCTCCCGATTCGATGATGAAGTTTACATTTGCATTATGCTTTTCTATAAGCGTTTGGTTGGCATCGTACACGTCGTTTGGAACATATATATCAATAGACTCCAATGACAATGCTCCTTCACTGTCTTGATATTGGTCGCTTGGGTAAAGCGATATACCGTCAGTATCCCTCGTGGTAACTACATCTTTGCCTATGACAATATCGGAATATACAGGCAGGCTTCTGTCTAATTGAGCGTAGGTGTTTTCAGGAACGGGAAGGTCTATGATGGCAAAGTCGGTATTCTCCGGTAAAAATAGGGGAGCCGGTTTCAAAAACTGATATCCTCCGCCCAATACACCTATGAATAAACATGCCGCTACTATCCATCCGATAATCGGCATTGAGATGCCCTTTTGTGATGAGGGCTTGTATATCGCATGCTGCATATCTCGGATAGCTGCAAGATGATCGCCTTTTACACTATCGAATCCATCTATCGCATCCCTCAAAAAAGGATCGGAAAAAGAAGCCCTTTCTATTGCGTTGGCGTCCTTTCCTCGTCTCTGTCCTTTTATGTAATCAAGTAGGTTCATTCTTTAAGTAGCTTTTCTATACATATTTTCAGATTCCGTTTCCCGTTCTGAATATAGCTTTTCACGCTTTTCATATTATATCCGGTTTCACTTACAATGTCGGCATACGATTTGTCTTCGAGATAAAACTTCTTGATTGAAAGTTGTTGT